>DASSJE010000402.1:0-15304 GCA_035691365.1 Terriglobia bacterium
ATGGCGACTCGGCAACGAAAAGCTCGGCCATGCGAATTGCATCCGGACATGATTCGAGCTAGTTTTCGGGGTTGGCGGCGGTCAAATTGCAACCCACCCCTCCGCAGTGCGTCAAGACTGGAGGAGATGATAGGTTATTGACGCCTAAGAGCCTCTGCAGATCGCGTGCGGTGGGTGGCTCTCGGCAGGAGGACACATGAAAAGTCGGTTCCCGCGGCGCGCCTTTCTGGCTGGAATCGCTGCTGTCGGCGGGGCGTATGCGACATCCGCTTTTTCAGGGGAAAAGCAAAACCACAGACCTGGCACGTCTCAGAGGCAAACCACGGATCGAGTGCAGTCCCCTTTCAGAATTGCCGTCATCAACGACGAAATAAGCGAGGATTTCGACCGTGCATGCCATGTTGCGGCGCGCGATTTCGGAATGGAGTGGATCGAAGTGCGCGGCATGTGGAACAAGAACATAGTCAGCCTGGACTCCAAGGAAGCCGCGGAAGCAAGGCGCATTCTGGATAAGTACAAACTGCGAGTTACAGACATTACCAGCCCACTGTTCAAAACGGATTGGCCGGGCGCTCCCAAGTCGAAGTTCAGCCCGGCAAAGCCCGAGTTCAATGCCGATTTCAGCTTTGCGCAGCAGGACGAGGTTCTGGAACGTGCCCTGGAATTGGCGAAGCAGTTCGGAACGGATCGGGTTCGCTGTTTCGATTTCTGGCGGCTTGCGGATCAGGCGCCCTACCGCGCTGCCATGAATGACAAGTTGCGTGAAGCCGCGATGAAGGCAGGCAAGAAAGAGATAACTTTGGTGCTCGAGAATGAACTCTCGTGCAACACCGCAACCGGAGCGGAAGCAGCCAAGGTGCTCAGCATGGTGAAGTCGCGCTGGCTCATGCTGAACTGGGACCCGGGAAATGCAGCAGCGCGAGGTGAGAAACCGTATCCAGACGGGTATAACCTTTTGCCTAAAGATCGCATCGGCCACTGTCACTGCAAGGATGTGGTGATGAAATCCGGGGGCGTCGATTATGACTGGGCAAGGATGGGCAGTGGTATTGTTGACTGGCTTGGCCAGTTTAGGGCGCTCAAGCGGGACGGTTATCGTTACGCTGTAAGCCTGGAGACGCACTGGGACGGGGCCGGCACGCCGGAGGAATCAACGCGCCAAAGCTGGGCGGGAATGAAACACTTATTGCAGGAAGCGGGAGCGCTCTGAGATGTAAACTCTCTCGGCTGCGGCAAGCAGAGCGAGGAGCGCCGTGGATCTGCCTAACGTGTCCAATACCCGCCGCTGGCTGATCGTCAGCCTGCTTTTTAGCGCCTCTCTGATCAATTATCTGGACCGCGCCGCCATTTCACTCGCTCTGCCTCTCATTTCCAGCGACCTGCACCTGTTGCCGGCCAGCAAAAACCTGCTGCTTTCATCTTTCTTTTGGTCTTACGCTCTCATGCAAATTCCAGTGGGCTGGTGCGCGGACCACTTGAACTTGCGCCGGCTGTATGCGGGCGCGTTCGCCATATGGTCGCTGGCGCAAGGCCTGACGGGGCTGGCGGGAAGCCTCGAAGTTTTGATTCCGCATTCTGCTTGGGATTGGAGAATCCATCTATCTTCCGGGCGGTACGAAGATCGTCTGCTTGCTGTTCAAGCCGGAAGGTCGCGGGCTGCCGTCAGGACTTTTCGATTTCGGTACTCGGACCGGACTGATGCTCGAAGGCATTCTGGTCCCCTGGCTCCTGCTGCACTACGGGTGGCGACACACGTTTGCTGTATTAGGATTCGCCGCGCTGGTGTGGATTGTGCCCTGGTTGTGGCTTTTTCCTCGCCGCTTGGGGCTACCAACACCCCCTTCCACCTTTCCGCCGCCGCGCGAGTCATTCTCCAGCGGCACTAGCGCCTTCCTGAATCGCAACTTGCTGGGCATCTGCCTGGGATTTTTCTGCTTTGATTACTACTGGTATGTGCTGGTCACTTGGCTCCCCGACTACCTCGTCACGGTCCGGCACGTCAGCATTGTTCGGGCCGGAATTTACAGTTCGCTCGTATTTTTTACTTTTGGAGTATCCGAGCCGGTTGGAGGATGGATTGCCGACCGTCTTATCCGGCGAGGGTGGAACGAAACATGGACCCGCAAAGGCATCGTGACCCTGGCTTTCATCAGCGGACTGCTGCTCTTTCCCGCCGTCCGCGTGCCTTCCAGTCCCATCGCTGTCGCCCTTCTGATCGGGGCCGCGCTGGTCGGGCTTTCCACCGGCAATCTGATCACAATTCTTCAATCATGCGCGCCGGCTGAGAAGGTCGGTATATGGACAGGCGCCGAAAACTTCTCCGGGAACCTTTCCGGGATCCTGGCTCCCCTGGCGGTAGGGCTGCTGATCAAGCGCACGGGGTCATATGTTCCCGGATTTGAGCTGGGCTCCATCGTTCTGCTTTCAGGCATACTTGCCTACTGGTGCATAGTTGGCGAGTTGATTCCAGCAACCACAACGGCGGGCGAGTTCAAGAGAAATGAGAGCTGAGGCGCGAGGTGAATGGAGCCCTAAGCATCCACCAAGCGGGTCAGCAGCCCTGCAAGGGAGAGCAGACGTTGCCTTCGCGGTCAAATTGCGGGATGAGCGGTTCGGGTTCCAGGTGCCAGCCGTCGAGTTTTGATGCCTCTGCTGCCAGGGCCTGCGAGCAGGCGATCCGGTCAAGACTGACCGTATTGCGGATCCACACGCTGCGTTGTTGTTCAGGCCCTGGGCTGCCCAAGTAGCCTAAAGCGAAATCGAAAGCGTCGCGGTCCGATGGGCAATGCATCGGAACCTGTGCCAGCGGGAGGTTGAGCGAGGTGCGAACATTGAGAAATGTCTTTTGGTAATCAATTTTTCGATACAGCCGGTCGTGAATCAGATCGGCAAGGCCGACACCTGCCGCATTGCCTTCAGTTTCCCTGGTCAGATCTCGAGCGTAGATAACACAAATATGCGGAGCCTCCGGTGGGATCGAGGGTAATCCGCGGCCTATGACCTTAGTATCCATACCCGAGCCGCTAATATTTTTGCCGAGTTCATCCACTACAAGCAGGTCAAGTTCTGGAAAAGGAATACGAGGAACAAGCTGCTTGGCGATGATCAGCGCTTTCTCCTCCTGAGCGGTGATTCCCTCCGGCGCGCTGGCGTAAACCTGGGCGATCTGATGGAACTCATTCTCGATCAGGGCCAAGCCGCATAGAATCTTGCCACTGCTGAGAACCTTGGCGCACACCGCACGCAAGCAGGGTTCGAAGCCGATTTGTCTGCTCCAACGGTGCACTTCCTGCGCGCCAACCGCTTTGCCCAAGCCAACCGCGATCATCTTCACAACGCCGCTTTCGATGTTTCCGGAAAAATCCGTGTGCGGCTTGACCCGGTTCAGCACAAGAACCGCGTCTGCCTCGTAGGCATTTCGATCTATGTAGACTTCAATGCCTTCGGGAGTAGTCCCCAAGGATGCGGGCTCGATGGCGGAGCAGATCTCCGCGCCGGTGAATTCCGGCGTCACGCCATATTTTTCCAGGACCTGCCGCTGGCCCTCGGAAGTGCCACCGCCGTGACTGCCCATGGCCGGCACGATGAAGGGTGTAGCGCCTTCAGACTTCAACCAGAGACAAGCAGCTCGCACCACCTCCGGCAGCCGATCTATTCCACGGCTGCCGGCAGTGATGCCTATCTTTTTTCCTCTGACCTTTGCGGTGGGGATTTGTAAAGCAGCAAGGGATTGCTGCACTGCCAGCTGAATATCTTTGAGTCCGGCAACGCGTGGCGCCTCTCTTTGAAGGGCAAGAAGTGGCGCCAGGGGAACGTGAACTTCGTCCTTCATACTATTGCAGATTATCAAATCAGCATGGCGCGGTGTATGCCGAAGGCCAGCGTCAGGCCGCGGGCCGAGACACAATACGCCGCAAGACCGGATCGAAACTGACCGGGACTCCTTCAAAATACGACTTATTGGCCATGTGGCAGGCGATTGCGGTGTTGTTGCCGAAGGCGGCATCCTCCAGGACCGGCTCTCGTGTCCGGACTGCGCGGAAGAAATTCGCCAGGTGCGGAGTCTCGGAGTCGAAGGAAGGCCCACGGAAACTTTTCGCTTCCAGGATCGCTTCCTTACCGGGTTGAGGATCATGCGCCTTGTGCCAGCTGTCCTGGTAGGCCTCGCGAATCTTCTTGGCGAAGGAGTCCGCGTAGTAGCTGGGTTCAACTTCCGTGCCCGGCTGCGGGGTATAGGTCAAAGCAAACTCGGTAATTTCCAGGATGCCCTTAGATCCTAAAAAGCGTGTGGTCTCGGGCATTTCACCGTTGAAGGTGATATTTACGACGACCGGAATCTGGCCGTAACGAAACAGCACCGAGTGCACGTCGGGAAAATCGCGTCCATCCCTCCAGCGGAAAATACCGCCCTGGGAGTAAGCGGTGCGGGGAGGCTCATTCATACCCAGCACGAACACAATTCCAGTGACGGAGTGCACCATTAGATCCCCAGCTATGCCGGTTCCGAATTCCTTCCATAACCGCCAGCGCGCATACAGCGCTGGATCGAAGGGGCGCTTCGGGCGGTCGCCCAGCCAGGTATTCCAATCAACGGTGGACGGCGACAGATCGGAGGGTATGGGATATTGCCAGGCGCCGGTCGGGTCGTTGCGCCCGAGCCAGTTCTCCACCAGCGATACCTGCCCGATTGCCCCTTGCTGATAGAGTTCGCGGGCCTTGAGGAAGAGTTGCGAATCCACGCGCTGGGAGCCCACCTGCAAAATCCGGCCGCTCTTGCGGGCGGCATCTACAATTTCGTAGCCTTCCTCCGCCGAATAGGACATCGGTTTTTCAAGGTAGAGATCCTTGCCGGCGCTCAGCGCCTCCAGCGCAATTCTCCTGTGCCAGTGGTCGGGGAGCGCCGCCACTATGCAATCTATTCCTTTGTTATCGAGCAATTCCTGGTAGCGGCGGGTTACCGGCAGCTTGTCGCCGGCAATTTCCCGCGCCAGCATGAGGCGGCCATCGTAGACGTCGGATGCAGCGGCACATTCGGCGCCGTGCAGCTCGACGGCTTGGCCCAGCAAGGAAGATCCTTGGCCACCGACACCGATTATGCCGAAGCGAACGCGGTCATTGGCGGAACCTGCCTTCAACCCGACCTCCTCTTTCAGCATTCAGGCTTTAATGAAACATCCGCTCAGTCGCCGCCGGAGTAATGTAAATGCGCGACCTTCCAGTCGCCGTTGGTCTTCACCCAAACGGCGGTGAAGCGGATGTTCGCGTTGGGACTCAAGCCGGTGATTATCGCCACATCCCCGTAGTGGCGGATTTCCTCTTCCAGATTGGCAGCGGGAACCCCAACCGGGCCTCTCGATTCCACCGACGTTATCTGCTCCGCTTTTGTCTGCGGCTTTTCGCCATTGGCGATAACGGTGAAATCATCGGTCTCCAGGCGGGAGAGGGCGTCGCCATCGCCGCGATAATACGCCTCTACCCACTTCTGTTCGACCGTTTTCAGCCCGGTGTCGTCACTTGAAGCTCCCTTGCTGGCTGCTTGCCCTTGCGCCAGGCAGGCCAGGCACAGAACTGATACAGCCACTAAGAATCTCATCCTCTTCTCCTCTACAATTGAGCACTACTTCGAATTCCAGGTAGAGCTTTAGCAGGCTCCATTTCGAACGCCGGAATACCACTGCAAGGCCGCACAGTCAAGTCAATTACTACTGATCCACCCAGGGGTTCGACAAGCATTTTCTCCTACTTGTCAGCCTCTCCCTTTTCGACTGGCTTAGCGCCTGAACCGACCTCGGTTGGAGCCGCCATGAGCGCCAGACGGTCCATATCAAAGTACTTGTAAAGATCGAGGCAGAACAATTCCGGGGCGGCTCGAAAAGGGACTCCCCGCTTAAGAAGGTCATCCAGACTTGCTATGGAACCGTGGCTTTCAATGCTGGCAAATATCTGTGGGGCCAGTGCAGCTGCGGTCAGCGCAATCACTCGGTTGCGGGTTCCCTCGGTCACGACGTTAATTCTTCCGCTGCCGGGCGTGGTCCGAAGCCAGGAGGCGACTGCCGACAGCTGCGCCACTTCCAATCCAAGCGGACGATCGCCAGTGGTCGCCACGAGCGTCTGCCAGCTCGCGTTGTTCTCCGGGGCGGTAGCTCCGTTGAAGATCAAATCAACAGCAAGCACCTGCTGGCCGCGGTTGATGAGGCCGGAAATAACCTGGGCCGCCGCCTTGTAGCCTTCATCGTTCAGCACAATCGTTACCGGAGCATCCTGCGGCGTCGAGATCGACTTGAGCCAGACTCCGGTGGCGCTGAGCCCGTTAGAGAAGTCGAAGCGCTCGAGCAGAGTCTCGAATCCCAGGTGCTTGGTATTGTCGAGCCGCCAGACATCCTGAACAGAAACCGGGGCGTACCGAATTACGCTGCGTAGTTGTTCCCTCTGGCCCTGCGCCCAGGCACTACGCTGGCTAACTTCCGGAACCGGCGTGCGCGCAACCTGCTGGGCCAGTTTTCTGGCCAAGCCCAGGATAGTCAGATTCCCCGCGGGCAATCCCGACGCCAATTGCTCGGGCGGCCTTATCTCACCATCGCTCGGTATTTCGTTGGCCGAAACCGGCAGACCAAAATGGTGCGTGAAGAACGCATACGCCTGTTGACGATTGTCCAACTGATAATTGTGAGTGCCGGGATCGCGGTTCTCATGCCAGCCAAAATCGCCGTCTTTGCCGAATGTTCGGAAGAAAGGCCGGACCTGATCGTAGATATATGGCTTAACCAGGGTGGCGCGAAAACAACAATCGTCCTCGGCGTTATGGATAAGCAAGGTAGGGCGTGGCGCACGCATGGCGACAAAGAAGGGGTAGTCTTGGCCCTGGGTGAGGTCGGTCGCATTTTCCTCGATCTCGTCGGTATCAACGGGCCGCACCAGGTTTGACGGGAGCGCGCCGATACCGGCCACCTCCGCTGATACAGCAACACGGTCATCGAGCGCGCTGAGGACTGTAGTTTGCCATCCCCCGCCCGACAAACCTGTAACTCCCAGCCGGGTGCGGTCCACCTGCGGCAGGCTTGACAGGTAGTCGAGGCCGCGGCGCATTGTCAGGTAGAAGAATCCGAGCGCATTAGAGCCTACCAGATCCAGGTAGGCCGCGTAGTCATGAGCATTCTCGCGCTGAGCCAGTTCGCCAAATCCAGGCCAGGATAGGCTCAGCGCAAAAATGCCTCGCTTGGCAAAGTTGATGCAGCGCTTCTGCTCGTATTCCGCCGCGTTTCCGTCCGGCTCGTGCCCTATGACGTTCAGAATGGCAGGCGCCTTGCCGCGGATATTTTGCGGTTCATAGAGGACCGCAGTGGATTGAAAGCCAGGCACAATATCGTACCGGAACTTGCGCAACCGGTATCCGTTGCTGGTGTCTATGATGCCGGTCTGCTCAAAGCGTGGAGCCGCCTCCACCCATTCACGAGGCCAGCCATGGAAAGCTATGTCGGCCAGGACATGGTGGCGCAGTTTCGCTTCTTGCTGGAGCCATTGGCCAGTGTTAATGGAAGAGGGCAACCTGGGAATACGCCTGGCCAGGTGGGATTGGAGCTGGAATGAGGTTATAACTCGCGGCAGGGTGCGCTGGTCGAGCACGGCTTTCACCGACTGGGCGGTGGTTTGGCCGGCTGCTGAGGTAACTAGCCCCGCGAGTGCCACCAAGCATGCGAAGATGCGCGGCCTGCGAATAGTGCGATGGACCAGCATTGTGGCTTTGATGAGCGTCACAGGTTTCTCCTCGACAACCAAGGCAGGACAGAGGAGGAATCCCCGCACTGCCTAAGGTCGCCGTTGCGAACCGCAACAATACTAGGAACGCGCCTGCAAGGAAACCCTTGGCCCGTAAATTGTAAGCGGCCCCATTGACATTCCATCAGACGCGAGTAGGATATCGGCCACAAAATTCGTGTCCGGACGGCAAAGAGTGTCAGGCTCCAGTTTAGGAGCGTGTCTCCTCGGAGGAACCCATGAATCGAGCTGCGCGTTTCTTTGTTGTGATGGGTGCGGTCATCTTTTTCGCGGCGACCGCAACGGTCGCCCAGTTTACTACGGCGAGCCTGGGCGGAGTGGTAAGCGATAGTTCGGGTGCGGTGATCCCCGGGGCAAAGCTGAGGCTAACCAACCAACAAACTGGCCTCTCTCGTACCGCGACGTCGGATGCGCAAGGGCACTACTTATTCCCTGCCTTGCCGGTTGGCCATTACGAGCTTTTCGTGGAGAAAAGCGGCTTCACCTCCTACAAACAGACGGGAATCGAGCTGACCGTCAACCAGTCGGCAACACAAAATGTGTTCCTCAAAGTTGGGCAGGTCAACCAGGAGGTGACGGTAGGTGCCAATGTCGAACTGATAAATACACGCGAAGCCACGGTAAGCCAGTTGATTGACGAGCGGCGCATTGTGGATTTGCCCCTGGATGGCCGCAATGCAGCCGACCTGGCGCTGCTCGGCGCCGGCACAGTTAATGTTTCGAGCATTAACACCTACTGCGACGTCAACTGCGAAGGCGGCACGCATCCAGGTGAACGCCGCAT
Source organism: Terriglobia bacterium (assembly GCA_035691365.1). Taxonomy (GTDB): domain Bacteria; phylum Acidobacteriota; class Terriglobia; order UBA7540; family UBA7540; genus SCRD01. The sequence continues at coordinate 8,561 of DASSJE010000402.1, forward strand.
TAACGTCAATGGCATTGGGCCCAATGCGGTCAATTACCAGCTTGACGGTGCCAGCCACAACGACACTTACATCAATACTAATCTGCCGTTCCCGAACCCCGATGCCGTCCAGGAGTTCACCATTCAGTCCGACAACCTCTCGGCGGAATACGGCAACGCCGCAGCCGGCGCCATCAACGTCATCACCAAGTCAGGCACCAATCAGTTCCATGGCGATGTGTTCGAGTTTTTGCGCAACGGCGCGTTGAATGCGAACAACTACTTCGCGAACCAGTCATCGCCGGTCCAGAAGGATGTGCTGAAGCGCAACCAGTTCGGCGGCAGCGTGGGAGGACCCATCGTCAAGAACAAGCTGTTTTTCTTCGGCACCTACCAGGGAACGCGCCTGCGCAGTGCGGGAGCAGGGAATGTGGCGTTCGTGCCGACTCAGGCCGAGCGCAACGGTGATTTCTCGGCGCTTTGCGGCAGCTTCGATGCTGGCGGAAACTGCACGACTCCGAACGGTGTGCAGCTTACGGACCCGACCAACGGGAACGCAAAACTGCCCTTTAACCGGCTGCCTGCCATCAATCCTGTAGCGCAGTTCTTCCTGCAACATATTCCGCTGCCGAACGGCGGCGGCAATACGCTCAATTTTCTGGGACCTCCGCAAGTACAGAACGAAGATGAGTTCATGGGCAAGCTGGACTACAGCATTGGCCAAAACCAGCGCCTCAGCGGCCACTATTTTCAGACCTATTTCCGTCAGCCTCCGGCAACCGCACAACAAAACCTGCTGGCCGCTGATTCGAACGGCAATCACGTGCGTGTGCAGAACGTAGCCATCAACCATACCTACAGCAAATCGCCAACGTTGCTGTTTAATACTTGGTTCGGCTGGGAGCTGCAGACCGGCGGTTCCTTGTCGGGCGCGCCATTCGGGTTGGCCGACGCCGGCATGAACGTTGCCCAGACCAAGCCCGCCGAGCTATCGGTGGTCGTGAACAATTATTTTTCCATTAATACCAATCACAACGGCGACTTCGACCGCGGCGACATCACCATCCGCGAAAACATAACTCTGGTTCGCAACCGCCATGAGCTGCACTTCGGCGGAGAAGTGCTGCGGCTTAAGAACCACTTGCGCAACGAGTACTTGCAGAACGCAAACATCGGCACACAAAACGCCCTCTCCGGCGACAACCTGGCTGATTTCATGCTGGGTGAGCTGAGTTACTTCCAGCAGGGCGGCGGCGAATTCAAGGACATGCACGGCGAGAAATACAGTGCCTACATAAACGATATCTGGCGAGTGAACCCGAATTTGTCCATAAATGCAGGTCTGCGCTGGGATCCTTACCTTCCCTATCTCGAGGAGAAGGGCCGGGTCGTTTGCTTTCAGGCGGGAGTAAAGTCGCAACGGTTCCCCAATGCCCCTCTGGGGATGACGTTCGGCGGCAGCAATCACGATCCGGGGTGTCCGCAAGCCGGCTCACAGGCGAATCTGGGCAATTTCGCCCCCCGCCTGGGATTCACCTACAAGATAGGAAGCAGCGGCAACACCAGCCTGCGCGGCGGCGTAGGCTACTATTACGCGCCTCCGGAGACAGTTGGATTCAACACGTTTGTAGACGCGGCGCCATTCTCGCCCCAGTTCTTCTTCAACACAGCCAGCCTCACTGACCCGTATGGCAGCAACGGCTTGGCCAATCCGTTTCCGGCGAACTACGCGCCCCGGCTGCCTGGATCTGACTCGACTTTCATTTTGCCAACGGCCATCTACGCGGTGTTTCAGAAGGACTATCACATAACCCTGGTCACGGCTTGGAACCTTACAGTGGAGCATCAGTTGGGGAAGAACTGGCTGTTCCGCAGCGCCTATGTTGGCAATAAAGGTACCTTCCTGTACGGTACCAGCGACCAGAAGCCATTGCGGGAGTTCAACCCGGCGGTATTCGTGCCGGGCGCCACGCATGACAATACGCAGCAGCGCCGGCTTTACCCGCAGTTCAGCACGGTGGGATTTATCTCATCGTCGAATAACTCGCACTATAACGCGCTGCAGAGCACGCTGGAAAAGCGCATGGGGCACGGCGTGTCCATCCTCGCGGACTGGACGTGGGGCAGAGCCATTGACGACTACGGCTGGTCCAATCCCTTCAACCGCCACTTCGATTACGGCTTATCGGATGACGATATCCACCACAACTTCAAGCTTTCCAGCGTCTGGGATTTGCCGAAAACCGGCTTCCATGGCGCAAGAGGGAAAGTGCTTAACGGCTGGGAGCTGACTTCGATTGTGAGCTGGCGCAGCGGGTTTCCCTTCTCCATTGTGGATTCCAGCGATAATTCGTTCAGCGGCGTGGGGCGCGATCGCGCAGACCTGGTCGGAAGCAGCGTCGGCGCGGCGGAGCTGAGTTCCTCCCGGTCACACCCGCAACTGGTTCAGGAATGGTTCAATCCTGCGGTGTTTGGCCCCAACGCGGTGGGCACATTCGGCGATACGGGAAAGAATATTCTGCGTGGGCCACGCTTCTTTGAAACCGACCTGGGGCTGATGAAGACCACCCAGATTACGGAGCGGGCCAGCGCGCAGTTCCGCACCGAATTCTTCAACGCATTCAACAACGTCAACTTCTCCCGTCCGCACAACGACGTAACCGATCCTCAGATCGGGCAGATTACTGGACTGGACGGCAAACCGCGTATTCTGCAGTTTGCGCTGAAGCTGATGTTCTAAAGAGGCCTATCGCTGCCCAAAAACGGCGGCGGGCCTAAATTCGCCGCACGAGTCCCTGCTCGGTGGCCTGGTTGTTGCGAAGCAGTAACAGCACCAGGAACATACCAATCAGGGGAATGATTCCGGCAACGATCACGATCGGGTCAAACGAGTGAGTCCCGGCCACGCGCCGCGCATCGGAGACCCGGCCGATCAACTCTGAAGCCACAATGGTGCCAATCCCGGCTCCGGTGCCGCTAATTCCGCTTACCGAGGCAACCGATTCGTTGTGATAGAGGTCGGCGGGCAAGACATTGGCGATAGTACTGAAGGATGCGTAGCAGAACGTGGCTGCTGCAAACAGCAGCGCAATCAGGTACAGGTTACGGGTAAGAATCGTAGGGATGAGTAAAGTAACTCCGATGCCGCCGAATACCACCAGGGCTTTGCGCGCCCTCCCCAACGGCCAGCCACGCTTGATGAGATAGCCGGAAGCGGCACCCCCGAAGAAATTACCCAGATCGGCCGCAATGAATGGGACCCAGATGGCGAACAGGCTGCTCCGCAGATTGATGCCTTTCGCCACCAGGTATATGGGGAACCAGTCGGCAACGAAGAACCAGACAGGATCGGTAAAACTCCGGGCAATGATTGTGGCCCAAGTCTGCGGCAGTTTCAGCAGGTCACGCCACCGTTGCCTCTGTGCCAGCGCTTGAGCAAATTCTCCATGGTCGGCCGCCAGCATCTGGCGCTCGGCTTCGCTGATGCGTGGGTGTTTATCTGGGGAATGATAGAGCCATCGCCACCCCAGCAGCCAACAGAACCCCAGCACACCGGGCACCATAAAGGCAGGCCGCCACCCCCAGCGGAAATAGATCCAGAGGACAAGAAAGGGAGCAATTGCGCCGCCGACCGAGGAGCCGCTATCGAAGAACGCGGTAGCCAGCCCACGCTCCCGCTGAGGAAACCACTCGGAAACCGCCTTGGTGGCAGCCGGCCAATTGGCCGACTCGCCCGCGCCTAGCAGGAAGCGGAACGTGGCGAAGCTGTAGAAGCCGCGTGCCAGAGAAGTGAGCATCGCAACAAGGGAGTACCAGGCGACAGTCAACGTCAGGCCACGGCGGGTGCCGATGCGGTCCATCAGGCGCCCGCAAAGCGTCAAGCCAATGGCATAGGCCACCCGGAATGCGACTACCAGGTTGGCGTAATCGGTATTGCTCCAGTGATATTGAATCTGCAGGTAGGGGGCAAGCAGCGACAGCGTCTGCCGGTCAATGTAATTAATGACCGTGGAAGCGAAAAGCATGCCGCCGATCCACCAGCGCAAGTGCCTTATCGGGCTTGGCCTAAAGCGTGCGGTCTGTTCCGGGGTGGCCATCTGAGCTTATTTTGCAGCTCGCACTTGTTCGCTAAGCAGGCTGGCGGAAGCGTTATCCAGGTACACGGTGGTATTAACATGCCTGCGCAGGATGGAGGCGGGTGATTCCGGAGTAATCTCGCCTTCCAGACAAGCTTTGGCCGCATGCGCTTTACGGGCGTCCGGGACCACGGCGATGATCTCTTTGGCCTTCAATATCTGCTGCACCGACATCGAAACTGCCTGCCGCGGCACTTCTGACACGTCTTTGAACCAGCCCTCTCCTACCTGCTGGCGGCGGCAAGCTTCATCGAGGGTGACGATCAGATATGGCTGGTCGGTTTCGAAATCAGCAGGCGGATCATTGAAGGCCAAGTGCCCGTTTTCTCCAATGCCCACGAAGGCCACGTCTATGGGCGCGGAATTGAGCTCGTCTCCGACACGCTGCGCCATCTGCTCCGGATTGGAGGCATTACCATCAAGGAAAAAATAACGAGTGATGCCTACCCTCGAGATCAGGCGCTCCATCAGGTACTTGCGAAAGCTGGCGGGATGGTCCATGGGGAGCCCGATGTATTCGTCGAGGTGGAAAAGTTCAACTTTCTTCCAGTCAATATCCGGCATCCTGGTGAGCGCTTCGAGAAACTCGAACTGGGACGCGCCGGTCGCAGCAATAATGCGCGCACGTCCGCGCTGGGCAATTGCGCTGCGTATGGAGTTGGCCGCTTGCCCAGCGGCCGCCTGGGCGAGTGAAGCTTGATCCCCGAAAACTTTAACCTTCACATTCGTCTCCTGCTCACAGTGATACTGAGGCAGCGATAGTAACATCAAAGGCTTCAATCCCGGGGGAGCACCATTGGTCACGGCAAGCAGCAAGGATTGAAGATGCGGTTGACAATGTTGGTGAGCGGCGTACACTGCCGCCGAACGCGTGAATCGCTGAAACTGAGAGTGTGAGTGACATTCAGCCGGCCAGCGGCACACGCGTGAAGGAGCACAATGAGCAAATCAGAAACAAAGATTGACCGCAGGACTTTCCTGACCGGGTCGGCAGCGCTGATCGGCGCGGCGATGGTCCCCACCGCCGTCTCTTACGGCAGGATTCTCGGCGCCAATGACCGCATTTCAGTGGCCCACATCGGACCAGGCAGCCGGGGCCAGGAGCTGGATTGGATTATTGCGCAACACAAAACAACTCATAACGTCGAAATGACAGCTGTCTGTGACCTGTGGAGCGTTCACCGCGAACGTGCGGTCACAGAAAACACGCATTACTACGGCCGCGCGCCGCGCGCCTACCAGCACCTGGAGGACGTCCTCGCGCTTCCCGATGTTGACGCGGTGGTGATTTCTACACCGGAGCACTCCCACTCGCCCATTCTGAAGATGGTGGCTGACGCCGGCAAAGACGGCTACGTTGAAAAGCCGATGGGCAATGTTCTTGCCGAGGCCAAGGCGGCCCGCGATTCCGTGAAGCAACATAACCGCATCGTGCAGGTGGGCACGCAGCATCGCAGCGAGCCTTACCCGCGGTTGGCCCACGACCTGGTGCAGACCGGGGCGTTGGGAGACGTGAGCAAAGTAGAAATAGTCTGGAATTATCATGGCCCCAGGTGGCGGGGGCGCCCGGAATCAAAGCAGGTGCGCGAGCAAGACACCGACTGGCGCAAGTGGCTGATGACCAAGCCCTATCGCCCCTTTGATCCGCAGATTTACTGTGAGTTTCGCCTGTACAAGGAATTTTCCAGCGGAATTCCGGACCAGTGGATGAGCCACGCCACCGACCTGGTGCATTGGTTCATGGACGACAACTTTCCCCGCTCAGTGGTGGCCCACGGCGGGATTCTAGCCTGGCATGATGGCCGGGAGAATCCCGATACCTTCCAGGCCCTGCTGGAGTATCCCAAGGGCTTTCTGGTCAGCTTTTCCACCAGCTTTGGCAACGATGCCCCGTCCTTCACTCGCTACATGGGCAAAAAAGCAACGCTTTTCAACCATGGCGGTGAAGGCAGCCCGCGCTACAGTCTGGTGGAGGAGAAAGGGAACCACGAAGACAATCCGGACATTGATAAGCAGCGGACGTCGAAATACATTCTCCCGCCCGGCGAAACCAAGCTTCCACCCATGGGCATGGGCGACCTGACGCTGGAGCATACGGCCAACTGGTTCGAGTGCATGCGTTCCCGCCAGCAGCCACATTGCACCGTGGACCACGGCTTTTCACACTCCGTCGCTTGCATCATGGCTGCCCAGGCCTATTGGTCAGGCAAGAAGCAGTACTGGAATGCTGCGACTGAAGAGATTCAGGACCACCCGGTGGAAGCCTAATCTCTCCGGGGCAGGGAGACGTCCGTGAAGAGTTGGGGGAGTGCAGCGACGGAGCTGCGCTCCTCCCTCCAGTTTTCCCTACGTTCCAGAAAACCACAGCTGTCCCAAACCGCTTCCCTTTCGGCTACCAGATGAACTTCAGAGCAAACTGAAGCTGGCGGTTAGCAGCGGCGGTGCTGCTGATGGTGTTGAAAGACCCGATCTGGCTGATGTCCGCCGGGCCCACAGGGAACCTGCCGGTGGGATCATATTGTGGATAGGTGTCCACGAACGGGCTGGGCATGGAAAGGAGCGGGTGGTTCAAGACATTAAAAGCTTCGAATCGGAACTGCACATTCACGCGCTCTGAAATGGCCGTCGT
>DASSJE010000403.1:0-7102 GCA_035691365.1 Terriglobia bacterium
CCAAGGCCCAGTCGGCGCAATCGCAGGACCAGATCGCCAGCCAGCAGATCGGCGTGCTTTCAAGTTCCATCCAGGCGCAACTGGCCGCGCAGAAGGCCAAAATCGAGCAACTCCGCGCTCTCTACAATCTGAAGAAGGGCCAGCTCGATTCTCTCACCGTGTACGCCGGCGCCACAGGAGTGCTGCAGGAACTGCCCGTCGAGGCGGGACAGCAGGTGACCGCGGGCACAACGCTTGCCAAGGTGGCGCAGCCCAATCAACTGAAAGCGCAGTTGCAGATCGCCGAAACCCAGGCCAAGGACATTCAGTTGAATCAGCAGGCGGAGATTGATACGCACAACGGAACCATTCCCGGGCACGTCATTCGGATTGATCCCTCAGTCCAGAACGGCACGCGCACGGTGGATGTGAAACTCGATGGCCCGCTGCCCCCTGGCGCTGTTCCGGACCTGAGTGTGGACGGCACGATTGAAATCACGCACCTGTCTAACGTGATCTACGTGGGGCGCCCGGCGTTTGGCCAGTCGGACAGCACGGTCGGCCTGTTCAAGCTGACCGACGGCGGCAGGCAGGCCGTCCGCCTGAAGGTGAAGCTCGGCCTGGCATCCGTCAACACGGTCGAGATTCTCGGCGGGCTCGATGTGGGCGACCAGGTCATCCTGTCCGACATGTCGCGATGGGACGGCTTTGACCGCATTCGCTTGGAATAAGTACTGAGTTTTGAAAGATGGGTTTTTAAATCCGTAGTGATATCCCGCTGGGGATCTTTATCGCGTTTGCGGGATGCGTGTGGGGCAGGTAGGACGTGCTGGGTGCAAAACCCGGCGCTGCATTTGGGAGGCAGCCATGTTCAACCTGCATGCACTGTTACGCGAAGACCGGGCCGAGCAGGAAATGGACGACGAAATTCGTTTCCATATCGACAAGCAGATCGAGCAGAATATTGCGGAAGGCATGAGCATCGACGAAGCTCACTTCGCGGCACTTCGGGCCTTCGGCAATGTGGGAGCCATCGAAGAAGAATGCCGTGACAGTTGGCACGTGCGATTTATGAATGAACTTTTCCAGGATTTCCGCTATGGTCTTCGCCAGCTTCGCCGTAGCCCCGGCTTCACGGCCGTTGCCATTAACACCCTTGCGCTCGGCATCGGCGCCAACACGGCGATTTTCTCCGTGGTGAACGGCGTGCTGCTGAATCCTCTGCCGTACCCTCAGCCCGAGCGTCTCGTCGCACTTTATTCTCGGACGGAGCAATTCTCTCGGGCCTCAATTTCCTACCCCAATTTTCTCGACTGGGAGCGCGATAATCGCTCCTTTTCCTCGCTCGCTGCGTACCGGTCGGATCATTTTAGCCTGACGGGAAAGGGCGAGCCCGAGTCCGTGCCGGCTGACATGGTATCGGCCACTTTCTTTCCTGTTTTAGGTGTGAATCCGGTGATCGGGCGGAACTTTACCCCGCAAGAAAACCAAATCGGTGCGCCGCCGGTGGCACTGATCAGCGGCGGATTCTGGAAGCGCAAGTTTGGATCTTCGCCGGACGTTCTCGGCAAGGCCCTGACACTCAACGGCAGGAATTACACGATCGTCGGAGTCATTCCATCCAGTTTCTATTTCGAAAGCGGTGTTTCCAATTTCCAGATCGCCGATGTTTATGTTCCCATCGGCCAATGGAGTGACCCAAATTTTCGCGATCGCCGCGTCAGCATGGGCATGGACGCGGTGGGCCGGCTCAAGCCCGGCGTAACTTTCGAACAGGCACGAGTCCACATGGATGCTCTCGCCCAGCATCTCGCCGAGCAGTATCCTGATGCCGATAAGGGATCAGGCATCGCCATGGTGTCGCTCAAGCAGGACATGGTGGGATCGATGCGGCTTTACCTGCTGGTGCTGCTGGCGGCGGTTGGATTCGTTCTGCTCATCGCCTGTGTCAATGTGGCCAATCTGATGCTGGCGCGCTCGAGTAGCCGTGCGCGCGAGTTTGCCATCCGCATTGCCCTGGGAGCAGGCCGCCGGCGGGTCATCCGCCAGCTTCTGACGGAAAGCACGCTGCTGGCGCTCGCGGGTGGCGGACTGGGCATTCTGCTGGCCACGTGGGGATTGCAAGCCGCGCTCAAAATGTTGCCGGAGGCGCTGCCGCGCGTCCAGGAAGTTCATCTTGACGGACGCGTGCTGTTGTTCACGCTGGTGGTGTCAGTGCTGACGGGCATTCTGTTCGGCCTGGCGCCCGCGCTCAAAACCTCGGCGGCGGATATTCAGGCGACGCTCAAGGAAGGCGGCCGTGGCGCGAGCGCCGGGCATCACCGTACGCAGAGCGTTTTCGTCGTTGCGCAGATGGCTCTGGCGCTGGTGCTGCTGGCCGGCGCAGGCCTGCTGGTTCGCAGCCTGGTCAAGCTCTGGAGCGTTGATCCTGGCTTCGACCCGCACCACGTGCTCATAGCCTACGCGTCGTTTCCGCCGGCAAAGAACGCCGAGGCGACACTGCAAAGTTGGCAGGATATTCAGGGCAGGCTCGCCTCTTTGCCCGGCGTCCGAGCTGCTTCACTGTCCGTGGCGGCGCGCCCGCTGCAAGGCGATTCAGAATTGCCGTTTTGGCTCGAAGGGCAACCCAAGCCGGCCAGTGAATCGCAAATGAAGCAGGCACTGTTCTACGTTGTCCAGCCAGACTACTTGAAGGTGATGGGAATCCCGCTCTTGCGGGGCCGTTTTCTTACTTCCGCGGACAATCAGCATGCGCCATTTGTGACCGTGATTGACCAGGACTTTGCCCGACTGTATTTTCCCAATCAAAATCCCATCGGCAAGCGAATCAACATTGACATCTTAAACACTACAGCGGAAATCGTCGGCGTGGCGGGTCACGTTAAACAGTGGGGCCTGGATGAGAGCTCGTCTTCCCCTGTTCTTGCGCAGTGCTACATGGCCGCCGCGCAAACACCCGAGCCGTTTGTTCCGCTCATTGCCGCGAACATCGCGGCAGTCGTGCGTACGCAAGGCTCGCCTGTGGCCGAGATCGGCGCCATTCGCCGAACGATCGAACAGATCAATAGCAGGGCCGTTGTCGCCGGCACGCCAACAATGGAATCAATCGTGTCGGATTCTCTTTCGGCGCAGCGCTTTTCGATGGCTCTCATGGGCGTGTTCGCCGCCCTGGCGCTGCTCATGGCAAGCCTGGGCATTTATGCCGTCGTCTCCTATGTCACCAGCCAGCGCACGCACGAAATCGGCATCCGCATGGCCTTGGGGGCGCAAAGAAACGATGTGCTGCGGCTCGTGGTCGGCCAGGGGCTTAAGCTGGCACTGGCAGGAGTCGCCATCGGCATCATTGGCGCACTCGGCCTGACACGATTCTTAGCGAGCCTGCTCTATGGCATCAAGCCCACCGATCCGCTGACATTTGTCGCGGTTTCGCTGATCCTGACCGCCGTGGGAGTGTTGGGTTGTTTCATTCCAGCGTGCCGGGCTGCCAGAATCGATCCGAATGTAGCCCTGAGGTATGAATAAAGAAATTGAAGGAATTAAAGATTGACTCATTGAACCTTTGAGGCGACCAGATAATTATGAAATTGCCGACGCAAGGTCAACCAAATCGCTCAATGGGCCAACGAACGAATCTCTCAATGTTCAAATTCGCAAAGGGAGGGCATCGATGGAAAGCCGAACACAAGCCCAAGTTGCAGTGGAGCATACACCGGGCGTTGGCGCGCCCTTGATCCACCTGGAAAAGGTGACAAAAATTTTTGCCACCGAGGAAGTCGAGACGCATGCGCTCGAGGGAGTCAACCTGGAGATTCGCCCAGGCGAATATCTATCGGTTTCCGGGCCGTCAGGCTGCGGCAAGTCCACGCTGCTCTCCCTGATCGGCCTGCTCGATTCCCCCACCGACGGCCACTACTGGCTCAAGTCCCGGCCGGTCGAATCGCTCAATTTCAGCGAGCGGGCGCGCATCCGCAATCGGGAAGTGGGCTTCATCTTCCAGAGTTTTAATCTGATTGGCGACCTCACCATCCAGGAGAACGTCGAGCTGCCGCTTACCTATCGCGGCATGCTGGCCGGCGAGCGCAAGCGGCGCGTGACCGAAGCGCTGGAAAAGGTGGGCATGACGCACCGCATCAAGCACTATCCCTCGCAGCTTTCGGGCGGCGAACAGCAGCGCGTGGCCGTGGCGCGGGCGCTGGCCGGCGATCCCGCCATCCTGCTGGCCGACGAGCCCACCGGCAACCTTGACTCGAAAAACGGCGAAGCGGTGATGCAATTGCTCGATGACCTGCACCGCCAGGGCGCCACCATCTGCATCGTCACGCACGATCCGCGCTTTGCCGCCCACGCCGAGCGCGTGGTGAATATGCTGGACGGCCGCATCGTGAATGACAACGGCAACGCAGCCGGAGGGGAAACACCGGAAAAAGGAGAACCTGCCCATGGCCAAGTCAATTGATCTGTTGCAAGGCACGCTGGACCTGCTGATCTTGAAAACTCTGGCGCTGGAACCCATGCACGGCTGGGGCATCGCCCAGCGCATCCAGCAAATCTCGAAGGAGGTGCTGCAGGTGCAGCAGGGCTCGCTCTACCCGGCGCTCTATCGCCTGCAGCAGCAGGGATGGATCGCCGCAGAGTGGGGCGCGTCAGAAAACAACCGCCGCGCCAAATACTATCGCCTCACATCGAGCGGCCGCAAACAGCTTGAACGCGAAACCTCCAACTGGGCGCGCCTCTCCACGGCCATCGCCCTCGTGCTGGAAACGGCATGACGAAGGCATCGGCTGATTGAATCATTGATCCATTGAAGCATTGGCAGGCTCTGATGATGGGGTCGTCTCAATGAATCAATGACAAAATGGGGCAATGAATCAATTCCAAAGGGTTTTCCTCCATGATCGAACTTCGCAACGTTGAAAGGTCCTACCCGGTGGGCGCGGGCAGATTCTGGGTCCTCCGCCGGATTGAACTTGAGATCAAAGAAGGCGAGTTCATCACCATCATGGGACCCTCGGGCGCGGGCAAATCCACCCTGCTGGCCATCCTGGGGATGCTCGATGGCGTTTTTGACGGCGAATATTTCTTCCTCGGCCATCCCGTCCACAAGCTGAACACGAAGAAGCGCGCCGAACTGAACAAGGCGTACATCGGCTTTGTCTTCCAGCAGTACCACCTGCTCGACGGTCTCACGGTGGCCGAAAATCTTGATATTCCACTTTCCTATCGCAACGTCAAGGCGTCGGCACGCCAGGCCATGGTGGCCGACACGCTCGACCGCTTCCAGATCGTGGGCAAGAAAGACCTTTATCCCAGCCAGCTTTCCGGCGGGCAGCAGCAACTTGTGGCCGTGGCGCGGGCCGTGATCGCCAGCCCCAAACTGATTCTGGCCGATGAGCCCACCGGAAATCTCCATTCCAGCCAGGGCAAGGAAATCATGGACCTTTTCAAGAAGCTGAATGAGGAGGGCACCACCATCATCCAGGTGACCCACAACGAAGCATGGGCCGCCTACGGAAACCGCATCATCCAGTTGCAGGACGGCTGGCTGGTGAAATAGCCGGACGCCAGCCGGCGATTTTGGATTTGATATTCACCGTCGCCTTCCGTGAGACGGCGGACGCGAGACGGTTGGGCAGGGAATTATTTGATACTTGGGGATCAATCAATTAAATGATAACTATAAATTATTAATTATGAATTATGAATGCAATTATTGAGTGATTGAGCGGTTGAAAGCAATTACCAATTGCGAATTACCCGGCCACTTTTGCGGAGGGCGCGAGTTTATTCGCCGCAGGCTGGGCCCCCTTTGCGCGAGGATTTTGATGGTTGGTGAAAAACGTCCACCCACGTCAGCCTGCTGCTTGTTGTCGGACCTGAAGCTCCGACCCCCTAGTCTTAGCAGGCACGACCGCCAGCCTGCGGTTTTCTGTCGGACCTGAAGCTCCGACATTGGCCAGCGACCTTCCCTCGGGGGCGTTCAGCCCCTGAAGGCCGCAGCGGCGGGTTTGGCGCGACCGGGCTCTTCGTCGCGGCGAGATCTGGCGGGCAATGGCGGCGTAAAGCCGCCGCTACATGCGCCGCGGCAGAAAAAACTTGACAAAGCTACGCTACCGTGCTAGTCTTCAAGATGTCGCGCCGGGCGTTTCCGGCGGGGGAAAGGGGAGCGTGAGTCCAGGCATGCGCACCACGCAATTTTGTCGTCGCGCACGATAAAAAATGCGATAGGAAAAGGTCGATTTTGGGTTTTTCGGGGCTGAAAAATAAAAAAAGATATCTTATTTTGGAAAACGAAGCCAAGAAGTTATTGAAAACAAAGAGAAAGGCTACACATGTTAGCCGAAACGAACCCAAAAACGAACCCAAGAAGTCCTTTAGATTCGCACCTGTTGAAAAACGAACCCAAAAACGAACCCAAAAACTAGCCCAGTAAGTCCTTTAGAATCAGACCGTGAAAAAACGAATCCGAGCATGTGTGGAAAATACAGGAGAGCTAAAAAATGCCGCCGATGAGGGTCGGCGGGGAGCCGCCACCGCACGAATTCGGCTGCCTTGGCGCGTGGCTGGATTCCCTTCCCCTGGCCTGGACTCCTGACGCAGCGAGGTAGCGGGTGCAAAGGGCGGAATTGAAACCGGCGCATTGAACGATCGGGAGAATGGAATGGCCGGCCATAAAGGCATGATCAGATTTCGGAACTCCCGGACCGGATCAACGGGTGCCTGGGTCAAGGACGGAAAGTCTTTTGAAGTAGGTGCGATAAAAGCCCCGGTCGCGGCTCAGCAGGCGATCGGCCTGGTGCAATGCATGCGCGCCGATCAGGAAGTCCGGCACCAGACGGGATCGGGAACCTCCGCGCTTGCGATGCTCGCTCCACAAGCGCCCCGCCTCCAGCGCGCTTTCTTCGGTGACCACACTGAATTCGAGGTCCAGGCGAGCCATGGCCGCGCGCGTGGCACCCGGCGAAGCAAAGTGTGGAACCAGCTCGGCCCAGACGATCTCGCAGGCCACAAGGCTTCCCTGGGCCATTGAGACTCGAATAGCGTCCGCGGACGCCGGCCCGAAGACAGCGTCAGGAGCCAGAATATCAAGGAGGACATTCGTATCGACGGCGGTAATCATCTCGGT
>DASSJE010000404.1:0-2383 GCA_035691365.1 Terriglobia bacterium
AGCGATTTCAATTCGATTTAAAACAATGGAAGCCAAACATCGGATGAGAAGTGGACTGGCATTGAGCGAATCCGATCTCACGATGGAAATCCCTCTTTCTTGCCCGTACTTGCGAAAAGCGACATCGATGTCGTAAAGAACTTCAACGTGGTCGGATACAAATCCGATGGGCGCCAGCACCAAGTAACGGAGCTCCTTTTCTGCAAATTCTTCAATCAGCGATTCCACGGTGGGCCCCACCCAGGGTTCCGAAGTCATACCCTGGCTCTGAAAAGCCACTCGGTATTCTTTTAAACCTATTGACTGCGCCAATAGTTGCGCCGTCTCCTGTACCTGGCTTTCATAAGGATCACCCTCTGTAATGGTTCTTACCGGAACACTGTGGGCTGTGAAAACCACGGGGACCGGCCGGCCGGACTCCAATTCCGCGGCGGCAAGAGCGGCGGAAATCTTCTCACGGAAAGCGGAAATCAGATCTGGGCGGTCGTGCCAGTTTTCTACAAATTCCACCTGGAGGTGCGGTGCAACTTTGTCGACAGCCTGTGAGAGATGGCTGCGATAAAGTTCGATGCTCGTGCGAGAATTGTGCGGCGCCAGGCAGAGGGCCACCACATGGCCCGCTCCATCTTCCGCAAGCTTCCGAACAGCCTCTTCAATGTAAGGCTTCCAGTTGCGCATCCCCACATAAACCGGCAAACCCAGGGCACTCGCCAGGGATTCGGCCTGCTGCCTGGTGATTCGCAGCAGCGGCGAACTTCCGCCAATGCTGGCGTAACGGTGGATAACCTCCTGCACGGCCTTTTCCGGAAGTCCGCGCCCTGCTCGCACATTCAGAAGGAATTGCGGAATGTCACCCAACCGGTCGGGGGCGCCATGTGCCATCAGCAGGACAGCCCATCGCGAAGCGTCTGTAAGACTTGATTGTTCCGTTCGCAATGCACACCCACGTTCTTTGGAACCTGTTACCGAAACTTCAGTTTTTGCGCGAGCTCAGCTCGTGGACCATCTCGACCAGCGCAATCACCTTTTCCTCGGGCGTATCCGGCAGGATTCCATGGCCCAGATTGAAGATATGACCGGGACGTCCAGCCGCCTGGTTCAGAATCTCCTGAGCGCGCTGGCGAATGTACGGCAAATCCGCATAGAGGGCCACAGGGTCAAGATTTCCCTGCACGCCTACCCGTTCTCCCAGCCGTTCCCATGCCTTCCCAAGTTCAACATGGAAATCGAGCCCGATGATGTCGCCGCCTGCATCACGCATCTCTTCCAGAAACATTCCGGTGCCAGTCCCAAAATGAATCACCGGCGTGCCTGGAGTGATCCCCTGCAACAGAAGGCGGGAGTATGGCAAAACAAATCTCCGGTAGTCTTCGGGACCCAGGCAGCCAACCCAGGAGTCAAAAATCTGAACAGCCTGAACGCCCGCTCTGATTTGCGCGTTTACGTAACCTGCGATTTCGCGGGCCAGCCGCTCCATCAGTATCCGCCAGGCGCCTTCGTCACGATACATCAGACCCTTGGTGTGGCGAAAAGTCCTGGAAGCTCCGCCCTCGATCATATACGAAGCCACGGTAAAAGGCGCTCCGGCAAAACCGATAAGTGGCATGTCGTGAGGGAGCGCGGCACGGGTGCGCCGGATGGCATCGTAAAGATAACCGAGTGAATCCTCCGGCTCGACGGGCCGCAGGCGGTCTATATCGCGCGACTCGCGAACCGCAGGCCTGATCAGCGGCCCCTCGCCCTTGCCATATTCAAGTTCGAGCCCCAGAGGTTCAATAATGAGAAGCAGGTCCGCGAAAATGATGGCCGCGTCCACTCCAAGCTTGCGGGCTGCGCCAACGGTGACTTCCGCGACGAGTTCGGGATTCTTGCAGAGTTCGAGAAAGGGAACGCGCGCCCGAAGCTCGCGATACTCCTTCATAAAACGGCCCGCCTGCCTCATCAGCCAGACCGGAGTCGCATCCACGGGCTCACGGCGGCAGGCCTTCATAAAGCGAGAATTCCTCAGTGACTCACCGGCCGCAAAGCGAGACTCCCCCTGCACCGACTCCATCACCGCTGCAGCACTGGGTGCCGTGGGCCCCACACCATTGGGTTCGACAGTTGCTCCCGAAGCTCCGGTGCCAGAGTCCTTCTGGCGAAGTAACTCCTGCGCCCGGCGTGCCGATTCCAGCACCAGCACACCCATCTTTGGGGGCGAAGCCTCCATATCAACAGGAATGCCCGCTGCAACCAGCGCTCCGGTACAGGTGGGACCGATTGAGCAAACCACAGTTCGTCGCAGGGTTCTCTTCAGTTTTTCCGCGGACCCTTGTCCGGCAGCCACCTGCAGGACGTTTGTCACCTGGTTGCTGCTCGTAAAAAGCACCACCCTCACACGTCC
>DASSJE010000405.1:0-3608 GCA_035691365.1 Terriglobia bacterium
CCCCGGAGGGGCGAAAGACTCTTCTCTGTGTCCTCCGTGGCCCCACAGGAACCTGCGAGGAATTCATGGAGAGCCCTCTGTGCTCTCTGTGTTAAAGCTATTGAGATACAGAGGCCGCAAAGGCCCGGAGGGGCGAAAGACGTTCTTCGCAAACGGCAAAACAGCCGCTGAGTTATCCGGCACGGCGGAACAACCCTGCCGCCAACTCAGGCAAACGTCATTCATAATTCAGAATTCATAACTGCATTCAATCACCCAATCGCCGATGAATTTAACGGACCCCTCACCCGGACGCTGCGCGTCTACCCTCTCCCCGAGGGAGAGGGCTATCATTTGGGGCAGCGCGCCGCTTTTCAATCGCCAATCACAAATCGCAAATTACCAATTTTCAAAACACCCCTCACCCGCCGTCATCCCTCCGGCAACGTCCCCTCGGAGAGGGTTTCTTTTGGGAGGGGCCCGAGCCTGCCACCGCGAATTTAATAGAATTTCCTCATTTTTTCAGGCTTTTCTCACCCGGTTTTACACGCATTTGACATTGCGAAAGAAACCGCCGCGCCTGCAACACCGTCCATAGCCAATCGGAGAGAGCAGTTTCGACAAGAGTTGTGACTTATGGCACATCGCAGACAGCAAAGGCCCGGACATTGCGGACGCAAAGGTTTTCCGTTTGCCTTGATTCTTCAACGCAAGCAGAACAGCGCATGCCGTAACGGCCGGGCGTTTCCATGTGCAGAGGCAGTTGGGGGAGGCTCACGGTGAGGACCGACTTTTCTGGAAGATTCAGCCGGACATTCTTGACATTCCTAGCAATTTTTTGTTTTTCCGCCGCAGTTTTTGCGCAGGCGGGCAACGGCGCCCTGAGCGGCCAGGTTACGGACCCTTCAGGCGCGGCCATTCCCGGCGCGACTGTAACGCTGACGGGGCCGGACCACGCGGCCAAAACGGCGCAAACCGACGAGCAGGGTCGTTACAGCTTTAAAGACCTTGCGCCGGGCGCCTATTCGGTGTCCATCAGCACCATGGGTTTTGCAACGTTCAGCAAGGCCGACGTTCAGGTGGCCAAAGGCCAGCCGCAGGTCGTGAACGCCCAACTGGCCCTTGTGATGGAAAAGCAACAGGTCACCGTGGAGGGTGAAAGCCAGCAGCTCAGCGTGAGTCCGGACAACAACGTCGGCGCGGTGGTGCTGAAGGGAGAGGATCTGAAATCGCTTTCCGACGATCCTGACGATCTGCAGACCGAGCTTCAGGAACTTGCCGGGCCGGCGGCGGGGCCGAACGGCGGGCAGATTTACATTGACGGATTTTCCGGAGGCCAGTTGCCGCCCAAGGAAGCCATCCTGGAAGTGCGCGTGAACCAGAACCCTTTTTCGGCCGCCTACGAGCGGCTGGGCTACGGCCGGATTGATATCACGACCAAGCCGGGCTTCCAGAAGTATCACGGCAGCATCTTTTCTTTTGGCAACGACTCGGCGTTCAATTCCCGGAACCCCTTTGTGACGGACCAGCCGGGCTACCACTCGCAGATGTTTTCGGGCGATTTCGGCGGGCCCATCAGCAAGAAAGCGTCGTTCTTTTTCGATATGTTCCACCGCAGCTCGGACAACACCTCGATTGTGAACGCGGTTGTTCCCGCCGCGAACTTCGCTCCCGGCGGCAGCCTGCTGAATGAAGCGATTGCCAGCCCTGCCTCGAGGACCAACATCAGCCCGCGCGTGGACCTGCAACTCAGCAACAACAACGTGATGTCGATTCGTTACCAGCACTGGTCAAACGAAAACACGAATGCGGGCATCGGGCAATTCCAGCTTCCCACCGACGGCTACAACTCGACGGGCAGCGAGAACCTGGTCCAAGTGAGCGACACGCAGGTGATCAGCACGCGCACCGTCACCCAGACGCGCTTCCAGTATGTCCACTCCAGCAGCATCCAGACCCCGCTGAGCACCGACCCCACGCTGAACGTGATCGGCGCCTTCACCGGGGGCGGAAGCAACAAAGGGACGTTCCAGGACACCGGGAACCAGTACGAATTGCAGAGCGCGACGTCGATGACCCACGGCAAACACGCGCTGACTTTTGGCGGCCGGGTGCGCGACATCAGCAGTTCCATCAACACCACCAGCGGCTACAACGGGAGTTTCACCTTTCCGGGCATTAACGAATATTCAATTTATGCCCAGGGCCTCGCGCAAGGAATGACGCCGGCGCAGATCATCGCGGCGGGCGGCGGCGCCAGCCAGTTCTCCATCATCACCGGCAACCCGGTGGCCAGCGCGAACCGCATCGACTACGCGCTCTATGCCGAGGACACCTGGCGCGTGCGGCCGAATATTTCACTCACCGGAGGCTTGCGCTTCGAAGGGCAGAACCACATCAACGACCATTTTGACATCGCGCCGCGCGTGGGTTTCGCCTGGGGGATCGGCAGAAGCGGCAGCGCTCCCAAGACCGTGCTGCGGGCGGGCGCGGGGATTTTCTACGACCGGTTTGACGTGGACAACATCCTGCAGGCCGAGCAGTTGAACGGCATCAACCAGCAGCAGTACATTGTCTCTTCGCCGGATTTTCTGCCCGGAAATATTCCGCCTCTGAACACCCTGGCGGGTTCCGCCACTTATCCCACGCTCTACCAGATTGCGCCGAACTATCAGACGCCCTATGTCATCGAGGGCGCCGTGGGGCTGGAACGGCAGGTGACCCGGAACCTCAAGACCTCCGTCACCTACGTGACAACGCACGGCATCCACCAACTGCTGACGCGCAACATCAACGCGCCGCTGCCCGGCACCTACGATCCCGCCGATCCCTCGAGCGGCGTGCGGCCCTTCGGGGATGTGGGCAACATCTATCAGTATGAGTCCGCCGGGCTCTACAATGAGAACCAGCTCATCACCAACTTCAACCTGCGCATGGGGCCGGCGCTGTCGCTCTTTGGCGTTTACACGCTGAGCTATGCCAACACCAACGCCAGTGGGGGCGCGTTCCCCATGAACCAGTACGATCTTGCGCAGAGCTACGGAGCGGCGCCGTGGGCCACCCGCAACCGCTTCTTCCTGGGCGGCTCCGTCGGCATGCCCTACGGATTCAGCTTCAGCCCCTTCATGGTGCTGAGTTCCGGCCGGCCCTATAACATCACGCTCGGGCAGGACCTGAACGGAGATTCGATTTACAACGACCGGCCGGCCCTGGCCACCAGCCTGTGCGCGACCTGTGTGCAGACCGCGCTGGGAATCTTTAATGTCGATCCCCTTTCCGGCGAGCAGCTTGTGCCCGCCAATTACCTCACCGGCCCCGGCCAGTTCTCGATGAACGCGCGGCTATCCAAAACCTTCGGCTTCGGCAAAGAGGTTGGCAGCAGCGGCGGTGGCGGCGGTTTTCATGGGCACGGCGGCGGCCGCGGAGGGCTCGGCGGCCGCGGACTCAGCAGCGGCGGCGGCGGTCCCCGTTTCGGCAGCTCCAGTGACCGGCGTTACCAGGTCGAGCTGGGCATCATGGCCCACAACGTCCTCAACAAGGTGAACCTGGGAACACCCGTAGGCAACATCACCTCGCCGCTGTTCGGCCAGTCGAATTCGCTGGCGGGCGGGTTCTTCAACAACCAGTCG
>DASSJE010000406.1:0-8382 GCA_035691365.1 Terriglobia bacterium
CAGGTGCCTGGTTGCCGCCCGGCGCCGCGACTCTGCGTGAGCAGGACTTATTCAGCGCCCTGCGATGCGACCTATGCCAAAACTCGAAATGCCGCTCAAGCTTTCACCCATCTTCAAGCCCAAAATCTGGGGCGTGGACGAACTCGCCCCGCTGTTTGAATGGCCTGCACCTGAAAGGATTGCAAGTGATCGCGGGGCCGTTGCCCAGCCGGGTGAAGAGACCCTGATCGGTGAAGTGTGGATTACGGACGAGAGTTCAGAAATCCTGAACGGCCCCGCCGCAGGACTCACGCTGGGTGAAACATCGGCGAAATACCGAAGCGGGTTGAACGGCTCGAACTGGAAAGACCGGCGGTTTCCCATCCTCTCCAAATACATTTTCACCAGCGACTGGCTTTCGCTCCAGGTGCATCCGGACGATCGCTACGCGCGCAAGCACGACCCCGGCAACCTGGGGAAGTGCGAGATGTGGTACATCATTCACGCGGAGCCTGAGGCGGAAATCCTGCTGGGGATGAAGCCGGGGACATCCTTGGAAATGCTGAGGGAGGCGTGTGAGCGGGGCAGGAGCAAGGACCTGCTTTATCGCTTCCATCCCAAGGCGGGGGAAGCGATTTTTGTGCCGCCCGGCACCGTCCATGCGCTGGGCCCGGGGCTGGTGCTCTTTGAAGCCGAGGAACATTCGGACATGACCTACCGGCTGGATGATTTTGGCCGCTTGGGTCTCGATGGGAAGCCGCGCCCGCTCCATCTGGAGAAGGGTTTTGGCGTGATCGTGCCTGAGGCTGCGCCGCTCCGCAACCTGCCGCATCGCGTGGTGGATGAACCGTTTGGCTCGCGCCGCTACATTCTTGCCTGCCCGCATTTTGCCGTAGAAGAATTGCGCCTGGGGAAAACAGGGCGTTTTAAAGCCTCGGCGGAGCATGTGGAGACGTTCTCGATTGTGGCGGGTGAAGGGCGGTTGGAAACCGCCGCAGGATGGATGGGCTACCATGCAGGCGACACCTGGGTGATTCCGCCGGAGGCCGGGCCGTATCGGGTGTCGCCGGTCGAGAAGACGAAGATGCTGAAGTTTTATGTGCCCGATGTGGACAAGGATTTCAGGCGGCCGCTTTCCCGGCGCGGGCTGAAGGCCGGGCAAATCAGGAAAATTCTTTTTGACTAGAGACTCATGAGCAGAGCGCAGAAATCGCGAGGGTCCCTTTACGACCACGTCTATGTGGTGATTATGGCCGGTGGCAGCGGAACGCGCTTCTGGCCGTTGAGCCGGCGCAAAACGCCCAAGCAACTGCTGAATCTGTTTGGGGGCGCCACGCTGCTTGAGCAGGCGGTGGGACGCGTCAAAGGAATTGTGCCGCCGGAGAGGATTTATATTTTTACAAACAGTCTGGTGCGGCGCCAGATCGTCCGGCTGCTGCCCGGCATCCCGGAACGCCAGATTGTTGCCGAACCGGCGCAGCGCAACACGGCGCCGACTATCGGCCTGGCGGCGCACGAGATTCAGCGCCGCGATCCGAAAGGCATCATGGCCATCCTTCCGGCTGACCATGTGATTCGCAAGCCGGGCGCCTTCCGCAACGTGCTGAAGGCCGGCTGCCGCTGGGCGGCGGAGGAAGGCCGGTCGGTGGTCCTGGGCATACAGCCGGTGCGTCCGGAAACGGGTTATGGCTACATCCGGCTGGGCGGAATCGAGAAGAACGCGGGAAGCGAGAGGGTCTTCCGCGTGGAAAACTTCACCGAGAAACCTGCGCTCGCCGTTGCCCGAAAGTATGTCGCCTCCAAACGCTATCTGTGGAACGCTGGCATGTTTGTGTGGCGCGCCTCAACGCTGCTTGCCAATCTGCGCAGGTTTCAGCCCGCCATGGCCGACGGTCTGGAGCAGATTGCCGGGGCAGGAGGCGTTGACAACGCCCGCGCGATGAAGCGCCTGTTCCCGGAGCTTGAGAAAATTTCCATTGACTACGCGCTGATGGAAAAAATCGAAAGCGTGTTTGCATTGGCCGCCGACATGGGCTGGAGCGATGTTGGCAGTTGGGCAGTAGCCTATGACCTGAGCGCCAAGGACCGCGACGGCAACGTGCGGCCGGAAAATTCGCTTTGCATCGAATCCGGGGGCAACATGCTGTTGGGCGAGCGGAAATATCTTGTGACGATTGGAATCGAGGATCTGGTGATTGTTGACACGGGTGACGCGCTGCTGGTCTGCGCGCGGGAGCAGTCGCAAAAAGTGGGCAAGGCCGTGCAGGAACTGGAACGGCGGGGCCAGGGGAAACTACTGTAGCGCGGAGGTGTATCTGACGAGATCGGCTGACCAGATCAAATTCGGAACCGACGGCTGGCGGGGGATCATCGGTGATACGTTCATTTTCGAGAACGTGCGACGCGTGGCGGCGGCTATCGCCCGCTACGTTCGGCAAGAAGGGCAGCCCGAGCGGGGCCTGGTGGTCGCTTATGACACCCGTTTTCTTTCCGCCGAAGCAGCCCGCGAAGCCGCCCGGCAGGTTGCCGCGGAAAACGTCCCGGTGCTGCTGGCCGATCGCCCCACGCCCACGCCTGCCGCGAGCTACGCCGTAGCGTCCAGGAAAACTGCGGGCGCGCTGATGGTGACGGCGAGCCACAATCCGTATGTCTGGAACGGCATCAAACTCAAGGCCCCTTATGGCGGTTCGGCTTCTCCGGAGATCATGAAGCAGGTTGAGAAATACGTCCCGCCCGACGACCCGGGAAAAGATCGGATATCAAGCGCGGGCGCCAGGGAAATTGAAACGGCAGACCTGGTGGGCCCCTACCTTGAGCGCATCAGGACGCTGGTTTCGCTTGACCGTATTCGGGAGAGCGGAAGAAAGTTTGTGATCGATCCCATGTTTGGCGCAGCGCGCGGGTGCCTGGCGCGGCTGTTTGACGGAGCCGGCATTTTCTATTCCCAGATTCACGGCGAGCACAATCCGCTGTTTCCGGGAATCAACCCCGAGCCGATTGATCCGCATCTTGCAGACCTCAGCAAAGCGGTCGTGAAGAGCGGCTCCGACGCAGGATTTGCCACCGACGGAGATGCTGACCGCATCGGGGCCGTTGACGCCCAGGGCAACACGGTGGATTCGCACAAAGTGTTTTCCATTTTGCTCAGGCACCGGGTTGCCGGGCGCGGCGAGAAGGGCGAAGTGGTCAAAACGGTTTCGACTACGCAGATGGTTGACAAGATTTCTGCGAAATATGGCCTGCCGCTTCACGTGACGCCGATAGGCTTCAAATACGTCTGCGAGTTGATGCTGGCGCGCGATATTATCATCGGCGGCGAGGAGAGCGGCGGCATTGCGCTGCGTGGGCACCTCCCGGAACGCGACGGCATCCTGAATTCGCTCTACCTGGCGGACATCATTGCGGAACGGGGGAAAGACCTGGGTGAACTGGTCCAGGAACTCGAGGAAGAATTCGGGCCGCACCATTACCGCCGCGTCGACCTGGAAATTGACAAGGCGGACGCGCAGCGCGTGGTGGAACTGGTCCGCGACGGGAAGCTGAGTTCCCTCGCGAATCTCAAGGTGCTCTCCCTGGACGGCCGGGACGGCGTGAAGATGATTCTGGGGGATTCCATGTGGGTCCTGGTGCGGACCTCCGGGACGGAAAACGTTCTGCGGCTCTACGCAGAGGCGCCGTCGAAGGAACAGGTGACCGCGCTTCTGGACGCCATCGCTGATTTTGCGCGGCAGCAGTCGCGCTAGGTTGCTGGGGCTGAATGTGTCCTGCCATGAATGATTCGGAGCGCGCCAAGACCTACCACCGTGCGGGCCGGGTCCTGGGAGTCGCGGGATTCGTGCTCGATCTCGCCCTCCTGGTTCTGCTCATTTTTGCCGGGTGGACAACCGGCCTGAGGATTTTGGCGGATAACCTGACGTCGCATCCTGCGCTCGCCCTCCTGATCTACTTTATCCTGGTTGGACTGATTCTCCAGGTCCCAGGCCTGCCGCTCAGTTATTTGAAAGGTTACAGGCTGGAGCATCGATACGGTCTGTCAAACCAGACCTTCTGGAATTGGGTGAAGGACCAGTTAAAAGGCCTGGCCGTAGGCGGAACGCTGGCACTGCTGGGCGTGGAATTCATTTACTGGACCATGAGGAACTGGCCGGGTACGTGGTGGGTGATCTCTGCCACAGCCTTCATCGCTTTTTTTGTTCTGCTGGCCAACCTGGCTCCTGTGCTGCTGTTTCCTATTTTTTTCAAGTTCAAGCCGGTGGAAGATGAGAAGCTGGCCGAACGCCTGTTGGAGCTTTCACGCCGGGCGGGCACTCGGGTGCGAGGCGTATTCGAATGGAAACTGAGCGAAAAGAGCAAGAAGGCCAACGCCGCGCTGGTGGGCCTGGGCAACACGCGGCGCATCATTCTCTCCGACACGCTGCTGGAAAAGTTCAGCGTCGAGGAGGTGGAAGCGGTCCTGGCGCACGAATTCGGACACCACGTTCGCCATCACGTTTTCCGCATGATTGTTGTGCAGGCGCTGACAACCTATCTGGGATTCTATCTCGCCGACCTCTGCCTGTTGAAATGGGGCCCGTCACTCGGGTTCAGCGGCGTGGCGGACTTCGCAAACCTGCCCCTGCTGATTCTGGTGAGCATGGGCCTTTCCCTGATTCTGCTGCCCTGCGTGAACAGCCATTCACGCTGGCTGGAACGGCAGGCGGACGATTACGCCTTGCGCACGATTCCGAGTAGTGCGGCCTTTATCACCAGCATGGAGAAACTTGCCGAACTCAACCTCGCCGAGCGCCAGCCCTCCGGCTGGATCGAATTCATCTTCCATTCGCATCCCTCCATTGAAAAGCGTATCGCGTATGCCCGAAGCGCTGCGGCGTGAGGCGTTTTCAACCTGGCTTTTCGCGGCCCTGCGTTTACGATGGCTTGTCCGCGGGGCATCCTCGGCGTCCTGTGGATAAGCGACTTTTTCAGGGCTTGGGCTGGGCCTGGGGCAGGGACTTCCAGATGCCGTCCAGGACACCGTTCACGAACTCAACGGAGTCTTCGCCGGCAAATCGTCGCGCCAGCTCAAGGGCCTCATTGATGACCACGCTGCCGGGAGTTTCCGGATGGTGAAGCAATTCGTAGAGGGCCATGCGAAGGATGTTGCGGTCGATGGCAGGCATGCGTTCCGTGCGCCAGTTCCTGGCGTGTTCGCCAATGGTGTGGTCGAGAGCTTCAACTTCGCCGACGGTCCCTTCAAAGAGACTGCGGGCAAAAGCGTCAACGTCAGGGGCAATATTGCGCCCGTGCATGAAAGTCTGAAGGACGTATGCCGCAGGATGCTGGCCCACTTCCCATTGGAAAAGCATCTGCAGCGCTAATTCACGAGCTTTTGTTCGAGAACCCATCGATGTATCAATCCCTCAACTGATTTCGGCGCGCTGGCGCCAGTATTCTTACTTTCCTTTAAATTGTGGGGGCCGCTTTTCAAGAAACGCCTGCGTTCCTTCCTTCATATCCGCAGTAGCACAGCAGAGGCCAAACAGGCTGGCTTCAAACTGCTCACCCTCGGGTTCGGTCATTTCCATCCCGCGATGGACAGCTTCCAGCGCATACCGGACTGCCACGGGACCGTTGGCCAGTATCTTCCGAACGGCGTTTTCAGCGGCCGGGATCAATTCGGGAAGGCTGACCACCTGGTTGACGAGCCCGATTCGCCAGGCTTCCCCGGCGCTGATCGGCTCTCCTGAGAGAATCAATTCAAGCGCGCGGCCCTTGCCCACCAGGCGCGGCAGGCGCTGTGTCCCGGCGTAACCAGGGATAATGCCGAGCTTGACTTCCGGCTGGCCAAAACGCGCGTTGTCTGAGGCGATGCGGAGCGAGCAGGCCATGGCCATCTCGCAGCCGCCCCCCAGCGCGAAGCCGTTGACGGCGGCCACGACCGGCTTCCCCAGGTATTCAATTCTGTTCATGAGCGCCTGCCCCTGCAGCGCTGTCTTTCGTGCTTCGGCGGGCGTGACCGCGGCCAGTTCATTGATGTCTGCTCCGGCCACAAAGGCTTTATCGCCTGCCCCGGTCAGGACCACACCATGCGCCTCAGCGGCATCGGCAATACGCGTGAAGCAATCAGCCAGCTCCTGAATGGCTTGATTGTTGAGCGCGTTCAGTTTCTGCGGCCGGTTGATTGTGACATGGGCGATTCCGTCGTGAACCTCATAAAGCAGCGTTTCGAAACTCATGCCCACATTCTCCTGTTGAACTCTGAAAACTCCACAACTCAGCGCAGCGTCATGACGCGCCCGAAAAGGGATCTTCCAGAGCTCCTTAGCCTGGTTCATTCCCATGATAGCAGGAAGGCGGGTTTTCGTTGGGCTGGCAGGAAGTTTTGGGCCGGCTGGCAATTTGGAAAGGAAAAACCTGTGCTAGCCTTCAAACCTGGAAAGGAGGATAGCCGCTTCGGGCTGTTCTCGCAGGTCCTCTATAGCAGTTTCAAGCCGGTTGACGATCTCGGTGACGGCGTCCACCGCGTCAAATCCAGGACTGAGGAACAGGTCGCTCACCGCGACGCGGAAACGTGGTGCAGAATCAACATCTACTTTTATCTGGTTCAGTTGCGCCTGCAACTTTTCGATGACCACCCGGGAATGGGTGAGCGGCGTATCTGGAAGGCAAAGGGCCAGGGTATAGGGGCCGTAACGGATTGCGATGTCGTTCTGGCGCATATGGGAAGTCACCACGCTGGCCACATTCTGGATATAGGATTGCATTTTCGCGCCACCGAGTTTTCTGGAGAGACCCGCGGCATCCACAGGCTCCATCAGGCAGACTGAGATCGACCGCGACTGATCTTCCGCCCGCGAGGCTTCTGCCAGCAGGCAATCGAGGAATGCGCTGCGGGGCAGGAGGCCGGTTGCAACGTCGGTCCCAGCGAGTGACCGGACAAGACGGCGGAGCCGCGTGCTGTTCAAGGCAATGGCCACCTGAGAAGCGACTGTCCTGGCGAGCATCATTTCATTGTCCTTCCAGCGCCGCGGTGTCTGGCACTGTTCCACCAGCAGCAAGCCGGCCTTTTGTTCCTTTTCCATAATAGGGACGGCCAGAAAGGCGGATATACCCATCCGGAAAAGCTGTTGTGCAACAGGGCCGAGTTCCGTACTGGCGGGAACATCGTCAACCGACCACCCTTCCGGGCCAACAGCAGGCAATTGCATCAGGAAAGTGCAGACCGTGAGGGCCGCATCGGAATCCGAAGGCGCCAGCCCCGGGGCAAGATATTCGGCTGTGAGCGGGGTGGAGTCGGGCGGCCCGGCGGCGACCCAACAACGGCTGGCGCCCACCAACTGGCCGAGTTGTTCCACCGCCGCGCGAAGGACACGTTCGGGCGTTCCCTGGCGGTGAATGAAGGCCGTGAGGGAAGGAATCTTCCCTAGATTGTCCAATGGCAACTGCGCCATTCTCTCGGGTCCCGCAGTTTCATCGACGGGAGGTTGAGGGGCCGGAGTGGGCTCGATGCCCGCAGCCGCGAACAGTTCTTCTAAAGAATTATTGTCTTCGCAGGCGCCCGGATAGGACATGTCGATCCGCGTGAGGACCTCTTCCAATTTTTTGCTGAGATGGTACCGGTGGTACATCTCAGCTTCGATGATCAGGTCCCCGAGCGCCGGCTGCATTCCGGGTGCTTCTTCCTCCCCAGGTTCCATTAGAAGACTTGGAGCAAGAGCCCGTCCGCCCGCCGGAAGGGAAAGCCGGCCTGCGATGTTTTTGTACCAGATTGCATCGATATGGCCTTCGAGATTCAGCAACCGGTCAGCGTGTGCGGCCCCATAGGGATCGACATCGAGAATGCTTTCCAGCGTTTCAGCCGCCTTGTCGTATCGCTCGCCTGCAAGGTAGAGGCTGAACAACCTTGCCAAGGCCAGCCGAAGGTCCCCATCGTGATTAAGCTCGTTATAAATCGGGGGCAGCAATTCCAGAATGTCGAGATTATTTTCGTCGGCGTGATAAATCTGTTCGGCCAATGCCAGGAATTCATGCCTTTTCCCCTGCTGCGAATATAGCTGTTCCTTGATTTCCTTCAGGAGTTTCAAGGCGCGCACCGTTTCGCCCTGGTTCAGCAGTCCGCGGGTGAGCTGTTCTGCCAGAGATACATTTTCAGGTTGATCGTGAAAGAGCTTAAGGCACACGGGCTCTGCCTTGATGTATTCGCCGGCGTCCAGATAAGCGCCACAAAGAAGTTTCAATGCCTCTGCATCGCCGGGCTTAGCCTGGACGACATGCTCCAGAAGTGCGACGGCCTCGATGGGCTGGCCACGCGTAAGACGAACCTTCGCCGCAGCTATGCATCCTTCCGGGTTGGAGGGACCAATCTGGTGCGCGCGGTCCGCCAGCTCCGCCCATCGGTCCTTATCTCCATCCCTGCGGGCGATG
>DASSJE010000407.1:0-8584 GCA_035691365.1 Terriglobia bacterium
GTCTCCTTGCGGGGTGGTTCTGTTCCTTTTATGCTTGTGGGTTATTTGGGGTCACAGGAGCCCATTCCGCCCGCAGCCCCGGGCAAGTTATAGAGTGGCAAAAAAAGACGGCTTCAGGATTAGCCAGGGAGAGAGTGATCCTCGGATGCAGGTGGCGCACACACTGTAAGAGCGGAAGAGAAAATGTAGCAGGAAGTCACGATTCGTGACCGGTTTCAGTGAAACGAGATCTGCTGTGCGACGTCTCTGAAGAAATCGATGAAACTCTGGATCACGCCGGTGACCGATCTGGGCATGTAACGTGGAAGAGAGGTCAGCGTTCGTTCAACCCAGTCGGTGTTCCACCCGTAGGAGACCACCCAGGTGTCGCCCCTTTCCCATACTTTCCGCAGGCGGTTCCAGTATTGTACCCGGCCAGCCGTCAGGTCCGCTTCCAGCGAGCTCGTATCGTCAGAGATCCGAAACTGCGGAGGAGGGTCGGCCGGCAGAGGTTTCTGAGGAGAGTAATACGCCTGGATGTGCTGAACCGCGACGCTCCAGTAGGCCAATGCCAGGCGCTTCTGGCGTTGCATTTCCTGCCGGCTCGCGGTCTGGCCGTAGCCGTAAAATGCCGGAGGGGGCTCAGCCGAAAGACGCAACACCGGGCGCGTCGAGCGGTAAACAAACAGCCCCGCCAGCACCAGCGCGATCGCCCATTTCCACAGACCCGAACGCTTCGGCGCGGGCCGTTGGCCGAAAGGATAGTTCTCCGGATCATCCAGGGTGTTCGCGTGTTTCATATAGGAAGAATTTAAACCCGGCGCCGGGTGCCACACAATAGCCCGATGGTTCCAGTTACGGGAAACCCATTAACTCGAATTCAATACACCGGCGTGGGGCAGTTCCCTTCCGATGAGGTTATCGGCAGGGGAGGGCGCTAACTCCAATCGGCACGGCATATTAGCCGGTCCGTCTGCGAGGTCCAGGCGCCTCGCCCATTCGGACCTGACAGAACTGAAGTTCTAAAACTCAACACGACATCCTCTTGAGCCGCAATTAACGCTTTTGCAAAGTAGCGGCATCAACCAACAGGCTGGCAGCTATGCGGGAAGGCGAAACGCGCAAAAATTTCCTTGGGGCGCTTTTCACCTTGATAAGCTATAAGTCTTACTCATCCGGAAGGGAGATGAAGCCATCATGAAAGCAATTGCTATAACTCCAGGAACCAAAGAAGTGAATATTGTTGACCGGCCTGAGCCCATGTTGAGCGCTCCCCGGCAAATCAAGCTGCGAGTATTGCGTGTGGGAATCTGTGGGACCGACCGCGAAGAAGCGTCGGGCGGACGGGCCGACGCTCCGCCGGGGCACAAAGACCTGGTGATCGGGCACGAGATGTTCGGGCAGGTGGAAGAAATCGGCAGCCAGGTGCAGGCGGTCAAACCCGGCGATTTCGGCTGCTTCACGGTCCGGCGCGGTTGCGGGCGCTGCCCCGCTTGCCTCAACAGCCGCAGCGACATGTGCTCCACAGGGGATTACACCGAGCGGGGCATCAAACAGAGGGACGGATATGAGACCGAGTTGGTAGTGGATGAATCGCAATACTTTGTGAAGGTGCCCAGGGAACAGGTTCCGCTGGGAGTCCTTTCAGAACCCACCTCGGTTGCCGAAAAGGCCATTGACGAAGCGTTGTCAGTTCAGGCCGCCCGGCTTCCCGGCGCTGGGGAGCCCGAAAAATGGCTGGCAGGAAAGCAGGCGCTGGTTGCCGGGCTGGGGCCCATCGGGCTGCTGGCCGCCGCCGCGCTCAGACTTCGCGGCGCAGAAGTGCTGGGGCTGGACGTTGTGGACGCTGGCACCCTGAGGCCCCGTCTGCTTCAGCAATTCGGGGGAAAGTACGTTGACGGCCGAGAGACGAAACCCTCGGCGCTCGACGATGCCTACGGACAGATTGACATGATCTTTGAGGCCACGGGGATTGCCCACGTGGAGTTTGACTTGCTTGACGCCCTGGGCACCAACGGAGTTTACGTGCTGACAGGAATTCCGGGCGGAGACCGGCCATTCCAACTTGACGGCGCGGAGTTGATGCGCCAGCTTGTGCTGCGTAACCAGGTGATGATCGGAAGCGTCAACGCCAGCCGGAAACATTTTGAAATGGCCGTCGAGGACCTCGGGAAAGCCTACAAGACATGGGGAGGAGCGATGCAGCAGATCATCACCCACGTCGTGCCTTTCACCAGCTTCGCCGAAGTTCTGGAAAAACACCCCGACAACGAGATCAAAGCCGTCATCGAATGGAGCAAGCCGAATTGAAGCTATGAAAGTCTGGGTCTTCAAAATCAATACCAAACGCGGCTGGAAGTTCGACCAGTATTTTCGCTCCAAGGCTCGGGGAAACTACCCCATGGGCGATGAAGGCTGGATCAGAAGCGCCTCCAGCCTTCGTTACCTGCGGGAGGAAGTCAAACGCGGAGATCTGTTTCTCTGCTACGAAACCGACCGCAAGGAGCTGCGAGGCGTGGCGCGTGCAGCTTCAAACGGGCGGGACGTAGGAATGGGGTCATTGATCGATTTCTGCCCGCCGCATCGGGCCGTGCGGTTCCAAAATTCTCTTCGGCGCCGGCCCGATCTCGACCACATCCTGGCTTTCACGCCCCATCGCGGCCGCGGCACTGTACAAAAGATTGACCGGGACGAATTCGCTCGCCTCAAGCGCATCATGCTGCGCCGGAATCCCGCCCAGGCTCGCGACCTGCGCCGGATCCTGGCATAATGTTCGAGCGCGGCGCGTGCAGGTTTACCTTCTGTCGGATCTCAGCGCTTTGTGAAGTTCTTCAATCGCGTGATTGGTCAGCTCCAGGGCCTTGGCCCGATGCCCGTGGAAGTCGTGGGCGCCACGCTCCAGCCTGAATCTGGCTTCTTCGAGCGACCTCAGCGCCTGTCGGATTTCGGGGTGGGGCTCAACTCCTCTTTGCCCGACTTCAACCACACGAGCGCCATAAGCTGTCTGCCCCTTGGGCGGCTGCGCGATTGCAGGCCCGCTCAAAGTCATTGCACCCAGCACCACGGCCAATGCAAGCATCGCAATCTGTCGTTTATTCATTTTTTCTCCTCTGCAGTCGAGGGCATCATTGTGTGCCCAGCTGTACCATCCCTTCTCTTCCCTTTGTTAACCCCGACGCGCCGAATTTGTTGCGCTGAACGCTAATGAATTTCAGGCAGAGACATTGGAAACCAACAAAGTAGGCCTTGCACATTCCGTCGGATTAATGCTAAGAACGGTTGATCCGCTGTCCGCTAGCTTTAGATTTATTCGTCTATAGTCGCCAAATGAAGACGTGGATTTCGCGTTATTTCCAGATTGAAGCCAACGGAACGACCTTGCAAAGAGAGGTGGTGGGCGGCACCACCACCTTTCTGGCCATGTCGTACATCATTTTCGTGCAGCCGGGAGTTCTTTCGCAGGCCGGCATGGACTTCCAGGCGGTCCTCTGCGCTTCCTGCCTGGCCGCGGCGCTTTCCACCTTCCTGATGGGCCTGATTGCCAACTATCCGGTTGCGCTGGCGCCGGGAATGGGCGAGAACTTCTTCTTTGTATACACGCTTTGCGCCGCTGCGCCGCTGGGTTTCGGCCTCACCTGGCAACAGGCACTGGGCGCAGTGCTTCTGGCCGGCATTTTCTTTATCGCCATCACCTTGACGGGCATTCGGGCGAAGATTGTCAACTCGATTCCCGATTCGCTGAAGCGCGGCATCGCCGCCGGCATCGGACTTTTCATCGCCTTCATCGGGCTCGAATATGGCGGGCTGGTCGTTGGCTCGCCCGGCACACTGGTGCGCCTGGGAGACTTCAGCCAGCCGTCAACCCTGGCCAGTGTGCTCGGATTGCTGGTCCTGGTGGTCCTGCTGGGCTTCGGCGTGCGAGGGGCCATTCTGATGGGCATCCTGGCCACCACCGCTATCGCCGCCGCCTTCGGCCTTATCCATTTCCACGGCATCTTCTCAACCCGGATTTATCTTGCGGCCACTTTCCTGAAATTTGATCTGCGCGGACTTTTCGCAATCGCGCCCTCCACGCTGGGCGCAGCCATCTTCGTGCTTTTTTACCTGGCGCTGTTTGACACCGTGGGAACGCTGGTCGGCGTGGGACAGCAGGCCGGACTGGTGAAGGAGGGCAAACTTCCGCGAGCGGGACAGGCGTTGTTCGCCGACGCTGTGGGCACAACGGTCGGGGCCGCGCTCGGGACGTCAACCATCACCTGCTACATCGAATCGGCTGCCGGGGTTTCTGACGGCGCGCGCACCGGCCTGGCCAACATGGTAACGGGGATACTGCTGCTGGCCGCCATGTTCTTCAGCCCGCTGGCGGCAATGATTGGTGGCGGCGTCAAGGCCGGCACAGCCGGCGGCTCGGCTATGCTTTATCCAACCCTTGCTCCGGCGCTGATTGTCGTCGGCTCGATGATGCTCAAAGTGGTTCGGGAGTTCAACTGGGACGATCCGACGGAATACCTCCCGGCATTTCTGGTCCTGGTTGGCATACCCCTCACCTTCAGCATCGCGGACGGCATCGCTTTCGGCCTGATCGCTTATTGCGTTGCGAAAGTAGCAACCGGCCGCTGGCGCGAATGCCCGGCGCTCACCTACATTTTTGCCGCCCTGTTTGTGGTCCAGTTTCTGGTGATCTGAAAAGCCCCTCAAATCGTCCAGCGCCTCATGCATTCGCCGCGGGCTGTGACACCGGCGTGGCAGTTTGCGCCGGCGAACTTGCGCGCTGTGCCTCAGGTTCGAGAGGCATCACAATCCACGCCACGATGTATGCGATAAGACCCCAGCCTCCAAGGAACAAGGCCGCCAGCCAGATCAGCCGCACCAGCGTAGGATCAATTTCCAGGTACTCGGCGAAGCCGCCGCACACGCCGGCAATCTTTTCGTCGGTGCGCGAGCGCATGAGTTTCCTGTTCGCCTTTATGGGGGGATGCATTTCAGTCCCGCATTGCGAGCAGAAATTGACCGAATGCGTATATTCTTTTCCGCACTTGGGACAAAACATGACGAAAACCTCCTTTCCATCCGGGGGAAGCACCCTTTATAGACTTATACGCGCGGGGTGGGCGCAAAGTTCCCTGCCGGACCGCGATCACAATTCAAGAAGCCATTTTCAAGGGGACGCAAACCGGTAACTCTTTCTATCCTGCACCCATTTCAGGTAAGATGCCTTTGATTGCCCCGCGCAGGGCTTCATTCCTCGCGAATGCTCCAATGACCCGGACTTCGGGCGGATCGCCAGACACGGCTTGGGAGACTGTAGAATGGATTGGAGACGCCAGCGGCTGCCAAGAGTATTTGCCCGGTCGAATTCCATGCGGCGCCGCGTCGCATACAGCCTCGCCATTGTGCGGCTGATTCTAGTCCCGGTTATCCTGCTGGCTGTCTATTACCTGTTCAGAATGGGTTGGATCGTCGACCGCATTGTGAGCGTCGACGCAGCCGTGGCCATGCAGGCGGAGCGCGCTTCCATTGTCATGCTCGACGCCCAGCGCACGGAACGGAATTACTTCCTACTTCACGACCCCGCCGACCTCAAGGCCAATCAGCAGACCGTTGAGAATCTCCGGAAGATGGTTCAATCGTTTGGCAGGGTCCAGCCCCAGGAAGCGATTGCGATCACGCAAATGCAGGCGGATCTCGAGACCTATCAGCAGTCCATGAGCAAGGCGGCACAGCGAATCAGCGAAGCAGGCCAGCCGCGGATTGACCGTCTCCGTGCCGCCGTATTCTCCTACGAACAGGACCTGAACAAGATCCTCAAGGGTGCGCACAATCGCAGCAGAGCCAGCCTGGTGCGGGAACTGCACGACCGGACCAGCAGGTTTGATTCTGAGATTGCAGCCGCCGGAACAGAAGATATTGTCCTCCAGTCCATTTCCTTTGATGTCGAGCAATCGGCAGGTTCGTTTCTTCTCGAGGCGACGGCGCTGGAACACCGCAGTTGGAACCGCGTCGAGGCCGATCACCATTACGCCCGCGCCCTGATGACCCGCTCCGAATGGGTGCTGGGCAGCGTCTCGCTGCTGGTCCTGCTGATCAGCATCTGGGTCAGCTACACCCTGCCCCGGGAAGTGGTGCAGCCGCTGCTCGATCTGAAGGCAGCGGTGGACCACGCCGCGGCGGGCAATTATGAAATCGACTTTGACGTTCAGGGCAAGGGCGAGGTAGTGCAGCTTGCCAACAGTGTAAGGGGCCTGATCGGCCACGTCCGCGAAAAGAAGACCGATGCGGACGCTCCACCCTCCTGAAGACGGCCCTCTCTTTGTGCCGCCGGCTGAAACACTCTGGATGTGCCCTCGAAAACTTGATAGATTAGTGGGTGAAAGGAGAACACCTGACATGAAGGGAAAATCAGCCGTTATTGACGCTCTCCAGAAGGCTTTAAGCGAAGAATTGATGGCCATCAGCCAGTACTTCCTCCACGGTGAGATGCAGAGCAACTGGGGCTACAAGCGCCTCTATGCTGAAATCAAGAAGCAGGCGATCGGCGAAATGAAGCACGCCGAAGTCCTCATCGAGCGCATTATCTTCCTCGAAGGACTCCCGAACCTGAATGACTTCCCGAAACTCAAGATCGGGAAGAATGTGCAACAGCAGCTCCAGAACGATCTGAACCTGGAGAAAGAAGCTGTTGAGGAATACAACAAGTACATCGCCCTTGCCCGCAAGGAAGGCGACAATACCTCAGCCGACCTCTTCGAGGCTCTCCTGAAAGACGAGGAAGAGCACGTCGACTTCCTCGAAGCCCAGCTCGATTTGATCGAACAAGTAGGCCTGCAGAATTACCTCGCCCAGCAGTTGCACGGCTGACCGCCCGCCGCCGTCGCTTTCTAGACAAATTCAACAAACTGAGAACACCGGTCGAAGCCTGCGGCCGGTGTTCCCTGCCTTTGCCGGGCAAAACAAGCACAGCAGGCAACCGGATGGCACTCGCTGCTCCCTTGCCACCAAAGGCCCGAAGCTGTAATCTGGACTGCATGGACGAGATTGTCTTCGAGGTCACACAGGAAGACGACGGGGGTTATGTTGCAGAGTGCCTGACTGAAAGCATCGTCACGCAGGCTGATGAATGGGAAGCGCTCCGCCAGAATGTAAAAGAAGCGGTGGTAGCTTTTTATTTCGACTCTCCTGCAAAACCAGCCCGAATTCGCTTTCATCATGTTCGGGACGAGGTCCTCACCTGACCATGAAGCTCCAAAGAAGTGCCAGCAACGGCCCTTCAGACCCGGTTCTGGACGAGGTCGTGAGGCGTTTGGTCGCAGCATATCAGCCCGTCCAGGTTTATCTGTTCGGATCGAGAGGTCGCAGAGACGCGCATGCCGGCAGCGACTATGATCTGTTGGTCGTGGTCCCGGACGAAGCGCCGCATGAGCGGAAGACGAGCAGGCTTGCCTATAAGGCCCTTCGAGGCACAGGCGTTGCTGCTGACGTGATTGTCTGCACGCGATCTTACTTCGAGCCCCGACGCGGGTTGAAAGCTTCGCTCCCGGGAACGGCGCTTCGCGAGGGGAGACTGCTGCATGGTGGCGTCTGATCGGGCGCGCGCCGAAGATGTTCGCGCCTGGCTGCAAAAAGTTGAGTTCGACTTGAAAGCGTGCTCTCATGCTCTCTCCTCCGAAGATCAGGGTCTGTGGCCCGACGCAGTATTTCATGCCCAGCAGGCGGCTGAAAAATCATTAAAGGCTTTCCTGGCTTGGCACGATAAGCCTTTTCGAAAAACCCACAGCATCGAGGAGCTGGGACATGCGTGCCTTGAGATCGACCCGTCATTGGCAAGCGTCGTTGACCGCGCAGTCCCTCTTACGGAATATGCTTGGAAATTTCGTTACCCCGGCGAACCGGAAATGCTTTCGCACGAGGAAGCTGACCATGCTTTCCAGTCAGCTTGCGAGCTCCGCAAGGCAGTAACAGAAAGAATCCCGACCTTGTAGGAATGGGAAGACGCATTCGACTCTTTCTGGACAGACTTTACTACCCCTTAATCACCCCCATCGGTTTCAAACGCGCGACGCGGCGGGAAAGCCCCGCGTTGTGGACCACGTTGATGACGGCGTCGACGTCTTTATACGCTTCGGGAATTTCTTCTGAGATGCCGTCGCGTGTTTCGGAGCGCACAATAATGCCCTGCTCTTCCAGTCGCTCTCTGGCATTGGCGGCGTAGGAAGATTTTTTGGCGGCGGTGCGGCTCATCACGCGCCCGGCGCCGTGGCAGGTGGTCCCAAAAGTTTCATCAAGCGAGCCTTGCGCACCCACCAGAACGTACGACGCCGTCCCCATCGAGCCCGGAATCAGCACCGGCTGCCCGATGTCTTTGTAGGCCGCGGGAATTTCCGGCCGACCCGTCGGGAAGGCCCGCGTCGCGCCCTTGCGATGCACCAGCACACGGCGGTCGCGGCCGTTCACGCGGTGCCATTCCAGCTTGGCGATGTTGTGGCAAACGTCGTACACCACGCGCAGATGTTCTTTCTGCCCGAAGATGCGCTTGAACGCTTCGCGGGTGAAGTGCGTGATGCCCTGGCGGTTGGCCCAGGCGAAATTAGCCGAGGCCCGCATCGCC
>DASSJE010000408.1:0-10163 GCA_035691365.1 Terriglobia bacterium
GCTTCAGGCTGGCTGCGGTCGAAACTCCGCCGGGGAGAGAAAGCCTCTCCGGGCGGGAACGGAAGCAAGGAAGCAGACGCGAACCGGCACTAGGCTGTGGCGCAGCCGCAGCGCGGAAGCGAGAAGAGGGTGATGTCACAAATGCCCCACGAAGTGACAGGGCGGAGCTATACCAGAACACCGGCCACCGAGGCGCGCTGGTACGCGGCCTACACCAGGTGGAGGCACGAGAAGGCCGTCGCTGAGCAACTGCAGACTAAAGGCATCGAAACGTTCCTGCCGCTCTACAAGACCGTGCGGCGCTGGAAGAACGGCAACCACCGGGTGCAACTGCCGCTGTTTCCGGGCTACGCGTTTGCGCGCTTCGCGCTGGCTGACCGCCTGCCGGTTCTGAAGGTGCCGGGGGTGGTCTGCCTGGTGGGATTCAACGGCATGCCGGCGGCGCTGGAGGAAGGGGAAGTGGAAGGGCTGCGGCAGGCGCTGGCAGCAGGGGCTGGCGCGGAGCCGCATCCTTATCTGACGGAGGGGCGGCGGGTGCGGATTACGGCAGGGCCGCTGGCGGGCCGCGAGGGCGTCCTGGTGCGGCGGCAGGGAGCGGTCCGGGTGGTGCTTTCCATTGACCTGATCCAGCGGTCGGTGCTGGTGGATATAGCCTCTGAAGAATTGGAGCCGATTTAACGGTAAAAATTACCTGCTGTGCCATAATTGGACACAAATTGAAATTGCGATCATGATCGAATTTATAATTTTATTATTTTCAATGAGATACAAAATTTATTCGAAAAATGGCAAAAATCCCAAACGTCCCATTTGGGCGCTCCGGGCTGTATGTAGCCTAGTATAAGAGGCTAAATACCGACCGGAGAAAAATGCGAGCCTTGATCACGGGAATTACCGGCCAGGACCGCTCCTACCTGGCCGAACGGCTGCTCGGCATGGGGTACGAAGTTTACGGACTGGTGCGCCGCAGCAGCGTGGAAAAGAATGCCCGCATCGGCAGCATGGTTGACCGCCTGCCCCTGCTGGAGGGTGGCTTGACGGGCCAGCTTCCCTTTTGGCAACCTGGGGCGCGAAATTCCGCCTGGCGCTGATTCCTTCCGCAAGGATGCACCCTCGCCCGTGAAAAGCCGGGCTGAATTCTGAAGATGAATTTCATCGAGCTGACCCAGACGACGTTGGCCGCTGGCCTGGCCCCGATCCAAGGCACGGCCAACGGAGCGCCCGTCTCGAGCGCCCGGCATCTCCTGCCGATGTTCCAAATGGTCCTTGATGCGGTGTAGCGCGGCCTCGCTGCGGCTTAAATCCGGCAGGACCTCCGGCATCGATATTCTTTGGAGGTAGGAATGATTCCGCAATTTACAACCATACGCCATAAGGTCGGCAAGCTTTCCAAGTGCGGCGTTCTGGACGTCGGCTTGAAATGTCCGCATTCCTGTGAGTTCTGTTATTACTCGTTTCTTGACGGCACCGGAGACCAGTTCAAGGGGATGCGCGAAGCCCCCACGCGGCCGCTCGAAGAGTGCAAGCGGGCGCTCGACTTTTTTGCCGAGCAGGGCCTCGAGCGGCTTGACATTACCGGAGGCGAGCCGCTGTTCCACCCTGACATCGTGGAAATCGTCCGATACGCCGAGAAGGAAAAGAACCTGCGGGTGCGCATGATCACCCTGGCCCAGTTGTTTGATCGAAAGGACAAATGGACCGGCAAGCGGATGATGGATGCCTTGCTGGACGACGCGGAGATCAGCGAATTCCTCCTTTCAACCCATGCCGTCGATCCCGAGCTGTACCGGGCGATCACCAGGGGAAACTTTGCGCGCCTCGAGCGCGCCATGGACGAGCTGGACGAACGTGGTTTTCAATACTGCACCAACACCGTCGTATACGCAAAAAACGCCCAGCATATCCCTGAGATTGCGCGCTATCTGGTCGACAGGCGCCGGAACGCTCACATTTCAAATTTCATCGCCATGAACGCTTATTACGCCTGGTCAACGGGGAAGGCCTTTGGGGTGCAGGCCACTTACAGGGACCTGGCGGGCCCGCTCCGCTGCGCAACGCAGGTCCTGGAAGGGGCGGGCATTGGCGTCAACATCCGCTACATGCCCTACTGCATGATCAAAGGTCTGGAGCGCAACATCGTCGGCATCCGGGGGGTCCGGTTCGATCCTTACGAATGGCGGACCGGAGTGCGGAACCCTTTCCTGCTGCTGGTCAGGACTGAGGAAGAAGCCGAAGCCGAGGGCGTGCGAGAGCTTGCCAATAACGGCAAGGTATTTACGGCCAAATGCAAAACCTGCTCGCTTCAGCCGATCTGTGACGGGGTGGACGTCAATTACCTGGCCAGCTATGGCGAGGGTGAGATTGAGCCTTACGGTGGCGAGGAGGTCCGTAGCGTTGTCCATTTCAGGCATGACAACCCGCGCGTTTTCGAGCTGAAGCAGAAGCCTGACGCCCGGAATGATGCCGCTACCGGCGCCCGCCCGGAAGGGGCGCATGAAGGCTATGGACAGGCTCTCGCCACCCTGCCCGCGGCGGTCCGCAAGTTTTATTGGAACAGGCTGCACCAGAAGGTCTTCCTGGCCGAAATCCCCATGAAAGGGGCGCACAACGGGTCAACCGAATGGGCGGAGGGGGCCGGGCCAAAGCGTGAAAGCGGACGCCTGCTGCGCCTCGCAAAAGGTTCGGAAGTATCTTTTTCGCTTACGGCTCCCGGCCGGGCTGTCCTGCACCTGGGGTTGCGGCTGGCGGGTGAAGATGGCGCCAGGGCTGCCGGAAGCGGGCGAATCAGCGTCAGCGTCGAGAAAGAAAGCGAGGAACCCTCCAGGATCTCAGACGCCAGCGTGAAACTAACCACCCGCTGGAAACCGCTTCACCTGGCGCTCAAAAATCAGGAATTCGTCCGAGTCCGGGTACGGCTTTCCTGGCCGGACCCTCCGGACTCCCCGGGCGCGCGCCTGCTCTGCTTTGAGCCGGTTGTGGCCGGCCGCGAGCCGCTCAGCCACATCGCCTGGTTCCTGTACCGGCAACTCCGGCGGCTGGGAGTTCGCGGATGCTGCCGCCGGCTGCTGGCCTATGCCAAACTGAGCGAGCAGAACATCAGGGTCGACTGGGCCCGCGACCATGTCGGGTAACGGAGCTCTCGAAGGACTCTGCTGTCCCTTGCTTGCCGGCATATTTCCTGCCTTCGGCAAGCCCTATACCAGGGAGGCTCCCACATCAGGATGATGAACAGTCAAACAATCACCCAGGCCGTGCCTGAGCTAAGGCCTGTCAAACTGGGCCCGCTTTCTTCCTCGCCGGTCGTGTCGGTCCTCGTGTGCAACTATAACTACGCCCGGTACATCGGCGAGACGATTGAAAGCGTGTTGGGGCAGTCATACCAATTCTTCGAATTGATTGTCTGCGACGACGGCTCGACCGATGAATCCTGCGAGGTGGTCCAAAGGTACGCCGCGCGGGACCCGCGCCTGCGGCTGATCCGCAAAGCGAACGGCGGGCAGGCCTCGGCGTTCAATTTTGCCTACCGCCACAGCCGGGGAGAAATTATCTGCTTCCTCGATTCGGATGACCGTTATCTTCCCCAAAAACTCCAGGCGGTGGTGGAAGCCTTCCAGAGCAACCCGGAGTGCGGGTTTCTGATGCATCGCCAGTTGGTCATTGATCAGGCTGGGCGCCGCGTGGGGTCCCAGCCCTTGATGGGTTCGCTTCCCAGCGGCTGGTGCGGCCCGATGGCGCTCGAAAACGCCGGAAGGATGCCGGTGTGCGCGGCGTGCTCAGGGCTTTGCCTGCGGCGCGAGATCGCCGGGGAGATTTTCCCCCTCCCCGAAAATTTTACGGGTTGTTATGGCGATGGCCTGTTGATCGCCCTGCCGCCGCTGCTCACACCCATCGCTGGCATCGACACGCCGCTCTCAGAGTACCGCCAGCACGGCGGGAACCTTTCGGCCAACGCGCCGAGCACCCAATCGTTGCTGGAACGAAACCTGACGGTTTTCCGGGGAATCTGGGATGCGCAAAAGGCGTTCCTCGACCGGCTCGACCCGGAGGTTGGCGCCGCTTTGGCCCCTATTGAAACGCATACGAGCTATCTGGTCCACGCCTACACGCTGGCGCGCCTTCGACGGGACGGAAGCGCCGGGGAAGCCTACCGGAAGCTTGTCAGGGACAGGAATTTCGCTCTCCTGCCCCGGCCGCTGCGCTTTTTCTGGCGAATGTCGGTCGGCCTGCCGGACCGGCTGTTTGCGAGGGCCGCGGAATTCATCTGGGGGCAAAACGCCCTGAAGCGCCTGCTCTCCCTGCTGCTCGCCAGAATCCGCTCCTGGAAATAGGAAAGAGGTGGACCATCCCGCAGGTTAGTTCCCTTCCCGAAAGTCCGCGCCTCCCGGAAGCTCCTGGCGCCGCGATGCCTGCGGCCGGGGCCCCGAAAGGCGCGTCCCTTCACAAAAGCACGCTCCACGCGCAGTTGCTGACGCTGCTGAGCCAGTTCCTGAAGATGGCCGGCGGCCTGGCGCTGGTTCCCATTTCTCTCAGGTATCTGGGCCGGCAGGAGTACGGGCTTTGGATCGTCCTCCAAAGCCTGGGCAATTACGTGATGTTCTCTGACCTGGGGATTGCCCAGACGGTCATGAACTTTGTCTCAGTCCACCGCACGAAAGGCGACTATGACGGGGTCAGCCGCACCATGACCACGGCCTTCGGCGTTTCCTGGATGGTGATGATTGCGCTGTGGGCGCCGGCCGCGATCATCATTCTCACCCAGCCGGTCGACAAGTGGCTGCTGAAGGACCCTGTGGCCAGCGGCCCGTTCCGGCTTTATATGTTTCTGTTTGTCACCCTCACGCTGATGAGGGTCCCCATGCTGATTTTCCAGGCTTCACAGCGGGGAGTCTGGGAACTGCGGCTGAGGCAGGTACTGGACTGTGGGGCCTGGATTTTGAATCCTCTGGCGCTGGTGCTGGTGCTGGTCCTGGGGGGAAAGATCCTCTCCCTGGTCATCGTGTCCAACCTGCTCATGGTCGGGTTGGGGGCGCTCGACTATGTGTTCCTGGTCCGGCGCCATCCCGGAGCGCGCCTGGCGAGGCGCTTCTGGGACGCGGCGCAGGTCCCGCTGCTGCTCTCCACGTCCGTATTTTTCCTTCTGAACGGCTTGGGAATTTACGCCCAAAGGCTGGCTGGAAACATCCTGGCGGGGCGCTTTGGCTCACTTGCCCAGGTGCCCGAAATGTTCGTCCTTCTGATGGCGGCGCGGGTTGTGAGCTGGGTCCTGGCCGACTCGATTTCGAGGACAGTGCAGCCTTACCTGATGATGCTGCAGGTGCAGGGCCGGAGCGACCGGCTGCGCTTTTTCGCGCGGCTCAGCACGCACCTGACCTTCTCTTTTGCTATTGCCTACTCCGCCTTGCTCTATCTGCTGGCGAAACCAATGCTTGCCTTGTGGGTCGGCAGCGGTTTTTTCCTTGGATACAAAGCTCTGGGGTATCTGATCGGGGCTTTCCTGATCGAAGCGCTGTTCATGTCGACGAACAACTGCATGATTGCCGTAAACCGCCACCGCGGCGTGGGCCTGGCGATGGTGCTGTATGCGGGGCTAAGCCTGGCCTGCGGGATTGCAGGCGCCATGTGGTGGGAGCCGGCCAATCCGCTGGAGGGCATTTGCCTGGGCTTTTTCATTGCTGCGCTGCTGGGCGAGGCAGGGCCATTGTCCTGGCTCGCCAACTCCTGGCTGGAGAGGGGATGGCGAAGCTACTATCGCGATTTCCTGCGCCGGCCGCTCTCTCTGGGGCTGATCGCGGCGCTCGACATCGTCGTCTGTTCCGCCGCCGGCTTCGAAGGTCTGTGGGCGCGCGCCATCTGTGTGGCCGCCACGGTGGCGGTGCTTGCCCCAGCCATCTGGTACCAGGGATTCGAAGGGGATGAGCACGACTGGCTGCGGGAGCTTGCCGTGCGGGTTGTGCCAGGGTGGGCCTCCGCCAGATGATTTCAGGCAGAAGTCTTGTGCTGAGGCTCCTGAATGCCCGCCCATTGTTTTCGCGGCAGAGAAAAGGGACCTGCCAGGCAAGACCCTTGGCCTCGACGCATGTCCGCCCCCGGCGAGTAGATGGTTATGCTTCGGAAATCCCGGCTGTTTCGGAGATATCGCGCCATGTTGCGAAATGGGCCTGATTCACCGCTTCGGGTCCTGATGGTTGCCCCTGAGCTGTACCCGTGGCGGGCAGACGGTGTTACGGAGGTTGTGCGAGGATTGAGCAACGCTCTGGCAGGACGCGAAGAAGTGCAGCTTTCGGTCCTGGCGACAGTCCCTGGCGGCGCGGAGCCGTACGAAGCGGGATATTCGAGGCGGATCGAATTCCACAAGGTGCGGAAATACAGGCTGCCCGAGCCGTTCTTTCACCTTTATGTGATGACCGCCTACGCCATCGTCGTTCTATTGTGGGCCTGGCGGTCCAGGAATTCCGCTCGCATCGTCCACTTTGAGGTTCTGCCCGGAACCCGCGCCGGGCTCGCGGCCGTGGCCAGCCTCTTTGCGAGGCTCCCGCGATTGGTAACCATCCACGGCTGGCCGCCGAATGAAATTCCTTTAGAGAAGACCCTGAGACGGCGGGCCGGCCATCGGGCCCACTGGCTCCTGGCGAAAGCGCTTCTCCGGTTCTTTCCCACCGTGGTTGTCAACAGCCGCCACATGCACAGGCTGGCAACCAGCCGGTTGAAGCGCCAGGAAGTCGTGGTGATACCCAACGGCATTGATTGGGAGTTCTGGAGGCGGGGCGTAAATCCCCCAAACTCTTCCCGGTTGGGGTTCGGGTGGTGGGGAAGCTTCGAGAAGTGGAAAGAGGTTGGAGTCCTGCTGGAGGCCTACAGCACCCTCCTTGCCCGCATGAATGGCCGTTGCCCCCCGCTTTACCTGGCAGGAGGCGGGGCCTTGCTGCCGGCTGTGCAAGGCTGGATCGGCGAACGGAACCTTGCGCGCCACGTGAATGTGCTGGGCAGGTTGGACCACCATGAAATCCAGAAACTCTCGGAACGCCTCTCGATTGTGGTTTCGCCTTCCCGCTACGAGGCTTTTGGCATCGCGGCCCTCGAGGCCATGGCATCCGGCAAAGCGGTTGTCGTGGCTGATGAGGGAGGGCCTTGCGAATTTGTTAAGGACCGCGAAAATGGGCTGCATTTTCGGGCCGGGGACCCCGAAAACCTTGGCGCGGCGCTGCTGGAGCTCTGCTCGGACGCAGCACTCCGTGAGAGGCTCGCTTCCTCCGCGAAAGCCTCTGCCCGCGAATTTGACTGGAGGGAAATCGCTGCCCGGCACGCAGACTTGTTTCGCCGCATAGCGCGCGGGGAAGATTGCCGGATTTAGCGGAG
This sequence comes from Terriglobia bacterium, assembly GCA_035691365.1. Lineage (GTDB taxonomy): Bacteria > Acidobacteriota > Terriglobia > UBA7540 > UBA7540 > SCRD01. Next base: position 7,357 of record DASSJE010000408.1, read on the forward strand.
AGAGAAAAGTGGCGGATATTCTGACGACATCGTACGGGCTTATCAGCTTGCGCGAAAAGCTTCCCAGCTATTTGCGTGAGAGGGGCGTCAGCCTGGAATTTCGAAAGGCTGTTGCCGGCCTGCTGCTGGTAATTCCGCTTTACGCGCTGGTCGCCAAGAGCGACAGCAATTACTTTTTCCCGGAACTGGGCCTGGGGACGATTTTGCTGCTTGGCTTTGCGGTGCGCCGCTGGCGGCGCCGGCGGGAGGGATGGATCCTGGTTTCCGCTTTCCTGGGCGCGGCAATATTTCAAAACCTGTTCCTCGGCATCTTTCTGGGTTTTGGGATTCCGGGAAGCGCTTTCCCCGTGCTGGTGCTCATCGAGTTAAAAACTCTCCTGCTGTATGGCGGGGCGTTTCTTTTGACGGTTTTCAGCATCCGGCGCAAAAGGATGAATCTGCTTGAGGCGCTGGGAGGCAGGGCAGGCGTTTTATTCGTGTCGTGGATGCTAATGAGCCTCGTCTTCAGTCCCGCCAGTTGGTTTTCAAAGATCGCGTACCTGAGAAATTTTCTGGCGGCCTTCGCCGGGTGGCAACTGGGAAAGCTTTCGGTTCGCAGGGTACTGGATTTCGACCGCAGCGTTGGAGTGTTTCTGGTGATGGGGATATTCGTTGCCCTGTTTTCTGTCGTCGAGCTTTTCTCGCCGGATATCTGGACGGACCGGCTGCACCTCGGCGTACTGACGGCCGTGAAAGGCCCGGTAAGCAATATCACCGACTTCTTCGGCGTGATCGGGCACCGGCTTTTTACGGCAATCGGCACGCCTATTAATGCAGGCTTTATCGTGGGCGCCCTGCTCTTGTTCGCATGGTCGCTGAACCGGAAAGGCCTGTCCTTCGCGTTTCTGTCCGAGCTGGTGCTGACCTTTGCGAAATCAGGGATGCTGGCCACTCTGGTGGGAGGAGCAGTGCTTTTCGGCGTGAAACGCAGGATGCGGTCCGCAGACTTTCGGAGATATTCCTTGTACGGCGTCCTGGGGGCGGGGGCGCTGGTGGTTTTATATCTGAAATACCTTGGCGTGTCGCTGGCCGCCATTACAACAAATGAGGTGCAGGCAAACACGGCGGTGGGCCATGTGGTTGGCCTGGTGGCGGGGATGCAGGACCTGGCCAGCCACCCCTTCGGGCGGGGCCTGGGAATGGGCGGCAATTGGACCAGCGTGGGGCAAATTGTTGGTTTCACCGCCAGGACCAGGCAATCTGCAACCGCATTTCTGTTCCACGGCAGCGAAAGCGACGTCGGAGCTCTTTTATATCAGCTTGGAATAGTGGGATTGGCAGCCTTTCTGGCCTGGTGCGGGGCACGGTTCCGGGAATTGCTGGCCGTCTATAACAGCCTGCGAATCAGTTTCCCCGCGCATGCGCGCCTGGCCCTGGCCGCGCTGGGAATATGCCTCGGAGTCCTTATCGCATCGCTGTTCACGGAGGCGGCCTATTCCCCGCAAGTTTCGGGCATGGTTTTCATATTTGGCGGGCTGGCGGTGGGGCTCGGATCAATCGTCGGACTTGAAAAGCCGCCTGCGGCCGGTTCGCCATTCGGTGGCAGTAACACAAACATCTCTGGATCCAGGGAGGGAGTGTGAGCGGGGAAATGGTTCTCCTGGGTAAAACTGCCGAAAACGAGGCAAACTTTCTGGGCCTGAAACTTCATGCGGTCAACATGCCGCAGGTGAGCTCGCGCATTCTTGACTCGGTGGCAGAGAGAAAGCGCTTCACAGTCACATACCTTAATCCCAACTACGTTGTTGCCGCGGGAAAAAATCCCGGCCTTGCAGCCGCTATCAACGAGTTTGACCTGGTGCTCGCGGATGGAGTCGGGGTGATGATTGGGGCCCGAATCCTGAACATCCCCATTCCCGGAAGGCTTTCGACGGACCGGGTATGCCTCAAAATTTTCGGCGAATGCGCGAAGCACGGGACGAGGCTGAGAGTGTTCCTTCTGGGCGGCCAGGCGGGAGTGGCCGAAAAAGCGGCGCAGACGTTGCAGGCTGCCTTCCCGCCTGTGGCAGTGGTTGGCACCTGCCACGGCTGGTTCGATCCCGCCGAGGACGCACAGATTGTTGAAATGATCAATTCGTCCCGCCCCGACCTGCTGCTGGTTTGCCTGGGAACTCCCCGCCAGCAACTTTGGGTGAGCGCCCATGCTGCAATGCTTCAGTGCCCTGTGATTATGACCGGCGGAGGTTACCTGGACAACCTTTCCGTTTCCGCCGCCTACTACCCGCAATGGGTGGACCGCGCGGGGCTCAACTGGTTGTGGCGGTTGTGTACGGAGCCGCGGCACGTCTGGAAACGGTACACCCTCGAAGCGGCAGTCTTTTCCCGGCTGCTGCTGAAGCAGTTCATGCAGCGGCGGACCCCTGCGCCTCAATAGAAGGAACCCTTATGGAAGGACTGCGCAGGTGCCTCCTCCGATCCTGCGCATTATCGGAATATGCGCTTGCGTAAACGCCGCGAGGATGACCAATGAGTGCCCCGCCCAACCCGATCGCTGCGTCCAAATATGGTCGTAATAGAATGATAATAAGGAAGATACTGGAGAATAAGTTAAAGCGTCTGATAGATCTTGGGGGGGCGGCGCTTCTGCTGGTTGTGCTCTCGCCGCTGTTTCTGATGATCGCTCTCTCCATCAAGTTTGACGACGGGGGGCCGATATTTTATCGCAGGCGCGTCGCCAGCCAAGAGGGCGAATTTGATGCGTTCAAGTTTCGAACCATGGTTCCCGACGCTGAGGCCGTTCTGAGCGCCAACCGGGAGCTTCGCGAACA
>DASSJE010000409.1:0-6858 GCA_035691365.1 Terriglobia bacterium
CGCCTGCATCAGATTGCTGAGCTCAACCTGGTGGGTGAATTCAGCCAGATGGCTTTCAACTTCATTCAGCCCAACCACAGCGACCGAACCGTGTACCAGTGTTGCAATATACGGATACTTTCTCTTCCCGCGCGGCCGTCCCTTGACTTGCAGACCCGCGTTCGGACCCGAGCCTTTTCCCTTTCCAGTGACGATCATCAACTCCCCTTCATGCTCCGCAAGGGCGGTCGGGTACCATTCGGTGGGAATGAAGCCTGTTGCCTTTTGTGGCGCCGAAACGCTGAGCGATTGAGAACCCACATTACCCATATCAAAAACAGCAACGGCGTCACCGGAAGCGTCGGCAACGAACAACCGTTTGCCGTCTTCGCTCTGCGCAAGCGCGTCAGGGTAACTGCCCCCGTATATCTGCTCGGGCAGTTCAGTGGAAAGCAAACCGGCAACCTCGCCCTTTCCAATGTCAACCACAGCGACCCGGTCGCTGTTAGTAAGCGTGACGTAGAGGTATTTCTGGTCCGGACTCAGCAACATCGCTGTGGGGTGCGAGCCTGGAGCCACCGGGGACTTGGGTTCCAGAAGCGGAATGAGGCGAGCCACCTTGCCGGTTTCAAGGTTCAGTTCGGCAATGGCCGAGGCGTTCCAGAGCGAGCAAAATCCAACCTTTCCGTCACGGGTTGCAGTGACGCTCACCGGGAATGCCGCAGGCACAACGTCTGCCGTGCCCAGCGGAAACCGCTCGAGGACTTTTCCGCTTTCAGTGTCCAGTACGATAGCATCGTCAGCCAGGTTTTCCGCCACGAGAAGTTTTTCGGCACCCGGCCCAGGAAGCACTGCGAGTCCGGCCGGGTAGGAAATCGCCAAGCCTTTGGGCAATTCCCTCGAACCCGCGATCGCTTTCTTTCCGTGGGCAAGAGGAGCAAGCGGGATATTAATGAACCTGGCCGGGGCCAGCCGTCCCGCCTGGAACGAATAGACTGCGATGCCGTTGCCGGTATCGTTGGGGCTCTTGCCGAGAGGGTCCGTGAGCGAGGATATTGACGCGTACAGCTTGTTTCCGTCGCGGCTGAAGGCCAAACCCAGATAATAGGTTTGCCCGGCCTGCTGCCCGAGGCGGGCATCAGGGAAGTCCGTTACCTTGCGAGTGGAGAGGTCAAGAATAGAGATCGACTGTTGAAAACCGGACCTCTCCGTGCCGTAGCCGTTATTCAGGATCGCCAGATAACGGCTGTCGGGACTCAAAGCATCAGCGGTTGGAAAACTGTTAGTAGGCTGCGGGCGTCCGGGAACAGGAACATACAGCGCCTTGCTGGAGGGAAGGTTCAACAAGCTCAGTTGCGCATTCTTAGAACGTCTCCCCAGTTGAAACAAAACTACAGCGATGATAATGATTACCAGGATTGCAAAGATTATACGCAGTTTCATTGGGCCACACCCCTTTGAAATAATGAAGAGTGCGCATTATCTCACAACTTGGCCTGAATGAAACAGCTTGTAACGTGGTCTTGGCAAATGAGAGGAAGGCATCTTGCAGGGAGACAATTGAAGAGGGACCGCGGCCAGACCAAAATCAGAAGGCCGAGCCACGGCCTGAACACGAAACGCACCGGCGGGGCTATATCAGCCCACCCGGCACGTTCCGCAGAGCATGATTGATGGGAGTCCCGGCGCGTGCTATTCTTCCTGTTCGGGGGGAAGCTCAGGCTGTTGAGCAGCCGCTTCCTCAGCAGCTTTCCTCCGGCGCTCGGCGCGCTTTGCGCGCAGTTCAGCACGCTGCTGCAGGACTTGGGTCCCGATCAGTTCCAGCACGGCTGTATCGGCCCCATCGCCGCTTCGCCAACCCGTACGTATAATGCGAGTGTACCCGCCGTTCCGCGACTCGTAGCGCTTTGCGATGTCCTCAAAGAGCTTCTTCACCGCCTGAGCACTAAGAGAGTAACTAGCGGCAAGCCGTCTGGCGTGAAGGTCACCCCGTTTACCGAGCGTGATCATTCGGTCCGCAGCAACCCTCGCCTCTTTGGCTTTGGGGAGAGTGGTTTCAATCCGCTCTTCCAATATCAGAGACGTTACCAGGTTCCTCAAAAGCGCACGCCGGTGCTCTGTGTTTCTGGAAAGTTTTCTTCCATAATTACGATGGCGCATTCCTAGTTATCCTGTCCCCAGGCTGGCTGGTCTGGAGCCGGCTGGCTGGCCGCAGGCAGGGGATTACCCCTTTCGTCAAATTTCATGCCCAGGCCCAGGCCCATCGCCGTGAGAATTTCTTTGATTTCATTCAGAGATTTCCTGCCGAAGTTCTTAGTCTTCAGCATCTCCTGCTCAGACTTTTGCACCAGCTCTCGAATCGTTGAAATATTGGCATTCTTCAGACAATTGTAAGAGCGGACAGATAACTCCAGCTCTTCAACTGATCGGTCAAGGTTTTCGTTATACACGGTAGACGGCTTCTCCTCGGCAATTTCCTCAGAGATCGTCCCCTCTTCAAAATTGATGAAGATACTCATATGGTCCTTGAGGAGCTTGGCCGCCAGGCCGACGGCGTCCTGGGGGGTCACGGCACCGTTGGTCCAGACATCGAGCGTGAGCTTGTCATAGTCTGTCATCTGCCCCAAACGAGCCGCTTCCACCGCGTAGTTCACCTTGCGAATCGGGGAGTGCACGGAGTCAACCGGAATATAGCCGATCGGAAGGTCTTCATCAAAATTCTTTTCCGCAGAAACATAGCCCCTCCCATTCTTCACGCGCATCTCAATCCGAAGGTTGCCCCCTTCACTGACGGTGGCGATGTAGGCGTCCTTGTCCAGGATTTCAATATCTGCGTCTTCCTGGATCATTCTGGAGGTCACCTCGCCCGGCTCGCTCACATCCAGCGTAAGTGTCTTCGGGCCCTCGACATTCATCTTCAACGGGATCTGTTTCAGGCTGAGAATGATGTCCGTTGCATCTTCCACGACGCCAGGAATGGAAGAGAACTCGTGCATTACTCCTTCAATCTTGACCGCGGTGATAGCTGCGCCTTCAATCGAAGAGAGAAGTACCCGGCGCAACGCATTACCGATGGTAGTCCCGAAGCCCCGCTCGAAGGGCTGTGCAATGAACTGACCATATCGGTCAGTCAGAGTATTTGTATTGCACACAAGGCGCTTGGGTTTTTGAAAACCTTTCCAAAGCATATTTCCTCACCTCCCGGGAGGCCCGATTGCGGCTCCCAGTGATCTCATCTTGGGTAAGTAAACTATTTCGAATAAAGCTCGACGATCACCTGTTCCTGAATCGGGAAATTGACGTCTTCGCGTTTCGGCGCCGAAACTACCTGGGCCTTAAGGTTCTCACGATCGAGTGCCAGCCACGGCGGAACGCCGCGGTTTCCGGACAGGTCAAGCGACCGTAGAATCGAATCAAGTTTGCGGCTCTTCTCACGAACTGAAATCTCCTGCCCCGGAACTACGTGGAACGATGGTATATTAACCTTCTTCCCAGACACTTCAATGTGGCCGTGCCGAACCAATTGGCGCGCTTCCGCCCGTGACGTGGCCAGGCCGAGCCGATAAACTACGTTGTCCAAGCGCTGCTCAAGCATCAGGAGCAGCGTCTCCCCGGTAACGCCCTTTCGACTTGCGGCCTTCTCGAAATAATTACGGAACTGATTCTCCAGGATCTGATAGAGCCGCCGCACCTTCTGCTTTTCCCGAAGCTGAATACCATAGCCCTGGGGTTTCGGACGCCGCGACTTCCCGTGCTGGCCCGGAGGAAAGTTCCTCTTCTCAATGGCACACTTGTCTGTCAAACAACGCTGGCCCTTCAGAAAGAGCTTCTGCCCTTCTCTGCGGCACAGCCGGCATACTGCTTCACGATATCTTGCCAAGCAAACCTCCTGTCACTTCCCTTCCCGGGCCGGGGCGGTAATCCAGCAATTTCCACGCATTCAAAAAGGCAGCCTCTCTTCCAACCTTTGAATGCTTGCTCATCAAACTCGGCGTCTCTTTGGCGGGCGGCAGCCATTGTGTGGGATCGGCGTCACGTCCTTGAGTTCACGGACTTCCAAGCCCGATGCCGCAAGTGCCCGTATGGCTGACTCACGCCCCGCTCCCGGCCCCTTCACGCGGACCTGCACACTCCGCATCCCCTGATCACGGGCCGCGCTTGCCGCGCGAGAGGCCGCCTGCTGTGCAGCAAAGGGCGTGCCCTTGCGCGATCCACGAAAGCCCAGCGCGCCGGCACTGGACCAACAAATAGTCTTCCCATCGAGGTCGGTAATGCACACCATCGTATTGTTGAAGGTTGCCCGGATGTGAACGACGCCGTGGGGAACAACGCGCTTTTCACGCTTTTTGAAACTCTTCTTCTTGCCTGCTTTAACCGCCTTCGCCATAATCCTCCGTCGAAAATCCCGTTACGATCATCGCACCCTGCTGGTGCCGGTCTGAGGGTCAAATGTTAGGTCTTTGCAGTCGCCTTCTTCTTATTTGCAATCGTTCCGCGGCGAGGGCCCTTGCGCGTCCGGGCATTAGTATGCGTTCGCTGTCCCCTGACAGGAAGGTTGCGCCGGTGCCGCATGCCACGGTAAGATCCAATCTCAATCAGCCGCCGGACATTCAGCGCGACTTCTTTTCGAAGGTCACCTTCGACACCGCCTTCGTCCTCGATAATCTTCCGAATGTTCGTCACTTCCTCTTCGGTCAAGTCTTTAACATGTTTGGCAGGATCAACCCCCGCCTGGCCGAGGATGGAAAGCGCCCGCGGGCGTCCGATTCCATAAATGTAAGTGAGGCCAATTTCAACCCGTTTCCGGATCGGCAAATCGACCCCTGCAATGCGTGCCATAAAAACCTCCAAGTCACTCAAATGCGCCAGATGTGTTCCCGAAGAAAAATCGGAACACGCGGCATAACCCGTTGGCGGTTCTCTACCCCTGCCGCTGTTTGTGCTTGGGATTCGCGCAGATCACGCGCAAAACCCTCCCACGCCTCACGAATTTGCACTTGGCGCAAATCTTTCTTACAGAAGAACGTACTTTCATCTCTGTCCTCTTATTTCCTCACTACAGGCCGCAGCATCGTCCAGGTCAAGCACATGCAACAGTCACCCAGCGGCCCTTCGGAAACGCAAACCTCACGCTGTCACTTGTAGCGGTAGACAATGCGACCGCGAGTCAAATCGTACGGTGAAAGCTCCACAGCCACTCTGTCACCCGGGAGGATCCGAATGAAGTTCTTCCGCATCTTCCCTGAAATATGTGCCAGAACCCTGTGCTTGTTCTCTAATTCCACACGAAACATGGCGTTCGGGAGCGATTCGATTACAGTCGCCATCACTTCAATCGCTTCTTCTTTAGCCATAAAATGTTTTCTTCGCGCTAACTGCGAGCCGAAATCACCCGCTTCCTGGCTACAATCTGGTTAAAACATCTGGTCCGTTGTGAGTTACGGCGATCATATGCTCAAAGTGCGCTGAATGTGCGCCGTCGACCGTGACTGCCGTCCACTGGTCATCCAGAATCTTCAGTCCGGGACTTCCGGCATTAACCATGGGCTCAATCGCCAGGACCATCCCCTCCTTCAACGGAGGCCCATACCCCGGCTCGCCAAAATTAGGAATTTGAGGCTCCTCGTGAAGTTGGCGTCCGATGCCATGACCGACAAACTCCCGCACCACTGAAAAACCGTTGCTGACGACATGGTGTTCCACGGCAGACGAAACATCACCCAGCCGGTTCCCCACGCGCGCCCTTTCAATCGCTAACTGCAGCGACTCTTCCGTTACACGGAGAAGCTTTTGGAGCGGTTCCGATATCGTCCCCACGGGAACTGTCATCGCGGAATCGCCATAATATCCGTCAATAATCACGCCCAGATCGAGACTGATGATGTCACCCTCGTTTAGACACCGGTTTGACGGAATGCCGTGAACAATCTGTTCATTCACCGATGCGCACAAACAACAAGGATAACCGCGGTACCCCTTAAAAGCCGGTATTGCACCTGACTTTGCCAGACGGCGTTCAACAAACTTTTCAAGGTCCATGGTTGTTACACCCGGCTTCGCCCGCTCGCGCATCTCTTCCAATATTTCTCTGACCAGCCGGCCACTCCGGCGTAACTTTTCGATTTCCGTCGCCGATTTACAAATAATCATGCGTTTTAACAAGGCTCAGCAGCCTCTCGGTAATGACCTCGGGCTCGCCGTTCCCGTCAACCTGCCTCAAAGCGTTCTTCCGTCGATAATAGTCGATCAACGGCAAGGTGTCATTTTCATAAGCCTGAAGGCGTATTCTGATTGATTCTTCTTTATCATCTGCTCGCTGAATCAGCCGGCCCCCATCCTTATCGCAAATGCCCTCGCGGCGCGGAGGATTCATGTAAATGTTGTAAATCTCTCCACATACCTGGCAAGTCCTTCTGCCCGTCAGTCGCTTAATCACTGAATCATTCGCAACCTGGATATTGAAGACCAGCGGGGCACCCCGGCCGGTTCTTTCAAGCATGCCATCCAGGAATTGGGCCTGAGCAATTGTTCTCGGAAAGCCATCCAGAATGGCGCCTTCCTTACAATCAGGTTGACTCAGCCGTTCTTCCACGATGGGAGAGATGACGTCGTCCGGAACAAGTTCTCCTTTATCCATCTTAGCCTTAGCCGCCAAGCCGAGGCCAGTTTTTTTCCGCGCGGCTTCCCGAAGAATATCACCTGTAGAGATATGCGGAATACCGAGCGAGCCCGCGATCACTCGGGCCTGAGTTCCTTTGCCGGCACCTGGGGGGCCCATGAAAATAAGGATCTGCGCCATCGTTCGTATTCTTTAAGCTCAGTGCACTCACGAGGCGGCGCGACGACCCCGAACTCGCCCCTTCTTCAGAAAGCCTTCGT
>DASSJE010000410.1:0-4895 GCA_035691365.1 Terriglobia bacterium
TGCTCTCCGGCAACCGGGGCCAGACCAGCATACAGACCTTCAGTTTCTCTAACTCGCTCGGCGATTGCTATAAGGCGAGTTTAAGAGCGCAAAGCGGTAGAGTCTCCAGCCTGACTGAAGACCAGACCTGTAGCGCCCATCAAATGCATTGGTTCGTCCGTCCTACGGGCTCACCTGACAGCTTTGGCTGGCGTAAGAGTGGTCCAGGCAAGAATTAATCTGTGCCCAGCAGTTCGCTCGGCGCGATGTCGGAGAACATGCGGAAGAGCACCAGCGTGGAATGGGTCCTGCCATCGCCAAAGCCTGTTTGAAATTCCGCATCAGGACCTCCGCGTTTGCGGGAGAAGCAAAGCAACCTGTTAAGTAGATTCCGGCAGCAGCACTTCAGGGTGAAGGGAAGAGTTGGTTGACACGAAAGCGAAAGGCCGGGTGGGAGCAGACATTCTGATTTAGAACGATGCGTTGAATTCAAGGTAGCCGAACTGGCCGTTAGAACGATCAGGGTAGATGCGTCCGATTACGCTCGAGCCCCAAGCCTTCGCATAATATAAGGTGACATTGAACCTGGGAGCGATTTTGTAATCCGCGCTCAGGTCCCACACGTTCACGAGCTTGGTTTGCCCTCCACTGGGCCGCCCGACATACCCGAAAGTCTGGGGCTGGAAAGGTCCTCCACCCAGGTACCAGAGGTCGTTTCGTTCGGCGAGCGAAAGCGCATGCGCTTCGCTTCTCAGGAGGACCTTGCGATGCGGGTGCAGGTTGAGCGTGGCATAAAAGTCTCTGTTGTTCTGCATGTCGTAGAAGGGAAATCGGGCGTAAGGCCGGGGCGTAGGCAAGAGCTGGGAAAAAGTGGTGTGTCTGTTGTCGTTAGGATTGCCGTCCCCACTGCCGTATGAATAGCCTGCGCTGAGCCAAGGGGCAAGGCGCTTTGCTGGTGGCTGCCAGCCGAGTTCACCCACGAAGGCGCCGGCCCGGTCGGATTGATTGCCCCATGAGCCCGTCTGAACCACCCCCCAGAGCAGGAAATCGAATTTACCTGCCGTTGAAGTATTGAAAACCCGAAGGTAGTCAGCGCCGAACGTTCCCAGGAGAATGTCCTGATGGTCTGCCTGCCGCACTGCCAGCGGGCGGTTGTCGGTTTTCAAAACTCTTCCTCGCGGATCGTCATACCCGATGCCAAAAATACGCAGTTCGGAATCACCGTGCTTCCTGGAAATCGGCACTGTGTAACTTCCGTAGAGGACGCCTACATCGAGTTCGCCCATGCCATCGGCCTGGAATACGCCTTGAGTTGCCCGTGCCGCAACAAAGGTGAAATTGTTCTTGCGCCAGTTCTGCGCGAATTGCATCCCGTCATAGCTGCGGCCGACCGCCGACCACCCGAAGTTCCCGATCAGGCGCTGAGTGATACGGGTCGTTTCCAGGGAAGCCAGCGTGGGATCTTTTGGAGTTACCTCGCTGCCGTCGAGAAACTCAAAGCGGCCGACCCGAAGGCTTCGTCGCTCGCCATCCTTGAAGCGCACAAAACCCTGCTTGAGGAAAATGCGGGCGAGGTTTTGGCGTCCACCGTTGGCTGCAAAGTAGCTGGCGCCAAGCCCAAGCTGGCCCTGCGGAGCAGGAGCAATGGCATCGTTGGGAAGCGTGAACAGCATTGGAACCGCAGCCTCCGCCTGCCAATCCAGACGGCTCAGGGTTTGCCCGATACTCAGGCGAATCATGGAATGGGCAAATGTGTACGTGGAGGAGGCGGTGCCATCCTCAAACCAATTCCAGGATTCGAACCGTGTTTGCCAACTTCCTGAAATGTTGAACGTTCCTGCCGTGACCGGAGCGGAATTTTTCGCGGCTGGCTGTGCAGAAGGGGTCTGACAAGGCGCCACAGCAGGAACAAAAGTGCCTAGCATCAGCAGTAGAAACCCTGCACAAAAACAGCAGCCGGTCCTTTTCGCTTTCTCATTTAGGCAGGGGCCGTTGGGCAACTCGTGAGTGGCGCCGCGAGGAATCATCCTCTGTTGACTTCCTGTTGTGCCTCGGGACGTGGAACAGCAACTGGCATATCGTCTGTATATTTTAGGATCCATACCATTGAAAGGGAAAAAAGTGCCAGGAATATGAAGACAATGAACCCGATCGGGTAGCCGCGTATTCCCAGGTTGTGGACTGCAAAACCCATCACCGGGGGGATCACAAAGCCGCCTAGCGCTCCGAGGCCGCCGACCCATCCGGCCGCTCCGCCTACGGCATGAGGAACCGCCTGGGGAACCAGCTTGAACACAGCGGCGTTGCACACTCCCATGCCGATAGCCAGCAGGATTTCGCCCGGAACCGCGAGTTCAAACTGGGTAGTTCCAGTCATCACCACCGCTCCCACCAGCATGATCAGCAGGGCCAGGATTGCAGTGTTTTCTCCGCCTTCTCGCAGATGGTCAGACAGCACGCCTCCGGCGATGCGAATCGAAGAGGCAAGAATCGAGTACACAGCCGTGAGACCGCCTGCGGCGATGATGCTCAAACTGTAATAAGAGTGCCAGTAGGTCGGCAGCCAGGCCGTCAGCGCGATGAAGCCGCCGAATGTTGTGAAGTAGAGCCAGACCAGCGCCCAGGTTTTCCACACTCTGGCAGAGGCCCGAAGGCTTTCTTTCAGCCCACCGGCCGGGAACAACGCCTGGCCCTGCGCGAAGGCTTCGCGCCGGGCGGTTTCATGGTCTAATCCCTGCTGGCGAAACTGGAAGTACCATGCATTGCGGCCGTATAAGGCGTAAAACAATGTTCCTGCAGCCAGGAACATCAGCCAGACCAGATAAGAACCTGCCAAGCTGAGCGCCACCAGCGCGGCCGGAAGCAGAAAGGAGAAGATCCCAGGCGCGAGGTTGCCGATGCCGGCAAAAATCGCCAGTGCTCTCCCCTGCCGCGCCTGCGGGAACCAGTAAGACACCTGGCTGATTCCCACGGAGAAGGTGGCAATACCGCATCCTGAAAACACGCCTAGAATCAGCAAGACGGGGTATAAGCTGATCGTTAGATGATCGGGGTAAAAGAGATAAATGACCACCAGCAGGCCGGCCATTCCGATAACCGAAAGGACCAGGAGGACGAGGAATGGTTTTCGCCCACCCGTAGTGTCCACCCAGGCTGAAAACGGAATACGCAACAGGGAACCAGACAACGCGGGAGCAGCGACCAGGAAGCCCACCATCACAGGGCTTAGGTGCATAGCTTCTTGGAAGCGGCTGGCCGTGGGGCCGAATAACGCCACTGCTGCAAAACCCACGAAGAAACCCATGGTGGCGGCAAACAAACCCGAGTGTGGAGAACCTTTAACTCTTGGCATAATCGGAGGCTCCTCTCCTGTACCAGCGCACCAGTTGTGGCCTTCGCCAAAAGTACGGATTGGGCGCCACGAGGATATGGACCAGACGCGTGAAAGGGAAGACACCGATCAGGAGGTAGAAATTAATGATGTGCAATTTCACGATCAACGGCATCGTTGCCAGGAAGCTCACATTCGGGTTGAAGCTTACAAGCGACCACAAGTAGGGCGCCATTGAAGCCGCGAACCACGAAGAACCCCAGGGGTGAAACACCGCAATATAAACACCGCTCACGAGCTGGAACAAAAGGAGGGTATCGATCAGCCAGTCTGCACCCGTGGTGACGCTGAGAACCTTGGAATCGGTCAACCGTCTCCGCATGGCTCCCAGCAAGCCAACAATCGCGAGCAGGGCAAAACTGAGGCCTGTAGTCTCCAGAGTGTACAGGCGCAGCGGCCGGCTGTTCCACAGCAGGATTTCACCAGGGACCAGAAAAGCCACAAGATGCCCTGCAAGGACCACGATGATGCCAAAGTGAAACGGTGCGAGTCCCCAGAAATGTTTGTGGTTTTCCAGAAACTGCGATGAGAGGCTCGAATAAGTGAAGGTCTCGGACCTATAGCGATGGATAGTGAAGATAAAAAAATTGAGAAACACCGCGTAAGGCAAGATTCCAAACAGTGAGGGTTCCAGATATTGACTAATCATGGTTGATCTCCGGTGGCGATCCGCTTAGAGTGGATTCAAATACGCGGCTGAGCGCTCTGAGCACACTCTCATACGGACTTTGTTTTCCTTCGATAGCCGCCAGCATTTTCTTCAGCGCCGGAACCGTGCTGGCAGCGGCAAATTTCATGGCCTCGCCGAGTTCCATCTGCGCCAACAGGGGGAGCACATTCGAAAGGTGGTCGGGTAGCTCCCGGTTTTCCCTTACGTCGTGGCGTTCGAGTTCCTGGCGCATTTTTACCAGGAAATTTCCCCGGTCGTAGTTGTCCCCGTAAAGCTGCCAGCCGACTTCAAGCGCGCAAACGGGATTGAGGTCAAAAGTTTGGACGTAAAGTTCCTGCACCTCTTCTAGTGTCAGACCACGAATGCGAGTGCTGAATTCGCTCAGGTACCGCGCACCCTCGGGATCGATTTCTGATGTGGCATTCCTGCAGGCTTCGATAAGCGTGGTGTGGCCCTCACCAGGGTAGCTGAGAATTTCAGCGAACTTTTTCAGAATGGCTAAACTGGTCGTGCTGGTTACAGCCTGCATTACAACCCCCTCCTGGGTGCGGCGACGAATCCGAAGCCAGAACTCTGTTTATTCACCAGAGGATCTTCGAGCATCTGGAGCGCTTCTTCACGGTGCATGGGCGGAATCACAAAGCGGTCCTCAAAAGTGCAAAGCGAAGTCAATTGATAAATGGCTTCTGCCTCCTCGCGCGAGCTGTCCGCCTCCCGCAGCATGCGCTCGGCAAGGTCCATAGTCACATCGCCCACTGTGAGCGCACGCCGGTACCAACGCACCGCTTTCTGCTTGCGCAATGCATACCGCACCATCTCTTCATTCCCGGCCCCGAAAAGGTTGGCCAAAAACCT
>DASSJE010000411.1:0-6874 GCA_035691365.1 Terriglobia bacterium
ACACTTGACAAACGTGAGCTAGTATGCTAGTCTAAAGATCCTGCCTCACCGGGCAGTCAGGGCGGGGGAAGGGGAACTTCGGTTCGGGTATGAACATCACGCAGGTCCGGCGGCGCGGACGACGAGAAATGTGATAAAAAAAGGAACGATTTTGGCCGCTTCGGGGCTGAAAAATAAAAAAAGATATCTTATTTGAGGAAACGAACCCAAGAAGTTGTTGAAAACAAGGGCAAAGGCTACACATGTTAGCCGAAACGAACCCAAAAACGAACCCAAGAAGTCCTTTAGAATCGCATCTCGCGAAAAACGAACCCAAAAACGAACCCCAAAATGAACCCGAGAAGTCCTTTAGAATCAGACCGTGAAAAAAACGAACTCGAAAACGAACTTGACCGTGCCGGAGAAAGCGTTGGTAGGCAAGAATCGATCCGGAACGTCCGGTTTGGGGCCAGGGGCGAGCCTGAAAGGGCGGAGATGCTTCTGGGGTGGATGCCCGGCGTTGACTTGCTTGTAAGTGAGACACGCGTCGAGATCAATGCTGCAAATTATTGACACGATATAACCTGCCGACTAGTATAAGGTAGGGTTAACGCGGACAGGGATGCTTTTACCTGCTCCAGCAATCGAGCAATGCGATCTGAACCGAACCTCGAAAAAAGGCAATCCGAAGTTTTATCGGCAATTGTGCGCCGCTACATCGCAAACGGGTTGCCGGTAGGGTCAAAAGCTGTGGCCAGCGAAACCGGGGAGTCGCTGAGTTCGGCCACGGTCCGGGGTGTGATGGCGCAGCTTGAAAGCGAAGGCTTTCTGGAACAGCCGCACACGTCGGCTGGCCGGGTCCCGACGGACAAGGCCTACCGGTATTATGTTGACCGGCTGATGCAACTGGCGCGCCTGACGCCGGCGCTGGCAAAATTTATCGAGGAAAGCCTCAATGTAGACGATGTGCCTAACGAACAACTGATGGCCCGGGCCTCGCATGTGCTGGCGGAGGTTTCAAGCAATGTGGGGCTGGTGATGGGACCGGCACTCGAAGAGAAGTTGCTGGAACATATCAAGTTCATCAAATTGCCCGACCTGCGTGTGCTGGTGGTGATTGTTTCAAAGCCCAACCTGGTTGAAAACAAGGTGCTGCGGCTGGATGAGGACATCAGCCAGGAAGACCTGGACCACAGCGCGGCCTATCTGAATACGGAGTTCCAGGGTTGGTCGTTGAGGACCATTCGGCTGGAGATTTTCAAGAAGATCGAGGAAGCCAAAGAGCTTTTCGATCATCTTTTGAAAAGCGTAGGCAGACTTTTGATGGAAGGGGCGCTGGGCCACGACGAACTTGCACCTCTGTTTGTCGAGGGGACTGCGAGGATCCTCAATCGGCCCGAGTTTGAAGATGTCCGCAATATCCGGCAGTTGCTGCTGGCATTTGAAGAAAGGACCAAACTGATTGATATTTTGGGATCGTTCCTGCACTCTTCAAGCACGGGCGTGCAGGTCGTGATTGGGAAAGAAAACCCTGCCGATGAGATGCGTCATTGCGCTCTGGTGATAGCGCCTCTCAGGTACGGGTCCAGGATTGTGGGGGCTCTGGGAGTGGTCGGTCCTACTCGGATGGAATACGACTGTGCTGTGACAACTGTTGATTATGTCGCCCACCTTTGTAATCGCTTGTTGAGTGTGAATTGAAGATTCTCTGCTGCGTTCTCCCAAACAAGCTGACAGTGAGCCCATGGGAATCGGGGGTTTCACTGTAATTTGAGACAGGATAAAATAGCCAAGCTATGACAGACGAGAAGAACCTGAACGAAGAGCTCGATAGCACCGCCGGCGCGACGGCCGACAGGTCCGGCAAGCCGGAGGTGGAACCCGAAGCAGGCCTTCCCCTCAACCTTCCGGTGGCTTACCGGCAGTTGTTAGAGGAAAAGAAGGAACTTTTTGACCGCCTGGTCCGCAAACAAGCTGAGCTGGAGAACATCCGCAAGCGCGTTGAACGTGAGAAGGAAGATTTCCTTCAGCATGCAACCATGGGCTTGATCCGGGCCTTGCTTCCCACGCTGGATGCCCTGGAACGGGGCCTGAAGCATCGCGAGGCCAGCGTCCCTGAAAAGTACTATACGGGGATGGAGTTAATCCACCACGAATTGCTGGAAGTTTTGAAGCGGGCCGGGCTGGCCCCGGTCGAAAGTGAAGGGAAAATTTTTGATCCGCATGTCCACCAGGCCGTTGAAACGGTTGAAACAGACAAGTTCGAAGACCACGTCGTGGTCGAGGAACTTCAGCGGGGTTACAAGCTGAAGCATCGCCTCCTGAGACCAGCCATTGTGAAGGTCGCAGTGAATCCGGAAGGGAAGGCATCGCCGCCGGCGAAAGACACGCCTGGAAGCGGGCCGGTGGATGCTACAGGCGAGTGACAAGCGACCGCGGCAAAATGATTGGCGCGTGGCCCCAAAGGGAATGTGCCGAAGAGAATGGTTTCTGATTAAGGGGAAGGTTGAGTGAACCAGAAACGGGATTATTACGAAGTGCTGGGCGTGAGCCGCGGGGCGACAGACCAGGAGATCAAGAGCGCCTATCGCCGGTTGGCTCTTCAGCACCACCCTGATCGCAATCCTGACAATAAAGAAGAGTCGGAAGAGCGTTTCAAGGAGATTACAGAAGCCTACAGCGTGCTTGCCGATTCCGACAAGCGGGCTGCGTACGACCGTTTTGGCTTTGCTGCGGTGGGCGGCGCGGGAGGTGCAGCGCCCGACTTTTCGTCCACCATATTCTCTGGTTTCGAAGACTTGTTTGGCAGTTTCTTCGACCTGGAAGATCTTTTTGGACGTGGACGCGGCCGGCGCGTTCGCGCGGAGCGAGGGGCCGATCTTCGTTATGAACTCGAGATCGCCTTTGAAGAGGCCGCTTCCGGGCTCGATACCAAGATAAAAATTCCTCGCAGCGAGACCTGTACAAGCTGCCATGGGTCCGGGTCAAAGAATGGCTCGCAAATGGCGGGCTGTCCTGCCTGCGGCGGGCGGGGCCAGGTGCGTTATTCGCAGGGCTTCTTCACCGTTTCCAGGACCTGCCCGCAATGCGGCGGCACGGGCCAGGTGAATCGAGATCCTTGCCCTGACTGCCATGGTGAGGGACGCGCGCGGCGCGAGAAAGTCCTGGGGATTAAAATTCCGGCAGGCGTGGATGACGGCACCCGGCTGCGCATTTCCGGCGAGGGCGAGGCCGGCCGTCACGGAGGTCCTCCGGGCGATCTTTACGTGGTGTTGCGGGTGCGGCCGCATGCCTATTTTGAGCGTCGCGGTGAGGATCTCTACGTGAGGATTCCTCTCTCCATTACCCAGGCGGCATTGGGGACCGACCTCAAAGTGCCCACGCTGCGTGGCACGCAGAAGATGAAAATCCCAGGGGGGACGCAGCCCGGCGCCGTGTTTCGTTTGCGCGGTCACGGGATGCCTGTATTAAATGGGCGCGGGCGGGGCCACCTTTATGTTCTGGTTGACGTCGTGATTCCCCACAGCTTGTCGGGTGAACAGCGCCGGATGCTGGAGTCCCTGGCGCCGTCGGTGGAAGTGGAAAACAAGCCTGTGGAGCACGCCCCGTCTGAAAAAGTCAAAGACGTCTTCGGTTAAATCCTTAAGAATGCGCCCAATGGATTACTTTCAATGCTATTTTCTTGCTGGAAAAAGACAAATGCAAGGCGCTGCGATTCCAGCAAGATTTTCCCGAGTGGACCTACTCGAGTTTTTACTTACCAAAAGTGAGGTAGATGGAACTTGCCGCGCTGGAGTGATCCCACCGCGCTGGGGCGTGGCCGCCTGAGCCAGCGAAATCCAACAGTGACCATGCTTCCATTAAAACCATGATTCGGCTCCTGAAGTCCGGCGTTCGACATGTGGAAGTAGTGATACTCCAATACCAGCGCGCGCTGCGGCCGGATAAAGTATTGTATTCCGGCTCCACCCTGTGAGAGGAACTGGGTGTGGCCTGTAATTTCGGCCGCATTATTGTCAATTGTGGTGTGAACTGGTCCCGAGCCTGCGTCAAAGTAAGGAACCACACGGCCAATTGGAGTGAATCCGAAGCGCATCACCAGGGAAGTCCCGAAGAGGCTTCCGCCGGGATGAGGGGAGCCGCCCAGCATCTGCTGGCTGATCAACTCGAAGCGCTTCAGTGGAAGCCGGGAATGCGGAGAGTCCCAGGCAATGAAGCCGATCTGGGGTGCGATAAAAACAAAGTTGATGTGCGAGATGTCGTGTGGGATGTCGTTCTCAAGACCAAATCCCAA
Organism: Terriglobia bacterium; assembly: GCA_035691365.1. GTDB lineage: Bacteria > Acidobacteriota > Terriglobia > UBA7540 > UBA7540 > SCRD01. The sequence continues at coordinate 4,274 of DASSJE010000411.1, forward strand.
TTGATAACCGAAAGTAAGCCTGCCATGCTGCGTCCAGAAAGGCTCCGACGCGCCTTGAGATCCTTGCTCGGTGATTGGAGTCGGATCGGATGGAGTGTTATGGGTTGGGTTCTGAGCGTGAACAGGCATCGCAATGGAGATCCATGCCGCCCCGAGAAGAGCAAGGATTTGGATCGTGGAGAGTTTTTTCATTTTTTATTGTTGCCACGCACTCCGTCCCGGACGACAAGGTGCAGCTGGATTTGTTATCGTATTGCAGCAGGAAAATCAATGGTAAAGTTTTTTCGCCGGCGAAATGTGCCGGCTTGCACTCCATTGGTTATCCAGAACCAGCTAAAACATCTCAGAGCCCCGGCATTGTTGCCCGGAGCGGCAGGAGGCAGCAGCGCAGGATGGTCCAGAGGATTTTTATGCCCGCGCGAAGGCTGCCGAAGACAGTCCCGGAAACCTTCGACTTTCCGTGCATGCGCCTGCCGTAGCGCACTGGAAACTCGGACACTCTGAGGCCGAGTTGGGCGGCGCGGGCTTGCATTTCCACGGTCCATCCAAACGTGCGGTCGCGCATGTTCAACCGAGCCAGAGAGTCGCGCTCGATAATTCGCATGGGCCCGAGATCTGTGAATTGGACGTGCCACGCCATGGCGATCAGGTGCGTCGAAAGCCAGTTGCCAAAGCGCTGGAGTGCAGTAAGCGAGCCAGGTTCCGGATTGCCCAGCACACGCGAACCGAGCATCATGTCCCACTGGCCTTGGTCAAAGTGCCGGACCATCTGTGCGAGGTCTTCGGGGTTGTCGGAAAGGTCGGCGTCCATGAAAGCAATTGCTGTTATCCAGGGCTTGACTTGCCGGAGCCCGCTCAAACACGCTTGCCCGTAGCCGCGCCGCGGTTCTTGGATGACTTCCGTCCGGGCCTCTGCCGCGCACTCGGCTGTGCGGTCCTGACTTCCGTTATCCACTACGATGATCTGGGAAAACAAGCCGGGAGGTATGCTGCCCAGAAGAATTCCAATGGATTCGGCTTCATTCAGGGCGGGGATGATAAGGGCGTAGGTATGGCGCATGCGAGTGGAACTGTTGAAAGCGGTATTCTATCATCACCGTCGCAGGCCATGCGTCTATGAGTTGAGCGATCAATGGATTCCGCCCCAAAATTTATGGTGTATAATTTCAGGTTACGAAGCAATGCACATGACCTTGAGACGAGACAACAGTGGGATGAACGCGCCCATGGCTTATCCCGGCGGGCGCAGAAGGTTGCTTAAAGGCCGCGACTACGTTCTGGGAGACCAACGGGATTTTTCAAATGACAGCCGTGCATGGGGAGCCGTTGCTCGGAAGTATATTTGCGAATGGACTGTTCACACTTATTAGCCTCCCAGCGATATGGGGTCGATCGATGAGGCAGCGGTCCGTGCGGTCAGGTTAAGAAGGGTCTTCGCCAATCTGGATTCATCACCCGGGATTGTTTTTACCCACATTTGAAATTCATTAGCCGGACGCCGGGAGCGAGTTGAGTAGTAACGCGCCAGATGGACACGGCAGGTTCCGGACGGAGAAGGAATGCAGGCTATTCTTGCATTAGAGGATGGAAGGATCTTTCGCGGGCGGGGATATGGTGCCTCCGGCGAACGTTTTGGCGAAGTGGTCTTCAATACCTCCCTATCCGGTTATCAGGAAATCCTGACAGACCCTTCCTACGCAGGGCAGATTGTATGCCTCACTTATCCTCACATTGGAAACTACGGCACGAATCCGCTGGATTCTGAGGCATCAGCCCCCTTTGCGGAAGCATTGGTGGTTCGCGAACTGGCCGAGCTTGCCAGCAACTGGCGGTCGGTGGAATCAGTATCAGCGTTCCTGGCGGATTTCGGCATGCCGGTGATTTCCGATATTGATACGCGCGCCCTCGTCAGGCACCTGCGTACCCACGGCAGTATGCGTGCCGCGTTGTCTACCGTAGATTTTGATGAGCAAAGCCTGCTGCGTAAGGTGAAGGCCTCGCCCAGTATGATCGGACTGGACCTGGCGAGCCGGGTGACAACGTCTGCCTTGTACGACTGGAGTGAACCTTCGGCAGACATCTACAAGGGGGAGGTTCCTGCGGAAGTCCCACCTCGCAACCATGTCGTGGCTTATGATTTTGGAATCAAGCACAACATTCTGCGGCGGCTGGTAGATGCTGGTTGCAAGGTCACGGTGGTTCCGGCCACTACTTCAGCAGAGGATGTCCTGGCGCTGAAGCCGGATGGAGTGTTTCTTTCCAACGGTCCGGGTGATCCCGAGCCTGTCGATTATGCGGTGCGAAACATCCGCAATCTGATTGGGAAAACTCCTATCTTCGGCATCTGTCTGGGGCATCAGTTGACAGGTCTTGCTCTGGGGGGCAAGACGTACAAGTTGAAGTTCGGGCACCACGGCGGCAACCATCCAGTGATGAATCTCGATACCCATAAAGTTGAAATTACGGCGCATAACCATGGGTTTGCTGTGGACCCCGACTCGCTCAAGGACAGCGAAGTGATCCTGACGCACCGCAATTTGAATGACAATACGCTGGAGGGAATGAGGCACCGGGCATTGCCGCTTTTCAGCGTTCAGTATC
>DASSJE010000412.1:0-5041 GCA_035691365.1 Terriglobia bacterium
AACCATCGCCTCACCACCCGGATAAGTGCTATGCGTCCATGGGCATCTACTGCTTCAATCGGGACGTCCTGCTCAAGTGCACGATTGACGATGCTGAAGATCCCAACTCCAACCACGATTTCGGCAAGGACATCATTCCCAAACTGCTGGAGCGGGGCAACATCTACGCATACGACTTTGTGGACGAGAACAAGAAAGAGGCACAGTACTGGCGGGACATCGGGACTCTGGGAGCCTACTATGAGGCGAATATGGACCTGGTTGCCATCTCGCCGGTCTTTAACCTGTACGATTCCAGCTGGCCTGTCCGGACCTATCAGCGGCAATACCCGCCCGCTAAGTTCGTCTTTGCCCAGGAAGGCCGTCGAATGGGTATTGCAGTGGACTCCATGGTTTCTTCCGGTTCTATTATTTCCGGGGGCCGCGTGACGCGCTCCATCATTTCACCGAACGTTCGCGTCAACAGCTATACGGACATTGAAGGCTCCATCCTATTTTCCCACGTCAATATCGGAAGGTATTCCCGCATCCGCCGGGCGATTATTGACCGGCATATCGATCTGCCGGAGCACACGGAAATCGGTTACGACCTGGAAGAAGACCGCAAGCGATACCATGTGACGGATGAGGGCATTGTCGTAGTCGTCCCGGAACAGCGCATGTTCGAGGAGCCGGAGTAAGCGCGGGCGCCACACCGGGCAAAAGCTGGCTTGCCTCCGTTTGGTCCAGGCGTAGGTCCGTGTTCAAAGTTCAACGGGCTTTAACACCAGTTTTGAGGACCGGCCCTGAGCGTGCATGACAATCAAGGGGTATGTGCATGGCGGAGAATTCCAGCCTGAGTTGCGTGCCGGTCGTCTGGCGCGGCCGGAAGGCGCATCTTCTAAAAAACGATTCCGTGCAGTTGGTCACCCTCACTGGCGGGGGTCACATCGCTGAATTCAGATTTGTTGACGCTTCTCCCTTTTCTCATCTCAACCCACTCTGGGTCCCGCCGTGGAAAACCATGGAACCCTATCATTACCGGGAGAACGTGCACGCGCGGATGTACGGCTCGCTGCTCGAAGGGAAACTGCTGTCGGGGATTTCCGGACACAACATCTGCCTGGATTACTTTGGCCCTCCCACCCAGGCTGAAATCAGCCAGGGTCTCTCGCAGCACGGCGAAGCCCCCATGGTGAAATGGTGGAAAACCGATTCCCGGACAGACCGGCGAAAGGTCTCCCTCACCCTGTCCACGCATCTGCCGGCAGCAGGTCTTTCTTTCAGCCGCACTTTGCAAATATGTAGAGGCGCGCAGGCTGTATATATTGCCGAGACCGTCACCAATGAAAACAGGAAAGACCATTTCTTCCATTGGGTCCAGCATGTCACCTTGGGGCCGCCTTTCATTTCCGCACGCGACAGCCGGGTGGCCCTGCCTGGGACAAAGGGCATGACATTTCCGCATCCCTACAAAGGAAATACTTCCCTTCTGGCGACGAATCGCAGCTTCCGCTGGCCTTTGGCCCCCGGCTTGAAAGGAGGAAGTGTTGACCTGCGGCGAACACTGCTGCGCGCCGGCACAGGAATTGTTGCGGGTGTTCTGCTGGATCCGCGAAGCAATTTGGGATACGTGGCAGCGGTCAATCTCCGGCATCGACTCCTGATTGGATACTGTTTTAATCGGAACGACTTTCCCTGGGTCGCTGTGTGGGAAGAAAACCGCGCCTTGGAAGGGCCTCCGTGGAGGCAGCGGACGGAAACGCGAGGCCTGGAATTCGGCACCACTGCCCTTCCCGTCACTCGGCATGAGAACGCCAGCATGGGAACACTCTATGGGGTCCCCACCTACGCCAGTGTTCCTGCGCGCGGTCGCAAGACGGTTCGCTATCTGGCATTCCTGGCGCAATTACCGGGCGAGCTTGCCGAAATTCGAACCATCGAGACGGAAGGGAACGAAATTATAGTATGGGGGAATAAAAAAGGAGCTGCGATCAGAATTCCCGCCCCTGGGCTTTCCAGGTTCAGCTTTGCGCGCTAAACAGATAGGAAGATAGAAGATGCTGGTCAAGATTGTCTCCCGATTGTTTTTCCCGGTTTCCATCATCTGTGAGCTTTTGCTAATCGGACTGATCCTCTTATGGTTCACGCGCAGACAGAAGGCCGGTAGAGTTTTCGTCACTGTCGGCACGCTCATGCTGCTGGTGCTGGGTTGCGCCCCGATATCCAACGTTCTTCTCAGAACACTCGAACAACGCTTTCATCCGATTGCGCCGGCTTCACTACTGCAAGAGGCTGTAGGGGCCCCTGGGGGCAGCACCTATATTGTCGTCCTGGGAACCGCCTACTCCCCTGATCCCCGCGTTGACATGGCCAGCCATATTTCAGTGGACGGCGTTGCTCGCCTGGTGCAGGGCATGATCCTTTGCCGAAAGGTGCAATCGTGCAAGCTAATACTGTCTGGAGGGCCGCCCGCAGCAGCCCAAACGATGGACCAAATCGCGTTGTCGACGGGTATCAAAAAGCAGGACATTACTCTCGAGGAATACTCGCACAACACAGAAGATGAGGCACGATACATCAAACCGATTGTAGGTGCTACGCCTTTTCTATTGGTCACTTCCGCCTCGCACATGCCCCGGGCCATCGGCTTGTTTAAAAAACTTGGGATGAATCCCATCGCCGCTCCCACGGACTACCAGGCAAGATCAGGCGGCCAATTCTCACCAGATCAGTACTACCCTGGCGCCAGCGGCCTGCATGAAGCCGAACGAACATTCTATGAATACCTTGGAATGGCCTGAGAAAAGTTGCTGGGCCAGATTTGAAATGTAGTCGTGTAAAGGGGAGGAAACCATTGATAAGGGAGTCAAATAGGTCCCCCGAAATTTCGGCGCATGGGCCCACATCGCCAGACAACAGCGCTGCCGGTCTGGTAATCTAACAGAGAAGGCTTCTCTTGTTCGCGGGCGGCTATCTAGGAGGAGACATGAATAATATGAAAAGCAGGATGATGGGTTTGATCCTGGCTCTCCTCGCAGTACCGGCGCTTCTGAGCGCATCCGACTTGCCAAAGCCGGAACTTCCGGTTGGAACCCGAGTAAGCGTCCAATTGATTTCCGCACTGAGTTCTTCTGCCGACCGTACCGGCGATACCTTCACCGCAAAGGTCGAGGACCCCATATTCGCCGAAGGCATCGAAGTGGTGCCTGCAGGCAGTACGCTTCGTGGCCATGTCACTTTTGTCAAACCGCCAGGGCGCGTGAAGGGCAAGGCGGAGATGCGCCTGGTGGCCGACGCGATTGTTCTGCAGAACGGCCACGAATACACCTTCACCGGGCAACTCACTGATGACGCCGGATCGTCCGTCAAGGTGAATGGCAACGAAGGCACCATCGAGGGGAAGGGCAAGAGCAAAAAACAGGCGGCCAAAGAAGCTGGCATCGGCGCTGCTGCCGGGGCTGCCGGAGGTACTTTGGCTGCAGGTGGGACTGGAGCGCTTTACGGTGCTGGCATTGGGGCGGTTGCAGGCCTCATTCACACGCTTGCCAAGCATCACAAGGATGTCGTTCTGCAGTCAGGCACTGAGATGGTGTTTGTGCTTACCTCGCCTGGGAAGATGGCCAAGGCCAGTCAATCGAAGGGCACCCCCGTCCCCTTCGTCTGCGAGAGTTGCGGGTAACGAGGGCGGCTCTCAGCGTCCACGCCGGACACCCGCAGGCAAACGTTTCTGCTCGGCGCCTTCGCCTCTTCCATTCCCGGGTTCCTCGATATCAGTAGCGGTTTCGCCGCCAGCAGCGTCGCCTTATTAAGAAAGGGGAAGGTGCGCCCGACAGGCTGGTGTGTGGCAAAAATCTCCCCCATGAGTGCTATCATAAAACGAAATCAGGAGGCATTGATGGCAGAGGAACTTCGAGGCAAAGTTGCGGTCGTGACCGGCGGAACGCGCGGTATCGGGCTCAGCATCGCGCGCAGGATGCTGGCCGAAGGTGCGAAGGTTTTTATCTGCGGGCGCAATGCGGAACACCTGAAGGCAGCATTGGCGACGTTGGGGAAGCATTCCAACAGCAACGCGGACGGCGTTGCTGCAGACGTTCGACGCTACGAAGACTGCCGGAAAGTTGTGCAGGGCGCGGCAGAAAAATTTGGCGGCATTGATATTCTTGTTAACAACGCTGGCCTGGGCCATTTCAAGCCGGTGGACCAATTGACGCCCGAGGAGTGGGACGAAACTATTGAGACGAACCTCTCCGGAGTGTTTTACTGCTGCCGTGAAGCCATTCCGCTGCTGCGCAAGCGCGGCGGCGGATACATTTTCAACATCTCCAGCCTGGCGGGCGTGAACCCATTTGCGGGTGGCAGCGCCTATAATGCTTCCAAGTTCGGGCTGAACGGGTTTAGCGAAGCCATGATGCAGGACATACGGCACGACGGCATCCGCGTAAGCTACATCATGCCAGGCAGCGTAGACACAGAATTCGCCGCCGCGCCAGGATCGAAACCTGACGCCTCGTGGAAGCTGACAGGCGAGGACATCGCCAAGGCCGTGGTCGACCTTTACAAGTTCCCGAAAACGGCGCTTGCCAGCCGCATCGAGATGCGGCCTTCGCAGCCGCCCAGGAAGAAGTAGCAGACCGGAGGTTCCTACCCATGACATCTCGTCTGAATGTCCTGTGGACCCTTGTAATCGCCTTTGTCACAGCTACTGCAGTCGTGTATTCAGAAACCGCGCGTACGCCCCAAATCCCCCAGGTGAAGCTCCTGCGAACTCCGGCCGGCGGCATCCAGCCGCAGACGGCATTGGATTCACGCGGCGTACTCAACATGATCTATTTTACGGGCGACGCCTCCGAGGGCAACATAGAATACGTCCGCCGCTCGCCGGGCGCGAAAGCTTTTTCAAAGCCCATCCGTGTGAACAGCCAGCCGGGGAGCGCTCTGGCCGTGGGCACGGTGCGCGGCCCGCAGATGGCAGTCGGGCGGAACGGGCAAGTCTATGTGGTCTGGGTCGGATCATCCACGGCAAAGCCGCGCGGCCCGGACGGGTCCACTCCGCTGCTAT
>DASSJE010000413.1:0-2118 GCA_035691365.1 Terriglobia bacterium
AGCCAAAGCAGCTAAGAAACTGCTCGGCCGCGGACCCAGCCTGAACCGCCGCCGTTTACTCTCCGTCTATCGCAATTTAAACGCGGATTGTGAACGGCTACGTCAGGACACCGGCTGGCAACCTGCCCCAGGGTTGCTGCAGCGGCTGGGAGCGGCTGGCGAGAGGCAGGTTATCGAAGAGGAAGCGGCGATTACCCAGATGACTGTCGCCGACTAAATTGATCCTCCTGGTACGACCTGAGCCCGTCCTGAACTTACTCCGTTTCTAATGCCCACGAGACCACGCATTCGACGCATCGCCGGCAATATCTTCTCCAACTGGGTCGCCCTGGTCTTGGGGATGGTGGTGGCATTTTTCCTGATGCCCTTCGTTGTCCATCACCTGGGCAACGTAGCGTATGGCGTATGGGTACTGGTAGTTTCGCTGAACTCGTACATGGGATTGCTGGACCTCGGGCTGCGCGGGGCCGTTACCCGTTTCGTCTCGAAGGGGGCCACCCAGGGCAACCATGGCGAATCGTCGGAGGCCGCCTCGGGCGCTCTCTGGATTCGCATCTGGTTGAGCATTGCCATCCTGCTCACCAGCATTGGATTCGCATCTGTATTTACTCGCTTGTTCCAGGTTCCTCCCAGCTTGGCCTGGGACGCGCGTTGGGCGATTCTGGCCACGGCTGCTGGCTTGGCGATCACTCTGTGCAGCGGAGTTTTTGGCGGAATCCTGGCGGCGCTGCACCGCTTTGAGCTGCTCAGCACTGTCTCCATTACCCAGAACCTTTTGCGAGCCGCCGGGATCGTGGTGCTCCTCGAGTACCATCACGGCATCCTGGCTCTGGCACTGTGGGAACTTACCACGACCATAGTGGCCAGCTGCCTGCAAATTTACCTCTGTTTCCACAGCTATTCCGAGCTCCGGATCCACTTAGGGACGCCAAGTCGGGCAATCTTGCGCAAGCTCTGGGGCTACAGTTTTTATGTCTTCGTCATTAATGTCGCGCTGCAGCTGGTGTATTACACCGATAACCTCGTCGTGGGCGCCTTCGTCAGCGCGACGGCCGTAACCTTCTATGCGATCGGGGGAACGCTAATCGGCTATGCAAGGCAGGTGGTGGGGTCCATGACCACCACCTTCACACCCTTAGCCAGCACCTTTGAAGCAGAGGGCAGTGAACGGAGCATGCGGCAACTGCTGATCCATGGCACGCGCGCCGCTCTCGTCGTTTCCTTGCCCATTGAGCTCGCCCTATTCTTGCGCGGCGAAACATTTATCAATTTGTGGATGGGCGCCGAGTACGCGCATTCATCGGGTACGGTGCTGCGAGTTCTGTTGATTTCACTCATCGTGAGCACCGGGAGCGCGGCCGCCTGCGGCATTGTTTACGGCATGGAAAAACATCGCCGTGTGGCGCTCTGGGGAATACTTGAAGGGGCGGCCAATCTGAGCCTGAGCATCTTCCTGGTGCGCCGGATTGGGATATACGGCGTGGCTTGGGGTACCACCATCCCCAGCGTCTTCGTCGAGCTGTTCCTGTGGCCGCCCTTCGTTTGCGGTCTGGTGGCGATTTCCATCCGCCGGTATCTGTGGCAAACCTGGGGCCGAACGGGGCTGGCGGTGCTGCCCTTTACCTTGGGCTGCTACCTGACGGAGCGCTTCTGGCCGGTTCACAGCTTGCCTTGGTTTTTTGCTCAAATTGCAGCGGTACTGCCGCTGTTCGCGCTCGGGCTCGCCGCGATGTATTGGAAAGAAATTATGACCATCTGGAGGGCGCGCACGAAGTCAGCGCCCACGCCTGAGCTTGTCGCGGTCCCGGTGAGGAACGAATAAGGACACATGCCACAGGTTAATTCAGAAGCACCGCTGTTTCCCGAAATTGGAGTTCTGGCGCTCGTCTCCGACCAATGGGGACCACAGTGGCAGGCTCGGCATCAAGTGCTGAGCCGGCTTTCCCATTACTTCCGGGTAGTCTGGATGAACCCTCCCAGAAGCTGGCGGCGCGTGCTGAAAAAGCGTGAAGCCGGCGACAGCCCCTACTACGGCGTGCCGCGCGGATGCGCTTTGGAAATTTACGAACCGCAGTCCTGGCTTCTCGAGTTCGGCCGCCCAGCCTGGCTGGGAAATCT
>DASSJE010000414.1:0-6976 GCA_035691365.1 Terriglobia bacterium
GGCGCTCTGGTGGGCCGCTATGCCAACCGGATTGGAGGCGCCAGGTTCACTCTGGACGGCAAAGTTTATCATCTGCCGGTCAACAACGGCCCCAACAGCCTGCACGGCGGCCTCAAGGGTTTTGACAAGCAAGTCTGGACAGCCAAAGAGGTTCCGGGGGATGAGCCCGCGCTGGAATTAACCTACCTGAGCAAAGACGGCGAGGAAGGTTACCCCGGCAACCTGCACGCGAAGGTCGTCTATACGCTGACGAAAGACAACGGCCTCAAGATCGACTACAGCGCCACCACCGATAAAGATACCGTCATCAACCTCACCAATCACTCTTACTTCAACCTGGCCGGCGAGGGAAACGGAGACGTCCTGAAGCAGGTGATGTGGATTAATTCCGACGAAATTACGCCTGCGGATTCCACGCAGATTCCCACGGGAAAAATCATGAAGGTTGACGGCACGCCGTTTGACTTCCGCAAGCCCACATCGATTGGCGCGCGAATCAATGAGGATAATCCCCAATTGAAGATCGGGAAGGGGTACGACATCAACTACATCCTAAACCGCAAAGGTTCCGGCCTGGAACTGGCGGCGCGCGTGTACGATCCTGAATCCGGCCGCGAGCTGGAAGTCTATACCACGGAACCGGGCATCCAATTTTACAGCGCCAACTTCCTGGATGGATCGGTCCCCGGCAAGGGCGGCGTAAGATACGGCTTCCGGTCGGCGTTTTGCCTGGAAACGCAGCACTATCCCGATTCGCCGAACCACCCGAATTTCCCGACCACGGAGCTCAAACCGGGAGAGACTTTCCATCAGGTTACGGTCTTCAAGTTCACAACCACAAACAAATAGCCGCCAGTGTGATGCGTCACAAATCCTGTCACCTTTCAGAACGCCCTTCCCGGGATGCGGTAGCGCCAGCTACCGCCCTGGACTGCGGCAGGGCCACCTGCCGCCTTTTCTTTCTTCAATGGCGGCAGCAAGCGGACGCGCGAAAGGCGGCAGCCCTGCTGCCGCACTCCAACGGCTTCGCTGTAAGTCAAATCAATGATTGCCGCGAGCCCCGGCCGGGTCCAATCAGAAACCAGGCCGGCGGCCTCGGGCATCGCCGTGCAGGCGGGCTGCCAGGCAGCGGGCATCTTCTTGATTAAAGGCCACAAAGAATAGCCTTCATCCCTTGGATAGCAGCCATTCAGGTCTTTTACCTAATTGAAAATTTGACGCAAATTTCAGATCAACCTTGCGGCAAGATCTGCGTCTAATTTGCAGCGCTCGTGTCCGTATTTTCCGGCAGAGCCGGAGTGGGGTCACGCCCAGGAACAGGATGCAAGCGCAGGAGGAAATCGAAAGATGATGAAGAAGCTGAATTTGCTTGTGATGTTGGTTGCCTTGGGTGTGATTGCATGGGCGGTGCCGGCAGCAAAAGTGCAAGCTGCGGGCCATAATGCTGTACTGAGTGCGCAACAAGACGAGCCGACAGAACCTGCAGCCCAGGAAGCTGAGACTCAGTCGTTCACCGGGAAAATCATGAGCAGCGAAGGCAAATACACCCTCCAGGGCGAGGACGGAAAGACCTATCAACTCGACGATCAGGACAAGGCCAAGGAATTTGACGGGAAGAACGTAAAGGTTACTGGATCTCTGGACGAGGAGACCACGACGATCCACGTGAGCGAGATTGAGGAGGTTGAGGCTTAAGCCAGACCAACAACAATCAGAAATTCACCGTGAGGCCAGCCGCTGCGCTGGCCTCTCTGGTTTTAAGTGAATAAATCGCCGGGACAGCAGCGCCACAGCAGCAGCGGCGGGTCTGACGCCTGCAATTTCTGCAAAACGGTGCGTGGTTGCGCAGGCAATTGCGCGGCAGGGCAAGCGCGTGCAGGGTGCGGTCGCGGCCGAAGAACGCGGGACGCCGGGAAAACCAACACGTCATAAATGGAAAGGGTTTCAGGGGATAGCCTTATGCCGGCCCAGGAAATTTTCTTAGACTTTTCGGGCCGGCGGTTGCGGCTAGTGTGATGCGTCATATATCCCTTTGCCCTTCAGAGCGCCTTTTTTGGAGCGCGGTAGCGCCAGCTACCGCCTTGGACTGCGGCAGGGGCACCTGCCGCCTTTTGTTTCTCCCCTGGCGGCAGCCCTGCTGCCGCACTCCAGGGGCTTCGCCATAAGTGGCCAAAGTGTTTTGCGCACCACACTGAAAACGCGAAGCCCCGGCCTGCGCCGCCGGGCAATTTCGCTTGCCTTTTGCCCTCCTCCAAGCTACGATGGGGCGATTTTCTGGCCTTTTTATGATGGCCCATCAAGGAAACATTGACGTCTACCTGGTGATCGGCTTTGGCTTCGGGCTCCTGCTATTCTTTCGCGGGCTGCGCGTTTTTCGCAAAAGCCTGATGGTGGCCGACACTCCAATCATTCCCGTCCGAAGCGTTGCCATGGGCATCGCGCAGGTGCACGGCCACGCGGGCGGTGACACGCCGTTTCCGAGCCCTGTGAGCGGCACTCCGTGCTATGCCTTCCGAGTTAAGATTGACCGCTACGACCGGCGGAACGGCTGGCAGCACTATCGCACGGACCAGAACGGCATGCGGTTCTACCTGAGCGACGACTCGGGCCGCATCCACGTGGACCCGAAGCAAGCCGAGCTGGATGTGCCGGTCAGCGGGCGGCGGATTGTGGGCGACCCGCCGATGAGGTTTTCCCTGGTCGGATTGCTGGGTTTGAGCAGGTGGAACAACATGTCGGATGATTCCGTGGGCGGCAAGACGGATGACGAACTGCTCGAGTACGCCGCCGCCAGTTACGACTACTCGAATTCCTACCGCTTTACGGAGCTTTGCATCGAGCCGGACCAGGAATACGACGTGCTCGGAACCTGCGTCGAGAATCCCCGGCCCGAGGACGACAACGACAGAAACCTGATCACCAAGGGCGAACATAACGGCACTTTTCTTATTTCTTCAAGATCGGCGGAAGAATTGAAGTCCGGCATGGGCTGGCGCTCGACGATGATGGTGATCGGCGGAGCGTCCATGGCGGTCTTCTGCGCGGCGCTTTTTATGGCCAGGCATGGCCTGCTGTAAATCTCCATCAGGAGGCTGACAATGGGACTGAGTATTCTGATTCTGCTGGTTTTGCTGCTGGCCGTGATTGCCATCGTTGCCTACACGATCAGCATTTACAACAGCCTGGTGCGGCTGAAAAATGATATCGACAAGGCCTGGGCCAACATTGACGTTCTGCTGAAGCAGCGGCACGACGAACTGCCCAAGTTGATCGATACCTGCAAAGGCTACATGCAGTATGAGCAGAAAACCTTTGAGCTGGTGACCGAAGCGCGCAGCGCCTACCAGAAAGCCAGCTCGGCGCCGGAAAAAGCCCAGGCCGACAACATGATGACCGGGGCGCTCAAAACCCTGTTTGCCGTGGCGGAAAATTATCCCGAGCTGAAAGCCAACAACGACTTTATGCAGTTGCAGGCGCGCATTTCGGAGATCGAAGAGAGGATCGCCGACCGGCGCGAGTTCCTGAACGACAGCGTCAACACCTACAACATTCGCATCCAGCAGTTCCCCGACATGATTCTGGCCGGCTTGATGAACCTGCAGCAACGGGAATTCTTCAAAGCCACGGAAGACGACCGGCAGGACGTGAAGGTGAGCTTCGCCTGAGAGGTGCCCGGTTCAGGACCCGCGAAGCCCCCCGCATCCGCTTGAAAACACATGCCGAGGCCCTTCCCCTGCGATGTGGGGCCGGAATGACGGAGGGAGAGGCCTCTCCGGAACGACCCCTAGGCCAGAGAACTGATACCAATATGTGACATTTTGGGGCCACCCAGGTGACGAAACGGAAATAGTTTTCCGGCGCCGGGAAAGTGCGGAATTTCCTGAGAAAGAGCGGTCGTTGAATCAAAAGAAGTTATTGCCGGAAGAATCAACAGAGTTTATTGTAGAGATTGGAACACTGCTTGCACGTAACGGCTGCGTGAGGGAGGGGGAGGCTGGCCATGATGAGCAGAGAAGAACTTCACAAGCTGCAGGAAGAGCAGGCAGTGATGGAGACATGGCGGAAAGTCTCACGCCATGTCGTAGCTGACCTGCTGGAAGGATGCTCCGTCTGCAACACGCTCCGTGAGAGGCAGCTTCTCCTGCGCTGTCCATGGTGCGAAGACGTCTATTTGTGCCCGGGAGATTGCATGAACGAGCACAACATGCGCCTGCATCCCACGGTTTCTTTCTGGTCGCATTAGTTTGATCAGGCTGTTGTTTCAGGGCCGCGCCGCGTTCTCCACTCAGAAGACTGAGGGAGGCCGGTAGCTGGCGGAAGTGGTATCGGTTTCCCACACGGTCACGTTATTCACGTTCAATCCCTGGTCCTTGATTTTCCTTTGCAATTCATTCCCCAGGTAGCACGCCAGGTTTTCGGCGGAGGGGTTGCTTTCCCTGAACGGTTCAACTTCGTTCAGGAAATGATGGTCAAACCGCTCCACTAATCCTTTCAGCGCCGCGCGCAGGTCGGAGAAATCCATGAGCAGGCCGATGGAATTCAGCTTTTCGCCCTCCACCGTCACCCGCACCTTGTAATTGTGCCCGTGAACGTTCTCGCACTTTCCCTTGTAACCGCGCAGCGCGTGGCCCGCGGCAAAGGAATATTCAACCGAAACCTCAAACATGGAACCTCCGGCGTTGTGGAAACCCGCGGACCGCAAAAACGGCGGCCTGCGCTACCGCTACAGGTAAACTCCGCGAAATATCCTCTGATTGTTTGAAAACAAATACAGAGATCCTTCGCTTCGCTCAGGATGACGTCGCGCGAGATTTTGCCGCGGCCTGCCGCCTTGGTCTAGTGAGAAAACCCGCAGACCGCAAAAAGGGCGGTCTGGGCTATGACCCCGTGGCATGGGCGTCCCGCCCATGATCACGGCCGAGACGGCCGTGCCACGCTTGATCAGGGCACAAAGGCAGGCCCGCAGAACCCGTCCACGGCCATTCTAAAAAGACCTACAAACATTCTTGCATAAACTCGCTGACCTCTTCCAGCCGCCCGGCGCGGCGGTAAGGCGGAAGGCTGTCAAAAAAGATCTTGCCGTAATGCTTCTTTACGATGCGATGGTCCAGGATGCCGAGCACGCCGCGGTCGGTCTCGCTGCGGATCAGCCGGCCGAAACCCTGCTTGAGAGCGATGACGGCCTCGGGAATCTGATATTCGACAAACGCATTGCCGCCCTCCTCATTGATCTGCCGGATGCGGGCCGCCACAACCGGGTCAGAAGGAACAGAAAACGGCAGGCGGTCAACGATGACGGCGCTCAACTGCTGGCCCTGCACATCCACGCCCTGCCAGAACGAACTGGTGGCAAAAAGCACGGCGTGAGGGGTGGAACGGAACTTTTCCAGCAGCGCGTTGCGCGGCATGGAACCCTGCATCATCAGCGGATAGCGCAGCCGCCGGCGGACGAGTTCATAAACGGCCCGCATCTGCTGATAGGAGGTGAAAAGCACGAAGGCGCGGCCCTCGGTGGCCTTCAGCAGGCTCACAATTTCACCGGCGGCGCGCGATGAGAACTCCGCGTGGCGCGGATCCGGAAGGTGCAGCGGCGTGTAGAGGATCGCCTGGCGGGCAAAATCGAAATGCGATTCCAGGATCTTTTCGCGCGCCGTCTCGACACCCAGGCGGCGTTTGAGGAAATCAAACTTTCCGCCCACGGCCAGCGTGGCGGAGGTGAGGATGACGGTTCGCACATTCCCGAACAGGCGTTCACGCAGGATGGGCGAAACGTCGATGGGCGAGGCCTCGATGAACACTCCCCTGCCGCGCCGCTCCCACCAGTAAACCAGGCTGCGGTCGCGGCTCTCCATGATCACTTCCAGCGCCTTGCGGATTTCCGCGGCCCGCCGCGCCACGTTGTTGATCTCTTCCGGGCGGTCCTTTACGCCGAGCAGTTCGGTCTCCAGCCGGATCAGGGAATTCACGAAGGCCGAGTAGGTGCCGCGGCGGACCTCCAGAAAACTTTCGCGGTTATCGAAATTCGTCCGCCCGTCGCCGGCCGGGAAAAGCTCAAAGAAAAGCTCGCTGCGCCGCCGCAGCTCGCGGACGGCGCTCAACACTTCGCCGCTTTCAATCGCCTTCGCTTTCAGCGTGGCCTCGGTGTCGCGCGCCAGCTCTTCGATCTGGTAGTTCGAGACCTTCTGGCCGAAATACTGCGTGGCAACGTCTTCGATCTCGTGGGCTTCGTCAAAAACCACGGCCGTGTAGTCGGGAAGCAGGCTGGCGTAATCCGACTGCTTGAGGGCAAGGTCGGCAAAGAAGAGATGATGGTTCACGATGATCAGATCAGACTCGGCGGCGCGCTGGTGCATCCAGGTGATAAAGCAGCGCTCGAATTGCGGGCATTTCTGGCCCGTGCAGGTTTCGCGCCGCGCGTCCACGCGCTGCCACAGCTCGCTCGAATCGCGGAGTCCCGCCACTTCCGTGCGGTCGCCGGTCTCGGTGCGGCGCTCCCACTCGCGAAGCTGCTGATAGAGGTCAACCTCTTCCAGGCCGTTCAGAACCGGCTGTCTTTCGATGTCGTAGAGTTTCTGCCGGCAAAGGTAGTTCTGGCGGCCCTTCATCAGGGTGGCGCGCAGCTTGGGAAACAACTTCTGGATGAATGGAATATCCTTGTAATAGAGCTGCTCCTGCAGGTTTTTGGTCCCGGTCGAGATGACCACCCGCTGCCCGCTGCGGATCAGCGGCACCAGGTAAGCCAGCGTCTTTCCCGTTCCCGTACCGGCCTCAACAATCAGGTGCTGGCCGTTCTGGAGGGAGGATTCAATGGCTTCGGCCATTTCCAACTGGCCGGGCCGGTATTCGAAGCTGGGATGATGGCGGGCCAGCCAGCCCGACGTTCCAAAGATGCGCTCGAGCGTGGCATGTTCCGTTGTTTTCTGGCTCTTGACAACCATGTGTATGCTGCAACGTAGCCGCGGGTTTACCTCGTCCT
>DASSJE010000415.1:0-18508 GCA_035691365.1 Terriglobia bacterium
ACGACCTCATCAACCCCGCCGATCAGCTCGATGTCGCGGGTGTCGAAGTCGATTTTCGCGCCGACCGCCCCGATGACGGTCTGCCGCGCGCCCGTGGAGCGGTGGGCGTCAAAACCTAGTTTCATCAACCTGTCGATCACATGCTGGATCTGTTCTTCCGTAGCGCCTTCTTCCATCACTACGACCATGGCCGTTACTCCTTGCCCTTTTCCGCTTCGACCGAAGACTCCATCGAGTGGCGCTCCAGGGATCTTGCTTCATCAATGATGCGCTCAAAAAGGCGCCGGATTGCCGCGTCATCAAGCGGGCCGGGGTTCGACTTCACGATGTTGCGCAGGATATGAGCTTCCCGTTCCGGCTGCCAGGCAGGCATATTCAACTTCTTCTTCAGGTGCCCGATTTCCACCGCGCATTTTGATCGCTCATTCAGCAGTTTTACCAGTTGCTGGTCGATGTCGTCGATTTTCTTGCGCCAGTCGTCCAAATCGCTCATGCGGGTAAACTCCCTGTGCCTTGTTTGAGCCAGCGTACGTAGCGTTCGATAGCTACTGCGCCCTCGCTGGAGAAATGTTCTTCGATGGTCCGGACCACCGCGCTTCCCACCACTGCAGCGTCCGCCAGTTGTTGTACGGAACGGACCTGCTCCGGGCTGGACAGCCCGAAACCGACGGCAAGCGGCAGCCGGGTCATTTTCCTGACCCGTTCGATCAGCGGCAGGGTGCTTTGCGACATCTGGCTGCGCTCGCCTGTTACACCGGCACGCGCAATCAGATAGAGAAAGCCTGTGGAAGCATCCGCCACCCGCAGCAGCCGTTCATCGGTTGAAGTGGGCGCACCAAGAAAAATGGTATCCAGGTTCCACTTCCGCATGGCCTGAAGGTAAGGGCCGGCCTCTTCAGGCGACAGATCGACGGCGAGCACTCCGTCCGCGCCGGCCTTGCTGGCGTTGCGAGCAAAATCTTCCAGACCGTATTGCAGAATCGGATTGTAATAGCTGAAGAGGACCAGCGGCGCGTGGACCCGCTTTCTCCATTCCGGCAACAGTTGCAGCACCTTCCGGAGCGATGTCCCGCATGCGAGCGCGCGTTCCGACGCCCGCTGGATGACGGGGCCGTCCGCCAGCGGGTCAGAGAAGGGAATTCCCAGCTCGATGATGTCTGCGCCGCCGCGTTCGACGGCTTCGAGCAGTTCGCTTGTGGCGCCAAGGGACGGGTCGCCTGCAGTCAGAAAAATCACCAGGCCCTTCGTATTGGCATCGGTGAGCTGCCGGAATTTTTCCTGAATTCGGGTTGTCGAAATTGTAGGCATATCGAACGAAAGCGGTCCCTGTTGGCTCTACAGAATTCCCGCGGACTGGAAAATGCCCAGGTCCTTATCGCCCCGGCCGGAAAGGTTGACCACGAAAATCGTATCCTTCCCAGCGCCGGGTGCGCGCTTCACCACTTCAGCCAGCGCGTGCG
Source organism: Terriglobia bacterium (assembly GCA_035691365.1). Classification (GTDB taxonomy): domain Bacteria; phylum Acidobacteriota; class Terriglobia; order UBA7540; family UBA7540; genus SCRD01. The sequence continues at coordinate 1,461 of DASSJE010000415.1, forward strand.
ATGATTCGAGCGCGGGAATAATTCCTTCCGTGCGGGCCAGCAGGCGCGCGGCCTCGAGAGCTTTCTTGTCCCCGGCATAAGTATATTCCACCCGTCCCTGTTCGTGGAGCGCCGCGTGTTCGGGCCCGACGGCCGGATAGTCGAGGCCGGCTGAGACCGAGTGTGTTTTCGAAATCATGCCGTCCGCGTCCTGCAACACATATGTGTACGTGCCGTGCAGCACTCCGGGTTTGCCGCCGGAAAATCGCGCCGCGTGCTCCCCCAGGTTGAGCGACCGCCCTCCGGCCTCGACGCCGACCATTTTGACCTGGGTATCGGGAATAAAGTCATAGAACAGGCCGATGGAATTGCTGCCGCCGCCCACACAGGCGAAGAGGCAGTCGGGCAGCCGTCCGGCGAGCTCGACGATCTGCCGGCGCGCCTCCTGTCCGATGACGCGCTGGAAATCACGAACGATCATCGGATAGGGATGCGGCCCGAGCACCGAACCCATCAGGTAGTGAGTGTTTTCAATATTGGCAACCCAGTCGCGCATGCCCTCGTTAATGGCATCCTTCAGAGTCCTGGAGCCGGAGCTGACGCCTGCCACTTCCGTGCCCAGCAGGCGCATGCGGAAGACGTTGGGTGACTGCCGGGCCATGTCTTCTTCGCCCATGTAAACGCGGCATTCGAGGCCCAGCAGCGCCGCCACCGTGGCCGTAGCCACGCCGTGCTGGCCGGCGCCGGTTTCGGCAATCAGCCGCGTCTTGCCCATACGGACTGCCAGCAGTCCCTGGCCGATGCAGTTATTGATTTTGTGAGCGCCGGTGTGGAGCAGGTCTTCGCGCTTCAGATAAATCTGCGCGCCACCCAAATGCTTTGTCAGCCGTTCGGCGTGGTAGAGCGGCGTGGGACGCCCGGCGTAGTATCGCAGCAGCCGCTGAAATTCCGCCTGGAACGCAGAGTCGTTCCGGGCTTCCTCATAGGCGCGCTCAAGCTCCTCGATGGGATGCATGAGAGTTTCCGGCACGTAGCGCCCGCCGAATTTCCCGAAGCGCCCGCGAACGTCAGGCCCGGTTGTTGTTTGTTGCGCGTCTGGCATTGGGGTCAGTTCCATTCCAACTTGGGTGAATCAGAGGTTGCAGTCCGCTTCCTGCACAGCAGCGAAAAACGCGCGAAGCAATGCAGGGTCCTTTTTCCCCGGCGCGGACTCAACTCCGGTTGCGACATCGACGGCGTAAGGGCGAACTTCCTTCATGGCGCGTCCCACATTGCCGGGATTCAATCCGCCGGCCAGGATGATGGCGTCATACCTGCCGGCGTCGCGCGCGAGTTTCCAGTCAAACTGCATTCCCGTTCCGCCCATCAATTGTGGATGACAGGCATCCAGAAGAAACGCGTTCGCCTTCAATGCCGCCAGCGATTCTGCTTTGAAATCCTCTCCCACAGCCACGGCGCGGATCAACAAGCAGCCAGCCGGCGGCGCGGCAACTTCCGGGAACTGCGGGCCGTGGAGTTGAATGCCGCCAACGCCAGCCTCTTCAGCGATGGCGGCGATGCGATCCATGTCCTTTTCATTCGCGAAGACGCCCACCGGCATCACGAAAGGCGGCAGGCGCTGAATGATGGCGCGGGCCGCTTCCGGCGCAATATAGCGCGGCGAGGGCCTGTAAAAATTGAAGCCCAGCGCGTCAGCTCCCAGTTCGGCGGCCAGCAACGCATCTTCCAGGCGCGTAATTCCGCAGACTTTGATCCTGGTCGGCATCGAGTTACGCCCCGGCCATTTTCAGAGTTGACGCGCTGCTGAGGAGCCGTGTCAATTCTTCTCCGGGATCGCTGGCCAGCATCAGGTGCTCGCCGACCAGCACGGCGTTGAATCCAGCCCTGGCAAGCCTTTCCAAATCCTCGCCGCTCCTGATTCCGCTCTCGCTGACGGTGAGGCACTCCGAAGGAATTTTTTCGCGAAGCCGGAATGATGTTTCCAGGCTGACCTCGAGCGTGCTCAGGTCGCGATTGTTCACTCCGATGATTTGAGCGCCGGCGGCGACGGCCCGCTCGAGTTCAACCGCTGCGTGAACTTCCACCAGCGCGGCCACATGCAGCCGCTCGGAAAGCGCGAGAAGTATCTTTAAGTCGCTGTCCTCAAGCGCCGCGACAATCAGCAGGAGGGCGTCCGCGCCTGCGGCTGCCGATTCGTAAACCTGGTATTCATCAACGATAAAATCCTTCCGCAGGATGGGCAGGCGGACTGCGCCGCGCACGGCCTTCAGGTGATCGAGCGATCCCTGGAAAAACTCCTCTTCCGTCAGCACGGAAAGCGCCGAAGCCCCCGCCTGCTGGTAGGCTTTCGCGATATCGGGAGGCCGAAAATCGGGCCGTAGCAGCCCTCGCGACGGCGAGGCTTTTTTGAGCTCTGCAATCACGCTCAACACCTCGCCTGAAAGCGCCCCGGCAAAATCCCGGAAGTCAGACCTCGCTTCCGCCGCCTGGCGAACATTGCGAAGGGGATCCCTGGCGCGCGCTTCCTCGATGCGACGCCGGCGGGCAGCGATAATGGTCCTTAAGACCTGGCTTTCCTTCACATTATTTCCCCATTGCAGGTTGCTGCGACGAAGTGGAAAATCGCGAGTCGGATAAAGGTTTACTCTAACCTTGGGGATGAGCCTAAGTCAACGTTAGAGGCGGCCCGCAGGGTATACTGGGACGAGACGTGCAGCGCAGCCTGCGGTGACGATCGTCCGGCCAAAATGCGGGCCATTGCGGGCGCTATTCAGTGGCCCGGGGCACCGTATCGAGGCCGGCGCCACAAAAGTGGCTGAATTTTTCTCCGGAAAGCCTTATATTTACCAGTTTGGCTTGAACTTAATGCGGAGGATATCTTTATGGCGGATGTTGTAACTTTTGGCGAAGCCATGATCCGGCTTGCGCCCCCACACTTCCAGCGGCTGGAGCAGACGACTTCTCTCGATGTCCAGGTCGGCGGCGGTGAACTGAATGTGGCTGTCGGCGTCAGCCGGCTGGGACTGACGAGCACCTGGATTTCCTGCCTTCCGAAGAATGCTCTTGCGCGCCTGTTGGAGAACCGGGTGCGGCAGGCCGGAGTTGACACTTCGCAGATTGTCTGGAAGGAAGGCGGAAGGCTTGGCCTCTATTTCGTGGAATTTGGCGCATCGCCCCGGCCGAGTTCCGTTCTTTACGACCGCGAGTATTCAGCCATCTCCACCATCAAGCCCGGCGAGGTGGACTGGAAGAAAGTATTTGCCGGCGCCAGGTGGTTTCACACCAGTGGCATCACTCCCGCCCTGAGCGATTCGGCGGCCGCCGTCACACGCGAGGCGCTGGAGGCTGCCAAGCGGGCAGGCGTCACCGTAAGCTATGACCTGAACTATCGCGGAAAGCTCTGGTCACCCGACAAAGCACAGGCGGTGCAGGAGCCGCTGATGGAATTCGTGGATGTCCTCATCACCACAGAAGAGGACACCAGCGTGGTCTTCAAGATTAAAGCGTCGGGAACGGCGGACGACAAGGAATTCAAAGAGATCACGGCGGAGAGCTACAAGGGAGTGGCAAAGCGTCTGCAGGAGAAATTCAAATTCAAGGCCGTGGCCATCACCCTGCGCGAAAATCCCCTGGTGTGGCGAAACACCTGGTCGGCCATTGCTTACGCCGACGGCAAGTTTTATGACGACATCAAGTACGACCTGGAGATTGTGGACCGCGTCGGCGGAGGCGACTCCTTCAGCGCAGGGTTCATTTATGGCTATCTGGCGAAGAACACCTACGATGCCGCCGTGCGTTACGGGAACGCCTTCAGTTCGTTGAAGCAGACCATTCCGGGAGACTTTAACTGGGCGACGCTGGAAGAAGTGGAAAAGCTCCTGAAAGGCGCGAGCCTGCGCGTGGCCCGTTAGGCGTGAACGCCTGAGGGAGAGATTGCCGGCTCCATGGGGCGGCAGTGCTTCCCGGCGGCCCTTGAGTGATATCGCTAGTTTTAATCTCGAATGAGAGGATTAAGCCATGTCTTGGTCCAGAGAAAAAGTTTTAAACCGGCTTCGGGAAGTGGGAGTTGTTCCCATCGTCCGTGTGTCGAATCAGGAAGACGCCTTCAAGGCGGTGGAGGCAGTTGTCGCCGGAGGCGTTCCGGTGGTGGAGATCACCATGGGCGTGCCGAACGCGCTTCGGGTGATGGAGCAGGTGGTGGAACAATTTGGTGAGAGCGTGCTGCTGGGAGCAGGCACGGTGCTGGATACGGAAACGTGCCGGGCGGCGTTGCTGGCGGGTGCGGAGTTTATCGTGACCCCGTCCCTCGATGTCAAGGTCATCGAGACCTCGCGGCGTTACAGCAAAGCCTGTATTCCCGGCGCCCTGACTCCAACAGAGATCGTGACGGCCTGGCAGGCCGGGGCAGACCTTGTGAAGGTGTTCCCCTGCGCTGCGGTCGGCGGGCCAAAATACCTGAGGTCACTTCGGGGGCCGCTGCCGCAGATTGAATTTGTGCCCACCGGCGGTGTCACCCTCGAAACAACTCCTGAATACATCCGGGCCGGTGCCGCGGCGGTGGCCGCAGGCGGAGAACTCGTTTCAAACAAGGCCCTCCGAGAGGGCAACACGGAAGTCATCACAGCGAACGCCCGCAAATTCCTGGAAGCTGTGCGCTCAGCCAGAGCGGAACTGAAGAAGTAGCCCGGCCGAGATTACAGGGCGGCCAAACTATCGAAGCGGGCAATGTAAAAGTCCAACTACAGGAGCAATCACCCGCCGGTTGCAGATGCGCGTCATGTAGGATGCCGTGGCAAATTGGAAAGGCTGCGGGGATGTTGTCAAGCCAGGGATTCCTCCAGCTTCACAAGAAACTTCAGGATTTCAGCCGGACCGCGCAGAAAGAAGTTCGCCTTAGTTTGCCGGAATTTACCGACCCGTATTGTGATGCCACTTCGCAGCAATGCAAAAGCTGTTTCATCCGTGGTATCGTCCCCGGCAAAGATCGCCAGTTTGCGGCCCGGGATCTGCTGAAGCAGGTCTTTTGCAGCAAGGCCTTTGCTTCCCATGTCCTTCGGGTAAATTTCCCAAATCTTCTTGCCTGATAGCAATTTGTAGTCTGGGCCCAATCGGTCCAGCACTTGCTTGACGAGTGCGCAGGCTTTATCCACAGCCGGTTTGCGGGCGTTGCGGTAGTGGATTCCAAAGCAGATTCCCTTGTCTTCCACTCTGATTCCCGGCATATCGCGGACCTGTTTCTGGACCCACCCCATCAACTTTCGAAGCTTGCGCGTGCCCGGCAGATCGGGCGGCTGCCCGTTGTTGCGCTGCCAGCCGTGCAGCCCAAAATAGATGGCGCCTTCCACGCGCGCCCGCTGCTGCAGGTCTGCGAGCTGCCGCCCGCTGATGAAGCAGAGCGTAATCTTCGGACGGCCCGCAAGTTTGACCAACACGCGTCGCACCGGCGCCGCCAGAAAAACTTCCTTGGAATTCCGGCGCAGCCGCACCAGAGTACCGTCAAAATCAAGAAAAATTACAATGTGCCTGGCCTTTCGGGCACGCATATGAACTCTTGGCCAGCAGTCAAACAGGTATTGCGGTTTCTGAGAGTTATGAGATTGGCGAGGCCCAGGCGGACCCTTCGGGGATTGCGAACGCGGTGAACGGCTGGGCAAGAGTCTGGCTTTTTTCATAGCGATGGGTTGGGACCAGCTTTACAGCCGGAAAGATTCACAAGCCTTCCGCTGTGAAAAGATCTGTCTGGGTTATCGGACCTTCAAGGTTTCTGGTCTGTCGAGCCGGACTTCTGAAAGTTCATGGACCAGGCTTGCAGCCCAGCGATAGATGTTGTGCTCGCGGACCACGCGGCGCATGCGCTGCATCCGGAGCCGCTTCTCTTCGGGATCCATCGACAAAGCAAAGCGGATGGCCTCTGCCAGTTGCTCGGTATCGTACGGATTGACAATCAGTGCGTCGCGCAGTTCGCGGCAGGCCCCCGCAAAACGGCTCAGGATGAGAACTCCCTGGCCGTCGTTGCGGTTTGCCACAAATTCTTTCGCCACCAGGTTCATGCCGTCATGCAGCGACGTTACCATGCAAAGATCGGCAGCTTTATAGTAACGCGAGATCTCCCTGTGGCTGTGATGCCGCTTGAGCAGGATGATCGGTTTCCAGGCGCCCTTCTGGAAACGGTTGTTGATACGCTGGACCTCCGATTCAATTTCTTCCACCAGGTTGCGGTACCGCTGGATGTCCGTCCGGCTCGGCGCGCCGATCTGAATGAAGCTGAACTTGTTCTGGTAGGCGGGATATTTTTCGAGAAACCGCTCGATGCCCCGGAAACGTTCCACTATCCCCTTGGTGTAATCCATGCGGTCCACGCCCAACCCCAGCAGCGTCCCTTCCGCTCCCAGCTCTTTAAGCAGGTCTTCAGCCTCGGGCAGGCTGGCCATGGCCACCTCACGCGCCGATTCAGTATCAAAAGCGACGCTCACGGGAAATGGACGTACCAGCGTGAAATGCCCCCGGCGGTTGACGGCAAATCGGTCCCATTCAATGCGGCACTCCAGGGCCCTATCGACTGTTTCCAGGAAATTATTGCAGTGGTTCTGAATATGGAAGCCAGCGAGATCGGCGCCCAGCAGCCCGTCCAGCAGTTCACGCTGCCAGGGGCAGATGCCGAAGGCTTCGGCGTTCGGCCAGGGGATATGCCAGAAAATTGCGACGCGTGCGTCCGGCCGTTTCTCTTTCACCATCCGCGGCAGTAGGGCGAAATGGTAATCGTGGATAAGAACCGCAGGTTCCTGGGTGCCCTCCATCTCTTCCAGCACAGCCCTGGCAAATTTCTGGTTAACCGCCTTGTATTGTTTCCAGTCTGCCTCACGGAAAGTCGGGCGAGTGTGCGCGATGTGGCAGAGAGGCCAGAGTCCTTCGTTGGCGAAGCCGAGATAGAATCCTTGTTCCTCTTCTTTGCTCAGCCAGACCCTTCGCAAAGTGTAATGGGGGTCATCAGGAGGCACTCGCAGCCGGTCTTTGCTGTCGACTACTTCACGGTCTGCATTTCCCGCCCCGCTTGCCACCCAGGTTCCGTCACAAGCCCGCAGAATAGGCTCCAGAGAGGTAACCAGGCCGCTGGCAGGAACCAGGCATTCGATTCCCCCGTTCTGGCGGACGTGCATGTAAGGCTCGCGGTTTGACACTGCAAAAATCGGCTTGTCGCGAAAGCGATTTCGCACGTGAACCCGAAGGCGTTCCGCTGTCCAGATGGCTTCACCCACTTCACGCAGCCGGGCTTCTTCTTCGGCGGCCGTCCGCGCCACTTCAAGCGTCTTGGCCAGTTGAGAGACTTCATGCGCGATGGGCTGGAAGATTTCTCCGGAGGGAAGAGGATTCGATCGGAGTCCCTTGCCGGTCCTCAATGCGCGCAGCCACTGCGCCGTTTTCGTGACAGGCTCCAGAATGCTGATGCGGATAATCAGCAGGCAGATGAAGGCGATAAGGAACGTTTCTACAAGCAGTCGCAGGAACGTATCCCGCCAGAGGCGGAACGACTGGGCCTCAATGAACCTGGCGTTGTGGTAGAGCGCCAGCACCCCATCCACTTGTCCATTCCCATGGATGGGCAATGCATAGACCTCCATAGGCACGCCGTCCAGCTTGAAGAATTGGCTGACTCCTCTGTCCCGAAAAATCGCCTGACGGACTGCAGAAGGCGCAACATCCAGTTGCGTTTGCAGCGTGCTGGCAACCGCGATCTTGCTCCCATTCTTGTCGTAGACCGCAACCCCATCGAGCGCTTCCCGGTTTTCAAACCGATCCAGAAGCTGTTGCAATTGTCCCCAGGACTGGTTGCGGAGCAGTGGTCCGACGTTGTCGACAAGGCTCTCTGCGAGAATCTCTGCACTCTTTTCCAGGTCGCTTCGAAGGGCATTTTTCTGTGAGCGAACCTGGAAAAAGGCGAAAACAAACGCCACTAGCGTAATACTGATGGTCAAAGAAATAATAAGCCTGTGTCGAATTCGCATATTGTAAGCTTGCAACGACCCTCTGTGATTTCTTCACAGAAGAGTACTCAGAGGCTTTTAGCCATGTCATCAACAGCCTTGCTCAGCCAAAGCTGTTGACCAGGAATGGTTCGTGGTTTTCTTATTATAAGGCATGAAGGAGGTGAATGGTGCATTTTAAGGATCGAGTAGCTATTATCACGGGTGGAACGGGCGCCTTGGGGCGTGCGGTTACCCTGGATGTGCTCAGGAATGGAGCATCTGTTGCCATCCCATACCTCGAAGAAAGAGCTTGGGAATCTCTACAAGCAGATGCACGAGAACTGAGGGGTCGGCTTATGGGAGAGCCGGCCGACCTGAGAAGTTCGAAAGACATTGACCACTTTGTTTCCAGGGTTCTCGAACTCCACGGCCGCGTGGATTTCCTGGTCTGTGTAGCAGGAGGCTTTGCCGCGGGCAAAAGCTTTGAAGTTGACGACCAGGCGTGGAACCATATGCTGGACCTCAACTTTATGAGTGTTGTCCGGATGCTTCGGCCGGTGGTTCCTGCGATGGTGCGTCAGAATTTCGGCCGCATCGTTACGGTTTCGAGTGGGGCCATCTTGAAGGGTGGAGGAGCCGGGATTGCTCCATACGCCGTCTCCAAAGGAGCGGTCCTGCAACTCACTGAAATTCTTGCCCAGGAACTTGCGAAGCATGACATTCGCGCACACTGTGTCCTGCCCGGGACCATGAATACCGAGGCAAATCGCAAATCCATGCCTCAAGCAGACTTTTCGAAATGGGTCCCGACCGAAGAAGTTGCGAATGTGATCCATTTCCTGTTGAGTGACCAGTCGCGCTCCGTACGGAATGTCGCAGTGCCCGTGCTGGGTTAGGCTCGCGGGACACGCCCTCGAGTTCCAAAGGCATCGCCGGAATTTAGGATTGACACAGACGTGAACCAGAAGGCAGGGGTGTTTGCCTGGCTTGTGGCGACCAAATGAATTTCCCTTGACCTCGGGGGCTTGCTCGACTAGCGTTTTTGTTGTTCTTAATCAGAAAACAGAGTTGGATGGTTACGCTATGAGACTCGGACTGTATTGCAGTAAATGGATTACCAACGGGTTGATTGTACTGGTGACGGCGTTCGCGCCTGCGATGGTGGGACAGGCACAAAACAGAAGCCACCAGCCGTGGATGGACAAATCGCTTTCCGCCGGGCGCAGGGCCGACCTGCTCCTTCACGCGATGACGCTGAAGGATAAGGTGGCGCTCGTTCATGGCGTTGACAGGAAGGAGCATCCCTTCAAGGGATATGTCGGGTATGTTCCAGCCAACCCGCGGTTACACATCCCCGCGCTCAAACTCGCTGATGGACGCGCGGGTGTGGGCAATGATGCCACTGGCGTAACCCTGCTGCCAGCGCCTATTGCTGCAGCCTCCGCCTGGGACCCTTCCTTGCTGAATGAGTTTGGCCGGGTTCTCGGGGAAGAGCAGTGGGGGAAAGGGACAAATGTTGAGCTTGGCCCCACTATTGATGTGGTCCGCGTTCCGGAGTGGGGACGGACATTTGAAACCTACGGCGAGGATCCCTATCTGAACGGCCGGATGGCCGCAGCCGAGATTGAGGGTATCCAGAGCCAGGGCCCTATCGCGGATGCCAATATGTATTTGACCATGCATCAGGAAACCGACCGGTTTCACATCAATTCCGTGGTGGATGAAAGGACCCTACAGGAGATTTATCTGCCTCCGTTTCAGGCCGCGGTTTCAAGCGGAGTCGGCACCGTCATGTGCGCCTACATCAAAACGAATGGCGTCTATTCCTGCGAGAACCCGCATGTCCTGGATGCTCTGCTCAAAACCCAATTGGGCTTTCAAGGCTGGGTGATGAGTGACTGGGGTGGCACTCATTCCACAGCAGCTTCCGCCAGCGCGGGGCTTGACCAGGAAATGCCTGACAGCCGCTATTATGGCCAGGCGCTTGAATCTGCCGTTGAAAACGGCAAAGTGAGCATGGCAACGCTGGATGGCCACGTCCGCCGGATCCTGGTTACGATGTTCGAGGACGGTCTATTCGATAAGCCACAGCCCGGCAATTGGGATTCCTACGTTCGAACTCCCGAGCATGCCACGTTTTCCCGAAAGGTAGCTGAACAAGGAACCGTCCTGCTGAAGAACGAAGGCAATATCCTTCCTCTCTCCGGTGTCTCGACCATTGCCGTCATTGGTATGGACGGTGGCGCCAAGCCCGAGATAGAGGGCGGGGGCAGTTCCCACGTGGTCGCGCCATATGTGGTGAGTCCGCTGGAGGGTATCCGCAAGCGCGCAAGTGCATCAATCAAAGTAACTTACTCCGACGGCAGCAACCTTGCCGGTGCGTCTAATGTGGCGAAAGCAGCCTTAGTCGCCATTGTGTTCGTGAGCACTATCGAAGGCGAAGGCCATGACCGGCCGAACCTTGAACTGCCGGGAAACCAGGACAAACTTATCAAAACCATTGCTGCAGCCAACCCGAAAACTATCGTTGTATTGAACACTGGAGGGCCTGTCCTGATGCCCTGGATTGATCAGGTGCGTGGCGTCATTGAAGCGTGGTATCCGGGCCAGGAAGACGGCAACGCGATTGCTGCCATTTTGTTCGGGGATGTCAATCCTGCGGGGAAACTGCCCCTGACTTTCCCGCGCACGGCGGATAAGATTCCCACCAGCACGCGGCAGCAGTGGCCGGGCGTGAACGGCAAGTCCATCTACAGCGAGAAGCTCAACGTTGGTTACCGGTGGTACGACGCCACGGGCAACAAGCCGCTGTTTCCTTTCGGATTTGGGCTTTCGTACACAACCTTCAGGCTCAGCCATCTGGTCATCGAGCCCGCAAGCTTGGGCAACCCCCCGGGCGTTATTCACGGCTCCGTTGATGTCACCAACACGGGGCATCGGGCCGGTGCGGAAGTGGTCCAGGCCTACGTCAGCCAGCCATCCGGGAACGGAGAGCCTCCGCGGCAGTTGTGCAGTTTTGCCAGGACCTATTTGAAACCAGGTGAGACCAGCCACGTGCGTCTCACGATAAGCCCCCGGTCGCTTTCACACTACGACACCTCAGCGCATCGCTGGACGCTGGCTGCGGGCACCTATCGGATTCTGGTAGGGGATTCTTCAAGCAGCCTGCCACTACATCAAGACGTCATCGTCAAGGACGCTTCGGACTGACAGGCGCCGTACTGCAAAGCGCTTGCTCGTTTACGGCGATTCGATGGGTTCCGTCCTGCGGGCTTATCCGCAAGAGCGCAGAATTAACCTGCAAATTCCCAATGGCCGCCTCGGTTGACTTTCCCTAAGCGGTGACGTAGATTACCTTTTTCCCGCAGGCAATGGTGATTACTCTTCGGCCTGTCATGGTCCAGGCGGGGAGTGTCCCGACCGGAATCTTATGGAATAAGGAAGCAAATCCGCAGCGAGGATGGTCATATGCGGATTCTCGAACGACGGTGCCGCGTCTGATCCAATGAAGTCTTAATTTTGACCCGGCCACCCGACAGGGTTGCCGATTTCATATCGGTTCGATCAAAGGAGATTGCTAATGTCCACACCCAATGAAGCAAACGCTTCTGCAGCCTCGACGGCGAGGCCGGGAGGAAGAATTTTCAATTTTGCTCCGGGGCCGGCCATGCTTCCCGACGCTGTGATGATTCGAGCGCAGCAGGAATTTTTGAATTACGGAGGCCTCGGCGCTTCGATCATTGAAATCAGTCATCGCTCCAAAGAGTTTGTGGCCGTGGTGGAAGAAGCTATCGCGCTTTTTCGTGAACTGGTCTCGCTGCCTGAAAACTACGCCGTCCTCTTCATGCACGGCGGCGCGCGGATGCAGTTTTCTGCTATTCCCTTGAACCTGATTGGATTGAAGCCCGCACACCGCGCAGCCTATGTGGAGACCGGGGTGTTTTCGGCCACGGCGATCAAAGATGCCGCTCTGTACGGCACCATTGAGACGGTTGCGAGCGGCAGAAGCGCCAATTTCGTGCGCATCCCCGAAGTGGACATCGAACGCATTCCCAAGGACACATCTTATCTTCACATCACCACGAACAATACGGCTTACGGAACACGCTGGAACAAGTTTCCGGAAACGGGTGAGTTGACTCTGGTCGGGGACGCGACTTCGGAAATCCTGTCGCGTGTCATGGACTATTCAAGGTTTGGGCTCGTGCACGCGAGCCTGCAGAAAAACCTTGGGCCTGGCGGCACTGCTATCGTCGTTGTTCGCAAGGACCTCATGGGCCACGCGCTTCCGATGACCCCGCCCTTGTTGAACTATGCCACGGTGGAAAAGGGGCAATCCCTGGTGAACACGCCGAGCTCATTCAACATTTACATTACGCGTGAAGTCCTTGGCTGGATCAAACAACAGGGAGGCGTCAGCGAGATCGAACGGCGCAACAACCAAAAGGCCAAGCTTCTTTACGACACATTGGACCAATCGAAATTTTACAAGCCACTGGTGGACAAAGCGCACCGTTCCACGATGAACGTCACCTTTCATCTGCCCACCCCTGAATCGCTGGAAGCGTTCCTAAAGCAGGCCGGCAAGGAAGGGCTCACTTCCCTGAAAGGTTATCGCGAGGTGGGAGGTGTACGCGCTTCCATCTACAACGGAATGCCAATTGAAGGCGTTGAGGCTCTCGTCTCATTTATGAAGGAGTTTGAGCGGTCCCATGGGTAGAAGCGGCTGCATCGACTGAAGGAAAACTCAAGTGCGGCGGAGGGAGGTGGAACCGGCCCGGAGTTTCAACTGATTTTGGCGCGGCAAACCGAATGAAAATCCTCGTTGCGGATAACGTTTCACCGAAAGCGTTGGAAGTGCTGCAATCGGAAAGTTCGTGGAATGTGATCTTCTTGCCGAAGCGGAAAGACCTCTCGCTGACCGAAGAGATCAGGGATGCCGATGCGCTGGTTGTCCGGAGTGCCACCAAGGTGACTGCCGATTTGCTTTCGCATGCCGAATGCCTGCGCGCTATCGGGCGGGCAGGTGTGGGGGTGGATAACGTGGACCTTGATGCGGCAACAAAGCGCGGCATCGTGGTTATGAATACTCCGGGCGGCAGCGCTCATAGTGTTGCTGAACAGGCTGTGGGACTTTTGATATCCCTGGCACGGCGCATCCCCCAGGCAGACGCCTCAATGAAAAGGGGCGCCTGGGAAAAGAAGAAATTGACAGGCACGGAACTGCGCGGCAAGACATTGGGACTGATCGGTCTGGGCCGAATAGGAAGTGAAGTGGCGCGGCTGGCGCGGACATTCGAAATGGAGGTCGTCGCTTACGATCCCTACGTGCCGCTGCGGCTTGCCCAGGACCAGGGAGTAAAACTGCTGAAATTTGATGATGTGCTCGCCACGAGCGACTTCATCAGCCTGCATACAGCTGCCACGCCGGAAACTCATCACCTGATCAGAGCTGAAACTCTTGCCAAAACCAGGCCTGGCGTACGCATTATCAACTGTGCGCGAGGAGAACTCGTAAAGGAGGACGACCTTTTGCAGGCCATTGAGACCGGGCATGTGGCCGGCGCCGCGCTCGATGTGTTTGAGAAGGAACCGCCCACTGACTCCAGGCTGGTGGCGCACCCGAACGTGATTGCCACCCCGCATATCGCCGGCTCAACCGATGAAGCGCTGGAGATTGTCGGCATCAGCATCGCTGAACAGGTCCGGGATTACCTGCGGCTGGGAGTGCCACGAAACGCGGTGAATATGCCGGCGATCTCGCCGGAGGAATACAAAAAAATTGAACCTTACATTCAGCTAGGTGAAAAGCTCGGCGCCTTTGTGGCACAGATTGCCGGCGAGCGCCTGGAAGAAGTGAAAATCAGTTATGACGGCGGGCTGGCTGAGCTGAATACGCACCTGGTGAAGAACGCCGTGCTCAAAGGGGTCCTCAGCAAGCCACTGCTGCATGAGATCAACCTGATCAACGCTGCCACCATAGCACAGGAACGGGGAATTGAGGTGGTCGAAGTTAGAAGTGCCCGGCGTGCAGCCTATTCAAACTCGCTGGGGATTGCGCTTCGAACGGAGGTGGATTCCCCTTCGGTTCTGGGGATGGTGGGAATGCGTGGTCTGCGTGTTCTCGGCATCAGCGATATTGATATTGAGGCGCCGCTGAAAGGGTTCCTTCTCTTCATTCGCAATCAAGATGTGCCCGGAGTGATTGGGCGCGTGGGGACGATTCTGGGCGCACGTCAAGTGAATATCGCGAGTTTTGCTTTGGGCAGGAACCAGCAGTCCTGTGAGGCGATTGGATTGGTGAATATCGACGAGCCTATTACCAGAGAGTTGCTGGACGAGATTCGCAAGGTCCCGGCTGTCCGCTTTGCCTGTGTCGTGGAAGTTTGATCCGAAGCAGGGAAGCGGCGGCTGCTAGGCACTGAAGTTCCCTCAAACTTTCCCGCCCAGTCTAGTCCCGCGTCGGATTTTCCTGACAGTCGAATATAATCCGAAGGCAACCATGGCAGCAATAATGGCGTAAACCCACAAGGGAATGTTGCGCCCAACGATCAACAGGTAAAGATAGGCGGAGATGAAAAAGAAAGAAGCGACCAGTACTGGCAGAACGATTGGTTTTTTCTTGCGCAGATTGCTGATGATCCACCCGACGCTCAGAATGAAAAAAGGAATGGCTCCCACATAGATGCCGCCAAAAATGAAAGGGTTGACGTTGTATTTTCCCCCCAGGCTTTCGAACCAATTACGAAACCAGTTCTCCAGCCAGTTGATGCCCAGGTCGAACGTTGCGTAGCCTTTGCCGCGCCCGGACTGATCGTTCAACCCCCAATGATACGTGGCGTAGCGGATGGCGAAATTGCCTTCCCTCAGTTCTTCGGTGGCCGCCGGCGGAGCGAATTTGATCAGGAATCCGCGAAGCTGGCCCGGATAGGCTTCGAAATCTTTGTCATACCACTTGAAGATAGGGCTGACGGTTGCTACGCGGTTTTTCAAATCAAAACGGTTCAGGGCGGTGATGGCCAGCCACTCGCGGACGTTCGAATCCAGTTGCTGGCCAATGTTGGCGGCCGTGTAGGCTTCCCGCCTGAGCGGCGGGCAACTGAGTGAAGCGCAGACCAGCGCGGCATGAATCCTGGGGTCCCTCATCTCGCGAAGCCGCGTCTCAATTTCATCCAGTGAAACGGCTTCTCCCGCCAGGCGAAAGCGGCGCGCCTTGAAGGGCCTGGAAGTGTTCCAGATGCTCTTCACCGGGTAGTTCTCAACAATCCACTCCATTGTCATGGCGTTGTAGGCGTTGATGAGCAGCGCCTTCTTCGCATCCGGTGAAAGCGGCTGCGACCCCTGGCGACTCAGGCTTGCGACGTAATCGCGAAGCTTCTTCCAATCCTGCTGCTTCAACCTTGCGTAATCGACCAGATGTTGATGGTTGACGTACTGCAGCAGGATTTCCTCCCACGGCGTTGGATCAACGTTCGGCAGGTTGGCCGCTCCTGATGGCAGTAGAAGGAAAAGCGCAAAAACGGCTGAACAGATTTTCACCGGAATCTTCGCTCCTGTTGTCGGCCGGCCCTATTCACTGCAGGACAGACAGGCAAAAACGCCAATTCCCTGCCCCCCTCGTTCTAAAGATGAACGGTTGCTAGTACATTCTCATCAAAAGCTCATTTTGGTTCCCTGCGGCCCTCGCCGGTGAGTCTGCGACGAACACGCTGACAGGGGCAAATGCCGGTCCGCGGGTTTGGATGTCTTTGCTGGAAGTTCCCGGGTGTATGTGGAATATTCCATGCTAGGTGGACGACAATCCGCAGGTAAGTCATTTTTAAAACGCCTCTAGTTATAATGCCATTGCTTCAGGTTAGCGTCTGCGGGCGCTTCGGCTGAGATATGGTCGGCCATCTTGCGGACCATGTTTTCCTGGGTGGTCGATTGCCACCCATGACCTTTTTCGGCACGCCCGTACTTGAATTCCCCGGCGTAATATGGGTGGGTGGTCTTCTCCAGGAATTTCTCCAGGTCGTAGCAGGCGAGGTTCAAATAATAGCTGTCCATGTCTCCCACGTCGATGTGAATTTTGCCCACCAGGTCGGGGCCGATACTTGCCCAGTTTCGGCGAAGATATTCTGTGAGATCATAGTCGTGTTCGCCCATATAGTCGGCCACGCTGTGGTCGATACTACCTGTGCTTTTGTCCCAAAGCGGCTTCGGATAACCGTCCTCACCGACGGGTCCGTACACCGCTTCCCAGGCCTCGAGTTGCTGACCTGAGCGGCCGTGGCTACCCAGGACGTCTTCGAGCTGGCTTTCCTGTTGCTCGGTTGTTGTTACCTGCCCGTCTACGTCGCGACTGAGAGGCCTGACCGCCCGCAACCATCGGTTCCCGGGTGCGAAGAAGGCATTGTCGTCGCTGTAAATGTTGATCAGCTGATCGTGTGTGAAGTCTACGGGGTCAGGATAGAGTGTCCATGTGCCGCCAAAGAACCCAGGATGAAAAATCTGGAGTGCAAGCGATTCCCACCCACCCGTCGATCCTCCCGTCAGCACGCGGGCATAAGGCTCGCGAATGATACGAAAATGCGTCTCGATATACGGAATTAACTCGGTCATGATGGCGTCACCGTACGGGCCGTTGTTGGCGGAGTTTACTGCATAGGAGTCATCAAAATAGGGCGTAGGGTGCTGGAAAGTGACCGCGATCATGCGAGGGAAGATGTCAGAGTTCCAAGCTTGGTAAAAGTGATAGCCGGTTTCAATATTGTAAGAACGCAAAAACTCCGCCTGGGTTCCTGTCACCCGTTCATCCACGGTTGTGAATCTGAACGGAGGCTCCAGTCCAAAATGCCCCAGTTCATAGATCACAGGGTAATCGCTTTTCGGATGCGAGTTGTAGCCCCTGGGGAGCAGTACTACCGCGCCGAGATAGACGGGATGCCCCCAGAAGTTGCTGAGTAGTTTGCTTTGGAACTTGATGTGTTTCACCCAGGCAGTGTCAGCCGGCTCTTTCACCGGCGGGATCACCTGTGTCAGGCGCAGCTTAACGTCAAAACCCCTGGCGGGATCCAGATGGATGCGCTTGACCCCGCTGTATAGATTGCCAGGTGAACTATT
>DASSJE010000416.1:0-10972 GCA_035691365.1 Terriglobia bacterium
GCCCGGCCGCAGCAGGGCCGAGAGCGGTTCCATCTGCTCGGGATGATCGACGGCGTAGCGGATGGCGGCCTCGCGGTCCTTGAGGCCGGCGATGGTGGGATTGGGATAGACCACCCGCGTGCCCGCCGGCATGCGGACGGAGAGCAGGTCCTCGCCGTACCACATCAGCCGTTCAGCCGAGCGGCCTTCGAGCTGCACCACGCAACCCTCGTGAGAAACGAGCGCGTTGCGTCCTACCGCATTGGGCGTGGGATCGCCGAACTCAAACGCCGGCTGCCCCGCCGGGTGATGGTTCCCGGCGCCGTTTGACATCGATGCCTCTCTTCAAATCCAGAATAGTCCAGCCGCGCTGCCGCGCGACGCGCTTGAGCCTGCGGTCGGGATTAACGGCCGCCGGCACCCCCACGGCTTCCAGCATGGGCAGATCCGAAAAGCTGTCGGAATAAGCCTTGCACTGTTTCATCTCCGTGCCGAAGTGCCGGCACATGCCCTCCATGGCAAGCACTTTCTCATCCTCTGCAATCAGGGGAGCTTCCACTTCTCCGGTGGCCACTCCGTCGCGAAAAACCAGGCGGTTGCAGATCACCGATTGAAAACCAAGGTAACGGATTACTTCCTCCAGAGCAACATCCAGTTCGCCGGACACGAGCACCGGCAGAAATCCCTGCTGGCGATCGTCTTCGAGCAGCACCTGCGTGTCCGGATAAATGGACGGCAGGATTTTTTCATCGAAGAGCCGCCGCGATTGCGCCCGCAGCACCTGCTCGCGCATGCCGCGATATTCGCGGAAGAAGACTTCATTGAACCGCCGCCGCGAGCGAAATTCCATGGCCAGCCAGGATGGAATGCTCAGCAGCAGCTTTGAGAATTTTAACGCCGCCCGCGGCCTCGACGGCTGGTGCAGCGTGAAGTAAGCATACCTGCGCACGATGTTGCCCGAAGTCAGCGTTCCGTCAAAATCGTAAAATGCCAGGCGTTGGTTTGGACTCATGGTTCGGGAAGCGCCACGGAAATTCGTGCTGTGACCTGCCGATTGCTCAAAAAAGCCGATTTGTCACGCTATGCTCGCCCGCCGGTCATCCTGAGCGAAGCGAAGGATCCCGGCATTTGTTTTCCAAGGAAATACAGGGATGCTTCGCTTCGCTCAGCATGACATGATGACGTTTTGCAACATCCTGCTAAACCCCGGCGCCGCTGCGCCTGGCCATGAGGTTCTGGAAATTCTTTTTGTGCCTCCAGCCGAGGAACAGCGTCATCAATGCCGCGTAGATCGCATCCTGCGGGCTGACGAAGGCGAGCATCAGAATAACGAACAGCACCCCGGTGCTGATGGACGCTGTCGCGCCCGCTTCAGGCCACTTCAGCTTGCTGCCGGCTACTCGCATCACGACAAAAAACGCCAGGGCCACAGCGGCCCACACGGGGTAGAGCCACAGCATGACGCCCCCCGAGGTTGCAATCCCTTTGCCGCCGTTGAACTTCAGAAACGGCGAGTAGCAGTGGCCCAGGATCGCGCCGAAACCGAACAGCCAGCCGAGCGCCGCCCCATGAGCTCCGTGGCTGGCCAGCCACACGGCAAAATAGCCTTTGCCCATATCGCCGATCAGCGTCAGCACCGCGCGCCACTTGTTGACGCGCAACACGTTGTTGAAGCCGGGATTCCCGGACCCCACCGTGCGGATGTCGGTGCCGCTTCCCAGCATGGTCAGGACCGCGAAAGGTATGGACCCCAGCAAAAAGCAGATGATAAACCGGACAATAATCCCCAAGGCCGTTGCAGGCATAGTTTTTGCAGCGCCGCCGTCCCGGCGGCATCTTTATTAAGGCCGGCAGTATGCCGGCGCCGCGCGCTCAGGAGCAGAGTTTCGCAATCGCATCCCGAACCTGTTCCCGCAGCGCCGCCAGTTCGCGCACATCGTTGATCTGGATGTAAATGGGCTCGCCCACCGCTACCTTTGCTTCCCCACGCCCCGGCATTCGCGCGCCTTTAGAAAGTATAGAGGAAGTTCCGCGAACTCCGAGAGGATAAATCGGATGGCCAGTCTGCACGGCCGCGTCCAGGGCGTCCAGGCGGAAGCGGCTGAGATGCGCCGGGACGGTTGCAGGCGCTTCAGAAAGCACCATGACTGAAAGGCCTTCCTCGAGCGCCCGGCGGATGCGCTTGCGCAGCGTGCCTCCGGGAGGCAGAGTGGCCTCGCGCAACGGCGGCAAAACCAGCGGCCGCAACAGGAACGCCAGTGCGGCGGGAAGGGCTTCGAGCGCCCCGGAATCCGAAAACCGCACATTCGCTGGAAAGATTGCAGCGAGGGCCAGCGCATCGACAGCTCCAGCGCGGTTGGCCATCAATATGGCCGGGCGCCCGGGTTCAATCCGCTCGCCATTTTTAAGGCTGAATTTGTGGCCGAGCAGCGTCAGCAGCATGCTTGAAGAAAAAGAAACAATCCCGCCCGTGGCATACTGCCCGGGAACTGCCCGCGCCACAACGCCGCCGCAAACCGCCACAACTGCAATCAGCATCTGCGAAAATTTGTTGAAGAGCCAGCGTCCGGCGCGCGCGAATCCAAGCTTCAGCCATGCGCCCAGGTTCTCCCACCAGAGCCGCAAAATCTGCAGCCAGGGGGGCCGGCGGTTGAGCGCAAGTTCGCCGCGTTCAAAAAGCAGCCGCGTTTCATTGCGCCGGATCTTGCCGCTGGAGGTTTTGGGAATGCTCTGCGGCGCCACCAGTTCCACTTTGTCCGGCGGAATTCCAATCGCCAGGCCCACACGCTCGATCACCTCAGCTTCAATGCGGTCCAGGTCTTCCTTGTTGGCCACGCGAGTTTCGGCCACCACCACCAGTTGCTCGGTGCCGAGTTCGGGATCGCGCCTGCCGAAGGCCGCCACGCAGCCTCGCCGCACCTCAGGAACTTCCGCCGCTGCAAGTTCAACTTCCTGCGGGACGATGTTGCGCCCGGACTTGATGATCAGGTCCTTGGCGCGGCCTGTGATGTGGATTTCACCACCTGCCCAGTAGCCGAGATCGCCCGAATCCATCCAGCCGTCTTTGGTGGTGACGGCCTCCGTCGCCTTGGGGTTGCGGAAATATCCGGCGGTCTTTGACGGACCGCGAAAAAGCACTTTGCCCTGGATGCGCTCGGCGAGCGGGTTGCCATCGGGACCGATCACTTTGATTTCGTGTTCCGGCAAGGCTCTGCCGTTGGCCACAAAGCGCAGAGCGCTGGCATCATCGGACTCAGCGGGAACCGCCTTGCCCTTAGACTCGAAAATGTCGCGGCGAATGCGGTCAATCACCGGGCGGCGGTTCATGGGGGGAAAGGCCAGGGCCACCGAGGATTCCGCCAGGCCGTAGCACGGCACAAAACTTTCAGCCCGGAAGCCGTACGGTTTGAATCGCTTTTCAAAGCGTTCCAAGGTGTCGGGCAGCACGGCCTCACCGGCATTGATGGCCACGCGCCAGGCGCTCAGGTCAAGCCCTTCGATGGCGCTGTCCGGGATCTTTCGCGCGCACAGCTCGTAGGAAAAATTCGGGGCGGGGCAGAGCGTGCCGCCGGAATCGTGCAGCGCCCACAACCACTTTTCCGGCCGGCTCAGAAATGCCAGCGGCGAAAGGATGGTGATGGGCAGCGCGTAATAAACGCTGTAGAGCCACGAGCCGATCAGGCCCATGTCGTGATAAAGGGGCAGCCAGCTCACCACGATGTCTGAGGGCTGCACGTTCACGGCCCAGCCAATGCCGCGAATGTTGGCCAGCAGGTTGGATTGCGTAAGCACCACGCCCTTGGGTTCGCCGGTGCTGCCGGAGGTATACTGGATGAAGGCGGCTTCGGCCGCTTCAATGGCTCCCGGCTGCAGCCGCGCGCCGCTGCCCGCAAGCGCCTCGACGGTGGTTACGCCCAGAATGCCCGGCAGGTTGAGCCGCAGCAGTTCGGAGACGCGCCGTGCGGCCTCAAAGCTGATCAGGAAACGCACCTCCGCGTTGCGAAGTATTCCCACCTGGCGCCGGACGTATTCCTCGATCTTGTCGGGCCGCGCCGGAGGGTAAATGGGAACGGCAATTCCGCCCGCCAGCATGACGCCAAAGAAGGCGTAGAAAAATTGCGGGCACGTGGGCAGCATGATGGCCACGGTTTCATTCCGCCGCAGGCCCGAGGAAACCAGCCCCGCCGCCACGCTCGAGGCCGTGGCCAGCAGTTTGCCGTAGCTGATGTCTTCTCCGGAACTGCCTTCCAGCACGTGGGCCTGCACCCGCTCCGGGTCAACTTCGGCGTGCTTGCGCAAAACTTCGATGAGCGTGCGGGCGGACTCCGGCGGGGGCGGGGCAACGCGCCCCGGCTGCCGGATGGTGTAGCGCTGCGAGGCCGCGGGAGCTTCTTCTTCGCCGCCTGCCACGGCACGGACCCAGTCTGCGGGCGTGTCGGCTTCTTCGGCAATCCGGTCGGGCAGCCGGACGTTGAAATGCGCTTCCGTGCGCACCAGCAGCTCCACCATCTCAAGACTTCCCACCCCCAGGTCGCGCTCGAGCGACGAGTGGAGCGTGGCAGCCTCCGCGGCGCGCAGCGATCCCAGCTCGGTGAGAAGCTCGCGCACAATCTGGAGCATCTGCTCTTCAATTTGCGCAGCGTCGATTTGTCGAGGCGTGGTTGGCATTTCTGATGGTTGCTCAGCAGCGTCGCATAGCGGTCATTCTGAGCGCAGCCCTGTCCCGGATGGGACGGGGCGCAGCGAAGAATCCCCGCATTTAACTACCGTGATCCTTCGCTTCGCTCAGGATGGCCGCCGAAGGACCCAGCATGACAGCCTGGCCTTTTTCCGCAGCCTGTAAAGCCGTGCCCTGACGCGCCCAGGTTATATCTTAAACGACCACTCCTTCACGGCTTCGGGCTGTATCCATCTTTCAATTCCCGCAATCTGATGATGGATCCAGTAATTTTTCCAGTGGATCCGTTCCGGGTCCCAGGGCAGCAGCAGTTTGTCTTTCTCCGTGATCATCCGGCAGGCCACCCGGATATTTTCAGACTCAAAAACGTAGCGGTTGTGAAGGATGAACGGCAGATACTGGTCCAGCGTCTGCTCGCGGAACCGCGCCTGCAAACCCAGCGTCCTTAGCGCGCCTTGCCAGTTCGCCAGCGATTTCCTGCCTGGGAGCCCGGCGTTCTTCACCGCGCTGTGCATACGGTCAATAATGGCCTGCGCCCGCTCGATCCTTTTTTCCAGCTTCAGCCGCCGGGCCCGCGCTTCCTCAGCCGAGATAAAACGCGCTCGCCCGCGCGAAGCGGTAATGCGGATGGGCATCCGTCCTTTGCCGTTCTGGTTAGCCCTCTTCCGCGCTTCCTGCCGCAGCAGATTCACCAGCGGCCCCAGCATGATGGGGTTCACGTCCGCCGTCCCCAGTTGATAAACATTTTCAGCGCGGCCGTTCAGCAGGAGCGCGCCGACTGACAGGATGGCCGCTGCAACCAGGTCAACGGGGACCACTTCCAGTGGAGTGTTGCGCCGCACCGGCCAGTGCTTCAGGCCGCCCATGGCCATCAGGACCAGCGGGGCCGCAGTCCTTCCGCCTTCGATCCAGCCGGGGAAGGGAAAGCGCAAGGAACTTTCAACAATGGCAGGGCGCACGATGGACCAATCCAGGTCCTTCTCTCTGGCGATCAACTGTTCGCCCAGGCTTTTGGAATAAGTATAGGTGTTGACCCATCCCCAATGTTCCGCCCGCCGCCTGCCCAGCGCCGCCAGTTTCTGAGCGGTTTCCCGGGAGCGCGCTCGAGGCTTGTCCAATTCTTCCCCGCCATCAGCTTCCACGATCAGCCTGATCTGCTCGCGGCAATAGGCGAGCTCGTCTAGTGCGTCGAAGGCATTGTCGCCGGGGCCTTTGCGATGCGGATAGAAGCCCGGGATGGGCTCCGTTTCTTCAATCAGGCCGTTGGCCTCACCGGAAACAAAGCAGGTGGAGACGTGCAGCAGCCGGGCGCCCGCGCGTTTGGCGAGCGCGATGGCGTTCTCCACGCCGTCAACGTTGGCCTGGAGTGACTCGTCCACCGGCGGGAAAAACTCCACTTTGCCGGCGCAGTTGATGATCAGCTTTACGCGGGTTGCCATCGCCTTCAGCGCCTGCTCGTCGAGACCGCAGTCG
Organism: Terriglobia bacterium; assembly: GCA_035691365.1. Lineage (GTDB taxonomy): Bacteria > Acidobacteriota > Terriglobia > UBA7540 > UBA7540 > SCRD01. The sequence goes on from DASSJE010000416.1 coordinate 6,131, forward strand.
GGCCGGCTGATTTCGCCGGGCCAGATGCTGATCTTTTCCCGGACGAATTCTTCGCCCCGCTCCGCGATCAGCGCGGCCATCACGGGCGAGTTCATCACCTCGGCCTTGAAACGTTCCTCCGCGGAGATGCCCCGCCCCGGCCGCAGCAATACGTGGAGATGCTTCAGGGATGGGTAATGGTCCAGCAGCATTGCCAGGATCACTTTGCCCAGGAACCCGTTGCCCCCTGTCAGGAGGATTTCGTTTTCCCGGAACATCTTTCCCACGTCCGTCAATTGTGACTGTTGTGCCATTGGCAGGAAGGGGCTCAGACCCGTTTCAAGCCCGTGGGCCTGAGTTGCTTCATGTTATCGACCGCTCAAAGCTGTTGTCAAGACTGGGCTACGGGCGTGACGGAGTTCCTGGAGGGTTCTTCGGCCGGAGGAGCCTCATGGGCCTCCGCTTCAATCCGCCGGGCCTCCTGGTAGGTGTGGATCACGCGGTGAATCACGGTCAGGTTCGATAGCACCACGATTACCCACAGCACCGGCGCCATGCGGTCAAAAAGCGCCCCGATAATGATCAGGACCACACGCTCGGGCCGCTCCAGAAAGCCTACCTTGCAGGACGGAATCAGGTTCTCCGCGCGCGCCCTCGAATAGCTGGTCATCACGGAGCCGATCATGGCCAGCGCCACTACCACCACATACATAAAGCGATTCACCCGGCCGTAATAGACCAGCAGGCCGGTCAGGAGAAAAAGGTCGGAATAACGGTCGAGCACTGAATCAAAAAAGCCCCCGAAAGGGGTCACCCGGCGCGTCCGTCGGGCCGTCGGGCCGTCCGTCAAGTCAAACACCCCGGCCACAATGATGGTTACTCCGGCCCATCGAAAATACCCATACGCAAAAAGATAGGCGGCAACCAGATTGATGGCAAATCCCGTAAAACTCAATACGTTGGGATTAATCCTGATCTTCACAAACGAGCGTATGACCGCGTCATACGCATACCAGCAAACGTCGCCAATTTTCCTGGTAATCATCGTGATAAATCAGGAATTCATCCGGCCGGGGATTTCCGGGTCAGGAGCTTACGGAACAGATCTTTTACCCCGTTTGTATATTATGGCCCACTTGGCCTCAGCAACAAGTTGCCAGGACTTTTCCTCGTGAAGCGTATCTTAACGGAATCGCGGCTGATCTGCAACCGGGACAAGTGAGCGCAGGACATCAAATCGAACTCAGGCGCTAAAGAATTTCCCTCGAGATTCAGCACTCACCCAGCTTCACTGGCGGGTGGCTGCACGCCGTCTGCGGGGTTTTCATTCCTGTTTCGCGTTGAAGCTCTGGCGATGTGGCCCGTATTCGGTCAAAATAGAATTAAAGAGTGAATTGCAGGATTTCATGGCCTCGAGCCGGCGCCATGCTGCTCCAGACCATGGCGGCCGGAGTCAACCGGCAGAAAGGAAGGAACACGATGGGTATACCAGCCATTGAAAAACAGAGCTTTCCGATGCTGATTGGCAGTGATTGGGTCCAGACGCCGCGGGTGCGAACCATCTGCCTTCCATACGATGGCACGGCGGTGGGGGAAGTCTACGACGCCGACCCCGCCACTATCAGCCAGGCTGTGGCAGCGGCGCAAAAGGGCGCCGGGGCCATGGCGGCGATGTCCCAGTATGAACGCTCCGAACTGTTGCAGCGCATGCGGAACCTGCTGGAACGCGATGCGGAAGAGTTCGCGCAACTGGTCACGCTCGAGACCGGCAAGACCATTCGAGAGGCCCGGGGCGAGGTGGCCCGCGGGCAACAGACACTGGCAGCTTCGGCAGATGCCGCGCGACACTTGCAGGGAGAAGTGGTTCCCATGGAAGCTTCTCCAAACGGCCACGGACGCTGGGCGATGACCGTGCGAGAACCGCTGGGCATTATTGCCGCCATCACGCCGTTCAACTTCCCGCTGAATCTCGCCCTCCACAAGATTGGCCCGGCGCTTGCTGCCGGCAACAGCGTGGTTCACAAACCATCTGAAAATACGCCGCTTAGTGCGGTGCGCCTGGCGCGCCTGATGGTTGAGGCAGAGGCTCCTGCGGGAGCCTACAACGTGGTGACGGGGCCGGGAGAGGAGACCGGCCGACAAATTGTGAATGACCCGCGAATTGCCATGATCACCTTTACCGGCAGCCCTGAGGTGGGCCAGGAAATCCGCACTGCCGCCGGACTCCGGCGGGTGACGCTGGAAATGGGTTCCAACTCTTCTGTAATTCTTGAGCCCGATTGCGACCTGGACACGCTGGTTCCGCGCTGCATACTGGGCGGCTACTCGCTGGCCGGGCAGGTTTGTATTTCCGTCCAGAACATCTACGTACACGAATCCATCGCCGGGGATTTCACGGAGCGATTCGTGGCCGGGGTACGCGGACTCAGGGTTGGCCATCCACTCGAGGAGAGCACGGATATGGCTTCACTGATCAATGAGGCCGCAGCCAGGCGGGTGGAGAGCTGGATCCAGCGGGCCGTAGCCCGCGGAGCGCGCCTGCTGACGGGCGGAACGCGCCGCAGCACGGTGATCGAGCCGGCGGTGCTGACGGATGTCCAGCCGGACGACGATGTCAGTTGCAAGGAAGCGTTTGGGCCGCTCGTGGTCCTGCATCGCTACTCGCGCCTTGCGGAAGCCATCAATGCCGTCAACTCGAGCGCGTATGGCTTGCAGGCGGGCATCTGCACGCGTGACATCGGCAAGGCTTTTGACACGGCACGGAAGCTGCATGTGGGCGGCGTGGTGGTGAACGACGTTCCCGCCTATCGCGTCGACCTGATGCCCTATGGCGGCACCAAGCTGAGCGGCGTGGGACGCGAAGGCCCGCGTTATGCCGTCGAGGAAATGACGGAACTGAAACTGATCTGCTGGCGGGGGTGATCAGGCAGCGCGGCTGCTCCGCCGGGAGCCCGTCACTCTTTCTCTACTGAAAAGCCTAGCAGCACGTTGCCGGCAACGTTATTGGTGTATCCCGCTTCCACATAGAGCATTCCGTTGACAACGGCGGGCCCCGTTGCGTTCATAGAACCGCCTTGCGCAACAATTCCGTTGACGGCCTGAAAGGTTTTGAGCGCGTCGAAATCCCATAGAACTTTGCCATCCCGCGCGTCATAAGCGCGCAGGTGCCCGTCTTCCGAACCTGAGAAGACGACTCCCGCAACCACGGTAGGCGGCGAACTTTGCGCGGCGCTGCACCCGACCTGTTTCAGGCATGCTGGCGGGGAAGGTGGCGCAAACCAGACCCGGGCCCCTGTATCGGCCCGGAGCGCAAACAGACCTCCTCCGGCCGCAGGGTTATTGGGGTCCCAGTCTGATACCGGGAAATAGACCGTATTCCCGCTTGCCGCCCCGCCCCACTCGATTCCACCCAGGGGCCCTCCTTTACCAACTCGCGTTTCCCACAGGATCCTGCCATGGCGATCAGGATCGAGAGCGTAAACCATGCCCGACTTTTGTCCGGCAATCAATGCGCGCCGCCCGCCAGACAGCTTCCTGAGCATCGGCGGCGAACCAAAGTCGAAGTCGTTTCCGGGAGCATCGGGGCAGTTGACTTTGCCCGGCGCGACGCAGGCGATGTTCCAACGATCATTTGGGGTCAATTGCTGGTGCCATAGCATCTTGCCGTCGCTCATACGAAAGGCAATGACAGAGTCGGTATAAGGGCTGGGCGGGTCGGAGTAACTGTTGCCCGTTGCAACGTATATTTCCTGCTTCCTGGTATCAATGGTCGGCGGCGACCAGATTGCCGCTCCGGACGGGCCCCACATCGGCGTACCTGCCGAGTTTTTTTGGCCGGTGAGATGTGCAGGGTCAGGAATGGTATAGGTTTTCCAGAGCTGTTTGCCCGTGCGGGCATTCAGCGCCACCAGGCTGCCCCGGAAAGTGCAACACGCGTACTTGGGATCAATCGCCGCCCCTTCTTCACCCGAGGAGACCGGAACGTAAAGGCGTCCTTCAAAGTATGCGGGCGACCCTGTGATACGCGCTGCCGGGTGAGGGTCAACATGGGCTTTCCAGATCAATTTTCCGGTTGAAGCATTGGCCGCGTAAACATTGCCTTCCACATCGCCGAAGTACACAATGCGCCCGCCAAATCCCGAAACGACTGCTGTCTTGACGGTGGAGGGAGCTTTAAACGTCCAGTAAACGCAGCCGGTTTTCGCGTCAAGCGAGTAGACCGTTCCATCCTCACTGCCAACATAGACCCTCCCGCCGAAAACGGCGGGCTGGCCGTACGTTGCATACGCACCCGGAAACGCAAAGGCCCATTTCAGCTTGAGCCTGGGAACCTGGGACCTGTCGAGATGGGAGACGTCCTCCGGCGCGAAGCGGCTGTTTTCCAGGTCCTCTCCCCAGGCGGTCCACCCTGGATCGTCCAGGAGCGGGTTCGACCTCGTTGTGCAAAGCCCGGCCTGGGTCATGTGTTCCGAGGCATCAGAACTGGAAAGGAACCGCGCCACGGCGATCCTTTCCGCCTTGGTAAGCTGAAGGCCCACCGGTTTCATGTCACCTGATTCAAGCGAACGCAGGATGTAGCGCCGTGAAAGCTGGCTGAGAATGGCCTGCGACGGCGCCCGTGTCTCATGGCTGGTCCGATGGCACATGGCGCACTTTTCCTGAAAGATGGCGCGTCCATCCGGATGGCTGGAAGTTGCGTGCGCGGAAAGCGCGAAAAGGAGTGACAGAGCAGCAGAAAGAATTGGCCAGCATTTCATACGATACCTTTGTGAAGCAAAACACCCCAGCCCTTCTGAGATTTACCGGCTTCCCCGCAATCATTAGATGGTTTGAACGTGTAAGGGGTTGCGGAAGCGTGTAGCA
>DASSJE010000417.1:0-4975 GCA_035691365.1 Terriglobia bacterium
AGCGCCATTCAAGAATTTCAGGTCGCGCAATCCAGCCTTGATCTGTCGTCTTCGATCACATCGTCGGGCACACTGAACGTCACCAGCAAATCTGGCAGCAACGCCTTGCATGGCCAAGGCACATACTTTTTCCGCGACCAGGCGGCGGGATTTGCCAAATTCCCCGGCGGCCAGGCCATTCCTTACCAGCGCAACCAGCCCGGGGGCAACGTGGGTGGGCCGATCATTAAGGACAAGCTCTTTTTCTTTGCCGATGTCCAGCATACGAAGCAGGATTTCCAGAATGCAGTGGTCTTTCCGGGAAACTTCGCCAGCCTCTCGGGAGCGTATAACGCGCCTTTTCGGGACACGGAATATCTCGGCAAGCTGGATTATGTATTCCACCACAATGCCCATCTCTTCTACCGCTTCACGTACAACGACAACAGCGTGCTGCGCCCTTCTCCTGATTTCTCGCCCTTCCTGAACCGCGACAATACCCAGGGGCATGCTCTTGGTCTGGATTTCAACACTGGTTCGCTTACTCATAGTCTGCGTTTCGGCTATGGCAAGTTCTGGAACGGTATTTCACCCGCGTCCGGTGGCGGTATTTACGATCCTTTCCCGAGCCTCAATATCGTGATCGGCGCGTTGGTCACTGGCCCGAATTATCTCGCACCGCAAGTCACGATTCAGAGCAACAAGCAGGCCAGGTACGACGGTTCCAAACCCTGGAAGAATCACATTTTCCGCTATGGTTTCTCCGTGAACCGTATTGCGGCGGGCGGTTTTGCCGCGTTCGGCGCCGATGCGCCCACGGTCACTGCCGATCCTGCTAACACCAGCAACCTTGGCACTCTGATAGGCGCTGCGACTAATCCGTTGAACTATGCCGTTACCGGGATTACGGTGGCGAACGGGCGGGGATTCTTCAGCGAAAAGCCGTCTTTCGGCTACCCGGGCGGCGGGAATTCCGATACACGCATCGAGTTCTACGCCGGAGACGTGTGGAAGATGCGGCCCAACCTGACGCTGAGCTACGGTCTGCATTATGTCCGTGACACGGGCCGAACCGACAGCGACCTGGCTCCTATCCCGTGTTCCGCCACCACCCTGATCAGTTGCAACGGTAATCTTCTCGACCAATTCGGCTACGGCGGTCTGAGCAACCGGGTGCACCAGCCCAACAAGAATTTCGGTCCCCAAGTTGGTTTCGCGTGGGATCCGAGCGGCAAAGGGACGACCGTCTTCCGCGGGGGCGTCGGACTTTACTACGAGAACAACCTGTTTAACAACACCCTATTCGACCGCACTGTCCGTTTGCAGAAGGCGCAGGTGTTCGGCAGCATGAATTTATGTCCTTCCGGCAACCTGCCTTGGCCAGACGGTTCGGTGCACACCACCTCGGATGGCCTCGACATCGCCAGTCAGATTTGCGGTCAGCCCATCGGCGCAACCGTCAATGGAGTAGTCGTTGGCAGCGCCATCGCGGACCTGCAGCACACCTATGAGGCGGCGGTCGCCGCGGCTGGACCCAGCAATAATGCCTTTTTTGTCGGCAATAACCTGAATACGTTTGCCAGCCTGCTGGCACCTACCTACGTCAGTCCGCGCTCTGTACAGATGAATCTCGGCTTCCAGAAGCAGATCAAGCGCGGCACGATATTGTCCGTGGATTACGTGAGAAACGTTGGAACGCACTTTCTTCTCGGCGTCGATACCAATCAGGTCGGCGATTCGCGCAATCTGAATGTGGGAGCGGCACAGGCTGCGATCGCGGCGACTACTCAGAGTTACAACTGCGGCGGCGGATACAGCGAAGCCGCCATTCAGTGTGCCATGGCGGGAGGGGCAACTATCATCAACTTCGCCAAGAATGGGCTCGACTCGGCGAATGCTTACTGCGGAGGGTTCCCCTGCGCCTTGTTCGGATTGCCGAATGCGGCGTTCGGAGGCATTAACCCAAACGTCGGAGCCAATGAGATGTTTTTCCCGGTGGGACGGTCTCTGTACACTGGCATTCAAACCTCATTGCGCTCAGATGTTCAGAGCCCATTCCGCGGCGCCACTCACATGAATCTGCAGATTTCCTACGCCTTCTCGAAATTTCAGAACAATGTTCCCACCGGCGGTAGCACGATCCAAGGCGATCAGGATTTCCTCACGGCAGCGCGGGATTACAGGAGTCCCAACCGCTTCTTTGGCCCGGCAGGCCAGGATCGCAAGCATCAGCTTTCGTTCGGTGCCATTATCGACCTGGTGAAAGGCTTCCAGCTTAGCGGGATTGGCCACATCGATTCGCCGCTGCCGCTCACCATGTTTCTTCCCCAGGAGTTTCAGGGCGGAGACATCTTCATCAGTGACGTGACCGGCGACGGAACTGTGGGGGACATTGTGCCCGGATCCAACGTAGGATCCTTCGGCCGCAGCGTAAGCCCCAGCGGGCTGAATCACTTTGTCAGCAACTATCTGACCACCTCCGGGGGCCACGTCACGCCCGCTGGACAGGCCTTGGTGAATGCCGGCATCATGACCCAGCAAGACCTAATTTCCCTGGGCGCGACCACGCCTGTCAGCTGCTCCGTGGGGCAACACGCGTTCTTCTCCAACGGCATTCCGTGCATCAACACGCCGCCTTTAGGGAATGCCGGGCTGGGCTGGGTTAAGTCCATCGATCTCCGCCTGGCCTGGACGCTACACCTCAAGGAGCGAGTCTCGCTCCAGCCCTCCGTCACGTTCTACAATGCGTTCAATTTCGCGAACTTCGATGGGTCTGCCAATCTTCCCAGTGGCATATTGGGCGGGACGCCGGGCTACAACATTAATAACCTGACGAACTTCTCGGCCTGCACCAGTTGCAATGCCAAGCAGTCCACCAGAATCGGACCGGGCTCGGGCACGTTCTCGCTGGGTGCGCCGCGGGAGGCGGAGTTCGCCATCAAGCTCACGTTCTGAGAGGGGGATCGACGCAACGACAGCCTCTCAGGCTGTCCAGCCAGGCATGGCCCCGGCCCTGATCATTGTGCGAACACCTGCTGGGAGCTTCGCACCGACTGGACAGCCTGAGAGGCTGTCCCTACATCGCCATTTCTTTGTTTAAGACTTCAATTGCTCTAGGGATTGAGCTGCGCGCGCAGGTGCTTCGATAATTTTTCAATCTGCTTGAGTTTTTCGATGGCGTCCTTGGGCAGCATACCCTCGCGCACCTTGGTTACGTCCGCGGGAACGGTCTGGGCCATGCGCGCCAGTTCATCGGCCTCGCGTTGTGCTTGTTCCAGATCTGTGCGCCGGGCGGGTGTTGAAGGATTTTGCCCCGGCCCTTGTTTTTCCTGGTCGAGCGATGGAGGCGGAGTCGGAAAGCCGCGGCTGGGCGATTGCGGCACCATGCTGGATGTGAACAAAAGGAACGCAGTGACTAGCAGGATACAGCGGTGAACCACGATGTGCCTCCTGAGTGGCGGCGGGAAATTCAGCAGGTATTTTACTCCTCACTCCCGCGGCACCGTGCAATGAGGCTGAAGACATTGTGTACAATGCGTGCATGTCGTTTCATGGCCAGCAGCACGGCAATAACCACCAAAAGCGCGGCCGCACGCCCCCTCCGGAGGACACCTACGAGGAGGCATTGTTCCTCAAGTCCATTGGAGAGAAGCAGAAGCCGGTATCAGTCAAACTGATGGATGGCCAGACCGTCCACGGATGGATCGAATATTTCGACAAGAACATGGTCCGGCTGACACGCGAAGGCGCGCCCAATCTGTTCATCTTCAAGCACGAGATTATGTACATCGCCGAGGAAGGCGGGAAGAAGAAGTAACGTCTTCTCTCGTCGCTCCTTCCTTCGCGACTCAGACTTTATCTGTGGAAGCCCAAAGCCGGATGCTGAAAGTGCAAGCATGACCTCCTCTCCCAGCCAGACACAAAGTTTTATTCCTGCGATGAGCGCCATCGCCCGCGAGGCCGGGGCGTTGCTACTCAAATACTTTCATCAGGGGCTCAAGATTGAGTACAAGGGTGACGCTGATCTGGTCACGGCGGCTGATCGCGCCTCCGAGGTGCTCATCCGTCAGCGGGTGGCCAAGCAGTTTCCATCCCACGATGTCCTGGGAGAAGAGCAGGGGCTCAACGATCGGGGGAATGAATATCGCTGGTATGTCGATCCCCTCGATGGGACCACTAACTTTGCTCACGGCTATCCAGTGTTCTGCGTCTCCCTGGCTATCGAACGTCGAACCGCGGATTCCCAAACGCGGGTCGCGGCCGTTGTATACGATCCCACTCGCAATGAACTTTTCTCGGCGCAGCACGGCCAGGGAGCGCAGTTGGATGGCAAGCCCATTCACGTATCGAAAATCGGCCAGCTGAAAGAATCCCTGCTCTCGACAGGATTTCCCAGCCACAAGCGCCATAAGAATCCCAACATTTTTTTCTATCATCAGATCACGCTGCGCACCCACGGCGTGCGCCGGGCAGGATCGGCGGCCCTCGATTTGTGCGATGTGGCCTGCGGACGCTACGACGGTTTCTGGGAATTCAACCTCAATCCCTGGGACACGGCAGCGGGCGTGCTGATTGTTGAGGAGGCCGGAGGCAAGGTGAGCAGTTTCGACGGCTCGCCTTTTCAGCTGAACAGCCGCGAGACGCTCGCGTCCAACGGACTGCTTCATGATGCTCTGGTGCACGAGTTTCAGGAAATCTTCGCTGGTCGCGGGTTGGATCCCTTGCCCGATCCGCGCGAATATCGCAGGTGAGATTCCGCACTAGCCACGCGGCTGGGAGATATACATGGTCAACAAGCGCACTGTCCCGGCTCTCGCCGTCTTGCTGCTGGGAACGTGGGCCGCATCCGCGGCAGACTCACCAAGTACGCCGGATGCCGCCTACATCCAGTCCTTCGAAAAGTGGGAGGCGGCCGAGACCGAGGACCTCAAGGCAAATTGGTTGCCCCTCGTCGGCCTTTTCTGGCTCAAGCAAGGTATCAATGCCTTTGGGAGCG
>DASSJE010000418.1:0-4924 GCA_035691365.1 Terriglobia bacterium
CGACCGGGGCTATCGCGCTCCGTATACCGTTCCTCAAGAGGTTTGAAAAAAAACCTCGTTGCGGTTGTCAGAGTCTTGATCGGATGCTTAAATACGATTGCCAGGTTTCATAAAAGTTTCGGAAAGAAGCCACCAGTTGACCGGTGGCGGGAATGGTTCCCGCCGTTTTTTCGTTCAACAGAAGGTTACCCGTGACCACCGGGTCTGGCCTGCATATAGGCTGACGCAGGGACCCGGACACCTGGCAATCGAAGTATTTGGAGTTGAGGAGGGAAAATGAAGAAGTTTCGGCTGTTTTTTGTTGCGCTGATTTGCCTCTTTGTTTGCGGCCCCCTGCTGGCGCAGTCGACCCAGCCCAAATTAATCGATGGGCACGTTCACTACAACGGCGACCCGGCTTTTCTGCAGCAGCTGCTGCAAAAACTGGACTCGGTGGATGGGGTGGCATTCCTGCTGGTTCCTCCGGACGAGATGGATACGGCCGTGCCCGTCATCCACGCGCACCCCAACCGGCTTGTCGGCTTTGCCGAGATCGACATGGACAGCGCCCACGCGGTTGAAGATATTGATTTGGCCCATGAAGCTGGATTTCGAGGCATTGGCGAACTCGAGTATGTCACGCACGATTACGATGACCCGATTTACTTTCCCATTTATAAGCGCGCTGAAAAATACCACATGATTGCACTGTTCCACACCGGGATCGTGAACCGCGAACATCCGAATGTTCCCACAAACGTCAGCATCCGCCGCATGCAGGTCACCCAGTTGGACCTGATCGCCAGAATGTTCCCAAAACTCACCATTGTCGCCGCGCATATGGGCAATCCTGATTACTCCTGGGCGGCCGAAATCGCCCGCTGGAACCCGAACCTTTACGTGGACCTTAGCGGATCGTCCCTGATCAAGAAGCAGAACGATTACACTTTTTTCAAATCCATTTTTTGGTGGTCAGGCGTTGTGAGTCCTCATACTCCAAAATCCAGGCACAGCGCTTTTGAAAGGCTGGTTTTCGGTTCCGATGTATTCGGCGGAGACTTGCCGGAATTTGACCGTGAACTTAAGCGATACCATGCGATGCTCGACGCCTGCGACGTGCCGAAAGAAGCCCAGGAAAACATCTTCAGTGGTACGCTGTGGCATGTTCTCCAGGAGCAAAACGCCGCCACGGCCGCGAACTGACCGGCAACGAAGATTCAAGATTCCGGCCTCTTTTGAACAGGAACCTTTGCACCAGGGCATCCAAGTTCGTCGCTTCCGGGCCCTATACAGTGAATGATTAAGGAGCAAACGAAATGAGCATGAATGGCATGATCAAATCTCTTAAAGTTAATAGCCTCAAGGTGGAATCTTACGAAAGCACTGAAGCAATGGGAAAAGCTGCGGCCGAGTCCGCCGCGGAGAGCCTGCGCGCTTTGGCGGCCCGGAACGACGTAGTGGGCGTGATTTTTGCCACCGGGGCCTCCCAGATGGCGACCCTCAATGCCTTGACCTCCATTCCCGGGCTGCCCTGGGATAAGGTTGTAGGCTTTCATATGGATGAGTACATCGGCATACCTGATGACCATCCGGCTTCCTTCCGGCGCTATCTGCGGGAGCGGCTGACCAGCAAGGTGAAGATGCGCCAGTTTTACGGTGTTGACGGCACCAGCGGCAATCCGGATGAGACCTGCCGGGAATATGCCGACTTGCTGCGGCAGTACAACCCGCAACTGTGCCTGCTGGGGATCGGAGAGAATGGACACCTGGCGTTTAACGATCCGGCCGAGGCGAACTTTGACGATCCTGTCGATATCAAGATTGTTTCGCTCGACACCCAATGCCGGCAGCAGCAAGTGAATGAAGGATGGTTTCCGAACCTGAAGGCGGTGCCTACGAAAGCCATCACGCTGACCATTCCGACGTTGCTGCGCGTGCCGCGGCTGATCGCCACTGTCCCCGGCGAGCGGAAGGCGCACATTGTCCACCGCACGCTGACCGAAGAGATTTCAACCCGGTGCCCCGCGACGATTATGCGGAAGCACCCTGATACCACGGTCTATCTGGACCCGGCCTCGTCCACTGAGTTGCCGCAATAGCGGCTTCCGCGGCGAAAAAGTTTTCCGCCAACAATTTGAAGCTCGCGTGAGTTGCCATGAAGCCCAAACCGATTAAACGTCTGCGGTGGTTTATTGTCTGGACGCTTTTCTGCTCCACGGTCATTAATTACATCAACCGGCAGACGCTCTCCGTCCTGGCTCCCGTCATCATGCAGCATTTCCACATGACGCATGAGGATTACTCCTACGTCGTCTCGGCGTTCCAGGTTGCTTACGCGGGAATGTGGCTCATCGGCGGCATCATTATTGACATCATCGGAACGCGGCGAGGGCTGACCCTGGCCATGATCTGGTGGTCGCTTTCCAGCATGTTGCACTCGATGGCCAGTTCCGTGTTTTCACTTGCGGTTTTCCGCTTCATGCTGGGGATCGGCGAAGGCTTTAACTGGCCGGGCGCCAGCAAGACCGTGGCAGAATGGTTCCCGGCGGAGGAGCGGGGCCTGGCCGTCGCCATCTTTGACAGCGGGTCGAGCGTTGGCGCCGTGATTGCTCCTCCCTTTGTCGCTTTCATCGCCTATCAGTTTGGATGGCGTTATTCTTTTGTGGCCGCAGGCCTTTTGGGCTTTCTCTGGCTCATTCCCTGGCTCTACTTTTACCATCCCTTTGACGTTCATCCCCGCCTGAGCGAGGAGGAGCGAAAAATCATCCTGCAGCGCCGGGGTACACCCGTGGCCTCGGCCCTTAAGGGCGCCAAACGATGGCTGGCCCTGCTGAAGGAGAGGAATGTCTGGGGCATCGTGCTGGGGCGCTCGCTCACCGATCCGATCTGGTGGTTTTACGTTTTCTGGCTTCCGGACTATCTTAGCGAAGTGCACGGCTTCAGCCTGAAGCAGATTGGCGCGTTCGCCTGGATTCCTTTTCTTGCCGCTGATATTGGTAATTTCACCGGCGGATTTTTGACAGGCTACTTCATCAAGCGCGGCATGCCGGTCATTCGTTCGCGCAAGCTGGTTTGCATCCTCAGTTCGCTGCCTATCCTTTGCGGCATCCCTGCCGCCATGACTCAAAGCGCCACTACTGCGCTGCTGCTGATCAGCATCGCCACATGGGGATACGCGAGCTGGTCTACCATGGGGCTGACGTTTCCTTCCGACCTGTTTCCCCAGGACGTGGTCGCCTCTGTCACCGGACTCAGCGGGCTGGGTGCGGGACTGGTCAGCACAGTCTTCACCCTGTTGATTGGGTATATCGTCGACAAGTTCTCTTATTTCCCCGCTTTCGTCGCTGCCGGTACCGTTCCGCTACTGGCCACGGCCATTGTCCTGATTTTCATCCGGGCTCCCGAAAGCAGTGCAATGCCATCAACAACCAACTGAGCTCTGAAATGGGCGTGCCAGGTTTCCGATAGACTGCTTGCTGTGGTGCCGATTGGAACTTAACAGCCAGGGTGGTCGGCCTTGTTTTTCGAGTGACCGGGACGGCGATGATGACGAGTGATCGAACAGACGTGATTGTGGCAGGCGCGGGGCCTGGTGGTTCCACTGCGGCCAAACTCCTGGCCGACGGCGGCTATTCCGTGCTCTTGATCGATCGCTCCAATTTCCCCCGTCACAAGACCTGCGCCAGTTGGATCAACCGCCTGGCTTTTGAGCGGTTCTCCTATCTCAAACATTCCTTTTCAGACCTGGTTGAGAATCCATTCTTCGGTGTAGCTTTTTATGACCGCTCGATTGAAAGAGAAGCCCGGTATCATGAACGCCGGCCGTCGGGCTATCTTTCATTGCGGTCGAAATTTGACGATGGCCTGCGCCGCATCGCAATGGAGGCGGGTGCGCGATTCATGGGCGGCTGCGCGGTTGCCGATCTGGTGGAAGAGCAAAACGGCATTCGTGTCCGGCTTGAGGATGGCCGGGAGATGGCGGGACGCATTTTGATTGGCGCGGATGGGGCTTCCAGCAGGGTGGCCGTCAGAACGGGCTTGCGCAAGGGATGGTCGCCTGGTGATTACGCCTTGTGTGCGAACACGGATGTTCCTTTCCCTCCTGAGCGCATCAGCGCGTTTTACGGCGGGTGTTTTCCATTCCGCGTGTATCTGGAATACGAGGGCATTCAAGGTTATGGGTGGGTGTTTCCCAAGAGGCAGCACGTTTGCATTGGCATCGGCGCTCTCTTGAAGGATGGCCGCTCCATTCGCCAGCTATTCCGCGAGTTTGTTCAGGCTCTGCGCCACCAAAACCATATTCCGGACGATCTTCCGGAAGCTAAAGTCTATTTTGATCTTGATCCGGTCGGGGGCGTTTACCGCATTCCGAGCCTGGTTCGCGGGCGGGTGATGCTGGTTGGAGATGCGGCCGGTTTTGTCTCCGGCTCGACGGGCGAGGGAATCTATCCTGCCATGGTGAGCGCGGAGGTTGCTGTTGGCGTCATCCACCAGGCGCTGAAAGGCTCCTCGCCCGCTTCGGTACTGGAAAGGTACAATAAGAAATGGTGCGCAGAACTGGGCGATTATGTCAAAAGGCTGCCCGGGGGCGCCAGGGAAAGCGAAACGCGTGGCCGGCTAGACATGATCTTCAGATTCCCGCTGGTTCCGCGAATTGCGGGACGGGCGTTCCTTTACGGAGAAAAGCCATCGATTGCAACGCTCCTGCGCTCGTTTTAGCTGTCTCTAATGGGCCGGCTTGAGGTCCGGACATTCGTGATACTTCCTGTTGATTTGGCTTTCCGCTGCCTTTAACATTGATGCGACATTTGAGGAGGTGCTCCAGCCAGGGGCTAATCCTTCAAGGAGTAATGCACGATTGAAAAACCTTGACGTCGCGTTCCGTCTCTCTCGGCGACCGTGCAGCAAGCGATTGCGGACTTCCGGAATTCTTTTTCAGGAGAAG
>DASSJE010000419.1:0-15600 GCA_035691365.1 Terriglobia bacterium
GCCCGCAAATCGGGCCAATCAACATGGGGTGAGGGGAAGTAGGGCCAGTGTGCCCGGCCGAAAAATTTGGCTCCTCGGCCAGGACTCGAACCTGGAACCCTTCGGTTAACAGCCGAATGCTCTACCATTGAGCTACCGAGGATTGTGGGAAACACGGTCAGAACAGCAGCTCAGCCGAATCTTCACTTTATAACATAGCCAGAAAATCTGCGTCAACGTGGCGGAAGCCACGGCTGTTCAGCACAGCGGCAATCTGGTCATGGTAAACATTTCTCCCGACCTAAAAGCCACTGCAACTCAGTCCCGCAACGGGACCGGAACAGCTCCAGAACCCTTGCTGTGATGGGGACAGCTTTGAAGTCTAACGCAGGTATTGACTGATACCCACCAGGAGGAGAGAAAACTGTTATGCTTTCTTTTCTTCTTCGGCTTTTCCCGCTGGCTTATCCATCCCGCCTTTGATGGCGTCCTTAAATTCCTTGATACCCTTTCCCAAACCACGACCAAGATCGGGCAACTTTCCCGGCCCGAAGATGATCAGAACAATCAACAGAATAAAGAACAGATGGGTTGGTTGAAGCAAACCTTCCATTTCAAGCTCCTCCTGCTACGGATACAGACATGCCAACTACAATACGATTATAACGTAAGCCGGGCAAGAACCCAATCAAGATTTATTGCCGGGAAAAACCATGTCTTTGGGCTTTATCCCCTTCCTGCGGCACTGTTTGCGGTAAAGGGCGGCATAGCTCGCCTTGATGTAATCCGCTTTTTGGTATCCGAGCTGCCGGGCCTTCCGGTCAATCCATGCCCACGGGCCCTCCAACTCAATATAAGGGCCAACAGGTGTTTCATCGAAGACAAGCAACGGCATGCCGGGCCCCCTGCGCCGGCCTTTTTCGGCATAGATCGTGCGGTATTTCTGGTAGCGGAAGGCAGGGCGCAAACCCAGCGCCTTGAGGATCTGCCGCAAGGTTTCACCATCGCGTAGTTCCATCTCAATTTCGGGGCGGATTTTGTAGGATTCCGAGGGATGCGGCGGCCCTTTGAACGTAAGGATGTGGCTGTTCCCCTGGTCCCGAAGGCGCAGCAGCGACCGTGAGTTTCGCAGGCGGGAATTGCGGAAGTCGAAGACAATGTTGCTCTCGAAGTGTCGCCGCTCGACCACCTCAAAGCCGCAATCTTTGAGTTTTTTTCTCAGAGCGGACGGGTCTTCGACTTTCAGTTTGATTTCAACTTCGTGGGGAACTCCTTGCCGCATTGAAGGAACCGGAAGAGGTCAGGATTCGCGCGCAATGATAAAGTCCGGAAGGGACATCAGCGCGTCTTTGAAAACGGATTCCGGGAAGATGCGCAGGCAGCGTTTGGCTTCATTAGCGAACTCTCTGGCCTTTTTTCGCGCTGCATCGAGCGCCCCATACCGTTCCACCATCTTCAGGACCTCCGTGAATGCCACATTCTCAAATTCTCCGCCCTGGGAGATGCGAACGACCTTTTGGGCATCTTCCGGTGAACA
The DNA here is from genome assembly GCA_035691365.1 of Terriglobia bacterium. Lineage (GTDB taxonomy): Bacteria > Acidobacteriota > Terriglobia > UBA7540 > UBA7540 > SCRD01. Next base: position 1,517 of record DASSJE010000419.1, read on the forward strand.
CATCTGCAGAAGATAAATGAGGGGCAGGGTCACTTTGCCTTCCCGCAGGTCATTGCCGACGGGCTTGCCGAGCTTTTTTTCGGAAGATGTGAAGTCCAGAACATCGTCGATCACCTGAAAAGCCAGGCCGAGGTTGATGCCGTATGAGGCCAGCAGGTTCTCTTCCTCCTCCGGCCGGTCGGCAAGCAGGGCGCCTGTCCGCAAACAGGCTGAAAACAGGCAGGCCGTCTTGCGGTAGGTCAGCTCAAAGTAGTCATCTTCAGTCAAATCGGACTTGCTGAGGTACGCCAGTTGGAGCAACTCACCTTCCACCATCACCTGGGTCAGCCCGATCAGCAGGTCAAGAATCTTGAAGTTGCGTTCGGCCAGGGCGATGCTGAACGCCTGCATGTAGAGCCAGTCGCCCGCCAGCACGCTCATGTGGTTGCCCCAGCGGGAATTGATGGAGGGCCGGCCGCGGCGGGTTTCCGCCTTGTCGATGACATCGTCATGCACCAGCGTGGCGCTGTGGATCATTTCATACGCAGCGCCCATGCGAATGGCAGGGTCGCCGTCAAAGCCACAAAGTTTGCTGGCCAGCAAAACCAGGACCGGGCGCAAACGCTTTCCGCCGCTCACTTGCAAATACTGGCCGATTTCCGTAATGGCCTCGATGCTGGAGACGGTCTGCTTGCAAAACTCCTGCTCCACCTTCTCAAGATCCAGGCGTACGAGGTCAAACACTTCCTTGACCGTCAAGAGCTTGGGGGTTATTAAGCGTTGATTATCTGCTGCCACCTTGATCCTTTGCAAAAACCGGCTGCTGCTGGGCATTGAGCGGCTCGGAATGGTGTGTAGACTTCACATCGTCCCACAAAAGCTCACTAAAGGAAAGTGTCTCGTCTTGCCGGTGTGCCACACGGATTCCGGGAAGCCGTTACTCCAGGCCCATAAGCCCAACAAAATTAAGGCCGGCCCGCGTTCCCAGTTCCTCCACACTGCAGCCGCGCAACTCCGCCAGCTGCCGCACCACGTCGAGAACAAAAACCGGCTCGTTGCGCTTGCCACGGTGCGGGACCGGTGCCAGATAAGGGCTGTCGGTCTCCGTCAGCAAACGGTCAAGCGGAACATCCCGGGCCGCTTCCCGAATGCTTTCCGCCTTTTTGAAAGTCACATTTCCAGCGAAGGAAATCATAAATCCCCAGTCCAGAAACCTGGAAGCGTCTTCGCGGCTGCCCGTAAAACAGTGGAGAATCCCGCCCAAACCCGAATTGGCCCAGTGCCGGCCAATAATCTCCGTAAGGTCTGCCCAGGCGTCGCGGCAGTGGATAATCACCGGCAGCTTCGTCTCCCTTGCAATCTGCAACTGCTCAATCAAAACCTGTTTCTGGATTTCGCGCGGCGAATGGTCGTAGAAATAGTCGAGCCCAATTTCGCCAATGGCCAGCACTTTCTCCTGCCCGGCAGCCTGGCGCAGGATTTCAAAATGTTTTTTCTCCGCGCTTTTCGCCTCATGCGGATGGATGCCCGCCGTGGTGTAAATCCAGTCGTAACGAGCGGCAATGGGCACTCCCGAAGCAAGTTCGTCCGGGCCGCTGCCGCCGCTTACCGTCAGCAGATAACGGCAGCCTGCCTGGCGCACCCGCTCAATCACTTCCTCCCGGTCAACGTCAAACCGTTCGTCGTCAAGGTGACAATGGGAATCAACAAAAAATTGATCCATTGATTCATCTGCTCATTGACTCATTGGGCCGTCTCTGATGAATCATCCCCACGATACATTCGGAAACAGCCAGAGCGAAAACCGGCATGATCGCATTGCCCGTTGGACTTCCCAACTGCTTTGAGTCCAGAGCGCTCGCGCCGCATAACAAAATCAATAGGTCAATCAGCCAATGAATCAATTATCTGAGCTTCGCCCCTTTAGGCACGTCGTCCTTGAAGGTGGCCAGCACCGGGCGGCCCTCCTCGCCTACGGAAGCTGCCACAATCATGCCGTTTGATTCCACTCCGCGCAGCTTGCGCGGCTGCAGGTTGGTGACGAGGACCACTTTCATGCCCACCAATTGCTCGGGCTGGTAATATTGCGCGATTCCAGCGCAGACCTGGCGCACCTCTGTGCCAATATCCACCTGAATCTTCAATAGCTTGTCCGCTTTCGGAATTGGTTCGGCAGCAACGATTTCACCCACCCGCATCTCCACTTTGGCAAAATCTTCAATCGAAATCTTGTCGCTCGCGGGTGCTGCCGCAGGCGTGGCCGCCGGCTGCGCCGGGGCCGCCTCCGCGACAGGTGGCTTTCCTCCAGATGATGTATCCACAGTTTTCTCCTTTTCAGTCGGCGCTTGATGGCCCTTCCGGTCCGCATCAGCAAAATTATTCAACCGGGCCAAAGTTTCGGCCTTGTCAAGGCGAGGGAATGCGGGCTCGGGTTTGCCGACTTTGGTGCCGGGCTGTAGGCAGGCCGGGTCCCCGGGCGCTCCCCAGCCAAGCAAGGGTAGTCTCACATCTTTCAAGCCGCTGCTTTGGTTGAGCCGTTGCCAGAGTCTTTCGGTCGCCTTCGGCAAAACCGGGTGCAACAACACAATAATGAAGCGCAGAGACTCTGTTGCATTGTAAAGAACAGAGGCAAGAGCTTGCTTCTTTGATGGGTCCTTGGCCATTGTCCAAGGTTCGGTCTCGCGGAGGTACCGGTTTAGCTGGCTGATAAATGACCAGATTTCGTCCAATGCCCGTGAGAAATCGAATGCTTCAAAGAATTGCTGATAGTTATTCTGCACCTGATTGGCCACAGATATAAAAGGAAAGTTGAGACCGCCGTCAACCTCAGCCCCCACGTTGGAGGCCCCGGCCTGCTTAGAGGAAGGCAGCGGCTCGGGTACAAGACCGTCAAAATATTGCTCTAGCATTGCCAGTATACGGCTGGCCAGATTCCCCAAATCATTCGCCAAATCCGAGTTATACCGTTGCACCAGGCCGTCGTAGGAAAAGCTGGCGTCCTGGCCGAAGGGCGTATCGCGCAGCAGGTAGTAGCGGAGGGCGTCGTTGCCGGGCGCGCCGAAGGAATCGAGCGCGTCGACAATCGGCTCGGGATAAACCACGTTGCCCTTCGATTTCGACATCTTGTCCTGCTCGTAATAGATCCAGCCGTGCGCGAAAATTGTTTTGGGCAGCGGCAAACCGGCGGCCATCAGAAACGCCGGCCAGTAGATCGCATGGAAGCGGATGATGTCTTTGCCGATCATGTGGACGTCGGCGGGCCAGAGTTTCTGGAACTCGGCGCTGCCCTCGTCGCCTTCGGCATAGCCGATGCCGGTCATATATCCGGTCAGCGCATCGTACCACACATAGACCACTTCTTCAGGATCATCGGGCCACGGAATGCCCCACTTCAGCCGCCGGCGGCTGATGGAAATATCCCGCAGGCCGCTCTTGACGAAGCTGACAACCTCATTCCGGCGAAAATCCGGCTGCACAAATTCGGGATGCTTCTCATAGAGCTCCAGCAGGCGGTCTTGAAACGCGGAGAGCTTGAAGAAATAGTTCTGCTCGTTGATCAGTTCCGCCGGGCGTCCGCAGATGTCGCAGTTGGCGGGGTCGGTACCATCGGAAACATAGCGCTCGTCAAAGACGCAGTAGCGTCCCTGATAGGTCTCTTTATAGATCACGCCGGGATCATTCTTCTGCGCCAGCCGGATGAGCCGCTGGACGCTGGTGACATGCTCGGGCTGGTCAGTGTAAACAAAGTGAGTGTAATCGATCCCCAGCTTCTTCCATACTTCGATGAACTGCCTGCGCTTCTCCGCCACAAATTCCGAGGGCGGCACGCCAGCCGCGTCCGCCGCGCGCTGCAGCTTTTCGCCGTGCTCGTCATTGCCGGTCAGGAACGCCACGTCGTAGCCGCACATGCGCTTGTAGCGCGCAATCACGTCGCACACGATGGTCGTGTAGGCCGAGCCCACGTGCAGGCGCGCGTTCGGATAATAAAGCGGAGTAGTTAAATAAAATTTGTCCATTTTCTGATTTGCTGACTGATTGATTGACTCAATTTTCCAATGGTTCAATCAGACAATCACTCAATGATTCAGTTCCCCAAAGGCGGCCTGCGCAGCCTGCATCACTGCTTTGAGCGGCACGGACTTTTCATCCGCCAGGCGCCGGCAATCTTCAAATTCGGGCGCTGCGTTTACAATTTTGCCCGCCAGCCGCGCCACCTTTATTTTTACCGGGCCGAATGCGGTCTCAACTTTCACCACCTCGCGTTCCAGCACCTTTCGCCGCGCTTCGGTGATGCGCACGCCGATGGTGGTGGTCTCCTCAAACAAGAGATGCGTGAGCGCGCCTTCGAGTTCCGGCTTTGAAATCACGCTGACCAGCAGCCCCGGCCGGTTTTTCTTCATCTGGAGCAAGCTGCACGTCACGTCCAGAGCGCCGGCAGCGAGCGCCTTTTCCGCGAAGTGGCCGTAGAGTTGCGGATTCATATCATCGATGTTGGCTTCCATCACCAGCACGATCTCATCGCCTGCGCCACCCGGCAAGCCGCCGGCCGCCCCGCTTTTTTCGCCCAGCATCAGTCGCGCAATGTTGGGATGCGTCGGGAAATCCTTCGCGCCCGCGCCATAACCGATGCGGTCAATTTTCATGGCCGGCACCGGACCGAAGCCCGTTGCCAGGGTTGAAACCAGCGCGGCGCCCGTCGGCGTCACGAGTTCGCTTTCAACTCCCGAAGAGTAAACTGGAATCCCTTTCAGCAATTCGGCTGTCGCCGGCGCGGGAACGGGCAGTGAGCCGTGAGCTGCCTCAACTCTTCCTCCGCCCACATTCAGCGGCGAGCAAATCAATTCCGGATTCCCCAGCATCGCGAGCCCCAGGCAAACGCCCACGATGTCGAGAATTGCATCCACCGCGCCGACTTCGTGGAAGTGGATCTTCTCAATGGGCTGGTTGTGGAGCTTCGCTTCCGCCTCGCCCAGCCGTCGGAAAGCCTGCAGGGCATTTTGCTTAACAGCATCGTCGATTGCCGCGGCCCCAATCAGTTTCTCGATGTGGCTCAGATGGCGGTGCGGCTGTTTCTCCGGCACGGTGATTTCAATATGATTGCCGGCAATCCCTTTCCGCATCACGCGATTCTGAGTGAACTCATAAGGCCCCAGATCGATTTTCGCAAGTTCTGCCCGCAGCCGGTCGAGTTCCACACCGGCGTCGAGCAGAGCGGCCAGGAACATATCGCCGCTGATTCCCGAGGAACAATCCAGGTATGCCAGTTTCATAAGTTCCACCGATACGCCGCAGTGCCCCAAGGCAAATTCATGAAAACAGTGCGGAAACCTTCAATGTTAGGCATTCGCTTGAAGGATTGTCAATGAAAGCGGACCTTATGCGTCTTTTGTAGAGGAACCTTTACGCCGCCGGATGGCGAGATAAACTCGCCGCTACGCGCTCCGCGGTGGCGCAGTGAACCTGCCGCTAGGTATTTCAATGCATAAAGCGCCCGCGCAATTGGCTGGCGGTAAAGTTCGGGTCCTTGGTCATGTCCATCAGGCGGCGTTCCCGCGTGCGGACGGATTCAACCGCCTTCGCCAGGCCTTTGGCGGCTTCTGTCGGGATCTGTATCAGCCCGTTCATATCGCCGTGCAGGATGTCGTGCGGACGGATCACCATCCCCGTCACGTGGATGGGAACGTTGACGCGCACAATGCGGAAGTTGGCATGGCGGGCGCGCCGGGATCTTTCCTTGCTCCCCGCCCATGGACGCTAATCATCAGGGTTGCAGAGAGAACGGGGACTTGACTTATATCGGAGTTGGCCGCAATTTTCAAGGACGCTGATGGCATCGAGCGAAAATCCGCGGCTTCACCCGATGGACGGCGGCGCCGGAGCGGCCTTTGTTGACAGTGATGGAACTGCTGGGGCATTCTAGTAACACTGCAAGGAAACGTGATGGAGGTGCAGGCCGCGAAAACAAGCGGCATTCCACCGTGTTCGCCCGGTACGGAATCGAGAGAAGCGGCTTTCCATCCGGCGAGGAGCGCCATCGCGTTGCAGGCAGGTAGAAGTGAATCAACGGGCCGGTAGCTCAAGTGGTAGAGCATTGCCCTTTTAAGGCAAGGGTTCCGGGTTCGAGTCCCGGCCGGCTCACCAGCGTTGACCAGCCATTTCGATTTTCTAAAATCTGACCGGCTGGCCCACCGGCACGGGTGGGAGGCGGGGGACGTCTGCCGATCTGATTATTCGAGCGGCGACTACGCAACGGCAGTGCCGGATGTGACATCCCAGGTGACCTTTTCTCCGGCCACGTAAGAGAGGTTCACCATGTGCCCGGCTGAGGCTGCCCGATGGCCAACTTCGGCGTTTTCTCCGCACTGCTTCCGCGACCGGACGCATTCAAAGAACTCGGCCATGTGCAGTGTGGTGGGGTCCGCGGCGTCTTTGGCCAAGACCTCGGCCGGCGCCGGGGCGTTTCGCGCAGCCTCCTGGCGGCGATTTTCCACGTCCATGAAAGTCTTCTGAAGGGCCACCGGCCAGCCATCAATGGAATAGCTGTAGCCCTCGCGGTGCGAATCGACGCCAAAGGTCATGGACGAGCCGCCCAGCGGCAGCACAAGCGTGCCATCGGTACCCAGGAAGTGGATGCCATTTCCGTTTACGCCCTCGGAGTTGAAGGTGGAAGCCATGTTGACGTGGAACCCCTCAGGATATTCGAACAATGCGTCAAGAGTGTCAGGGACTTGGCGGCCGTCATTGCGGACGAGGATGCCGCCCGTGGCCACAACGCTGCTGGGCATTTGGGCGCCCAGGATGTAATGGATGGAAGTAATGAGGTGGACGAACAGGTCGGTAGTGATCCCGCCGGAATAATCCCAGTATTTGCGATAACGGAAAACTCGCTCGGCTTCAAAAGCACGCTGCGGCGCCCCGCCCAGCCACTCTTCCCAGTTGAAATTCACGCCGTTTTCGAGGTCCGGAGGAATGGGATAATTCCAGGAGCCTGTCGAGCTGTTTCGGTTGTAGGCTGCCATCACCTTGGTCACTTTTCCCAGCTTGCCGGAGGAGACCATCTCCTTGGCGGTCCGGTTCTGACTGGAGGAGATCCACTGGCTGCCCACCTGCACAATGCGGCCGGCGTTCCGCGCCGCGTCAATCATCTTCTGCCCGTCGGCGATGCGATGGGTCATGGGCTTTTCGATATAGATGTCTTTGCCGGCGGCAATCGCATCCAGGAACAGTGGGGCGTGCCAGTGGTCGGGCGTGGCGATCACCACGGCGTCAATGTCCTTGCGATCGAGCAGTTTCTTGTACTGGGCGTAGTTGACATCGATTTTGCCGTCCGTCCGCTCCCTGGCCCGCTCCAAGTGGCCCTTGTAGCAGTCACAAACTTCCACCAGATTAGCCTGCCCGGTCAATCTGGCCGATTCAAACAGGATGTTGCCCCGAATGCCGAAACCGATGAATCCAACATTCACCCGGTCACTGGGCGCAGCCGGCGCGGGCAGGGGTGAGGCCGCTTCAACGGCCAACGGTTCGCCGTTCAGGATTAATCCGAGACCAGCAGCGCCCGCGGCGCCTGCGGCGCCCCGGCGCATAAATTCCCGACGATTCATAAACGACATGACCCAACCTCCTTTAATTCCGCAAATCCTTTTTCAACTCTGCAGCAAAAGCCTTCGGAGTCCATCCAACCGGCAAGTCCGCCGTTTTCGCGGCTGCGCCTGCGCATACCCAAATCAAAAGCCATTTTGGAGGCCCGCGCTGTGACCCCCGTCACTCTATGTGCGGCGAATCCACGAGTTTGCTATGCTGATTAATCCGTGCTCGCGCACGACGGATCGAGAGGCAAAGATGAGCAATTTCAAATGGCAGAACCCAACCCGGCTGCCCAAGCTCGCTTATCGTAATGAACGATTTATGGACAGCAGCGATGCCCGCACCTTGCGCATCGCAGCGGAATACCTGGAACCCCAGGTGAGGCTGCGCCGCGCCGGCGTGCAGAACACTGTGGTCTTCTTTGGATCGTCGCGGGTGCTGCCCCATGACGAGGCGCGCGAAAAACTTCGCGAAGTGCTGACTCGCGCCAAATGCAGCGGCCCGCCTCCCACCAAAGAGGAATTGCGCGCCGCGCGCATGGCAATGAAGATGTCAAAGTATTACGAGCAGGCGCGCGAACTGGCCCACCTGCTTACCACCTGGTCGTTGGGGCTCAAGAACGGCAAGCATTATCTTGTCGTATGTTCAGGAGGCGGACCGGGCATTATGGAAGCCGCCAACCGGGGCGCCCATGAGGCCGGAGGCGTCTCTATCGGCTTCAACATCCGCCTGCCTGCGGAGCAGGACGCCAATCCCTACATCACGCCGGAGCTTTGTTTCCTGTTCCGTTACTTTTTTATGCGCAAACTGTGGTTTGCCCAGCCTTCGCGCGCCGTGGTCGTCTTTCCCGGCGGCTTTGGCACCATGGACGAGATGTGGGAGTTCCTGACGCTGATCCAGACCCACAAGATGGGCCATCGCAACACCATCCTTCTTTATGGATCAAGGTTCTGGAAGAAAGCTGTGAATTTTGACTGGCTGAGGGAGGCGGGGACCGTGAGCGCCGAAGAATCAAAGCTAATCCGCTTTGTGGACAGCCCGCGCGAGGCGTTTGAAACCCTCAAATCCGCGCTGACCCGCCAGCTTCGGTTGAAACAGGTGCTGCGCCACCCATTCTATTGAGTGGGGCGGTTCATCAGGACGGAGGATTTTGCGGGCAGGACGCCAGGCGATCTCATTGCCCGGCTTTTTCCAGGCGCCGCAGGAAAACCTCAATTTCGCGCTGAGTTTGCAGGTCGCCTTTTTCGCAAGCAACGCGAGCGCCCTTGGTATAAATGTCGCGGGCCTCGTCCAGGCGCCCCAGGCCCACCAGCGATTTGCCCAGTTCGCGGTAGGCCGCCGAATAGTCCGCCTTCAGCCGCAGCGCGTCGCGGAACTCGCCTTCCGCCTCGGCATAGCGCTTCACCTTCAGGTATTCCCGCCCCAGGCTGTAGCGGACCATCACGTTGTCAGGCGCCTTGGCGGCCATCTCCTCAAAGGCTTCGAGCGGCGACTTGTCAGCTTGATTTTCACCCACGGCAAGATCACCGCTATTTCATATTCTCGGGGATGAGGTGTTCCACCAGCACCAGGTCGTGCCACTCGCTTCCCAGGCGGCCGTGCTTTTCATAGACGCCCACTTCCCGCCAGCCCGCAAGTTCACAGATCTTGCGCGCGGGTGCGTTGTCCGCCACGATGCGGCCCATCAGTTTGTAGAAGCCTCTTTCCCGCGCCGCGTCCTGCATCGCCTTGATCAGTTCCTGCGCCACGCCGTGCCCGCGCAGGCTTCGTTCGATAAAAATGGACAGTTCCGCCACGCCATCGAAACACCTTCGCGGGCTGTAAGGATTGAGCGCCGCCCAGCCCATCAGCGTGTGCTTCACTTCCGCCACCAGCACCGGGTAACGGTCCGGCCGCGCGGCCAGCCACAGATACCGCTCCTCGGGAGTGACGTAAGCGTTCTCAAAAGTTGCGGCGCGGTCCTGCACGCCCTGGTTATAAATTCTGGCAATTTCTTTTGCGTCGTCAACGCGGGCCGGCCGAACCTTCAGCGGGCCGCTCCATTCTGCCGTCATGGGCCGCCTGTCCTTTCAATTGCAGGGATTGGGCGCAGTTCCTGCCCGCCGCAACCTCAGCACGTGAGCACAAACTGGCCACAAAGCACAACTTTAAGAGGAAACCGCTGTGGATTGCAAGGACAGCATCTACATTGTTTCGTCAGGACGCAACAATACCCAGGCGATCGAGAATCGTGTAAAGCGTGGGGCGCAGCGCTTGCGTAAGGTGCGCCGTGGCCCGCATCCGGTCCGCCGTTTGCACGGCCGGCCCGGGCACCGCAAGCTCAGCCGCCGAGTTTGCAATCAATCGGTCCAGCCCATCCGGCTGCACTTCCAGGTGGAACTGCAATCCAAGCCCCCTTCCTTCAAGCTCAAAGGCCTGGTTGCGGCAAAACTCGCTTTCCGCCAGGTGCACGGCGCCCGGCGGCAGGTCAAACGTGTCACCATGCCAGTGCAGCACGGTCATCTCCGAGGGCAACTTTGAGAACAGTCTGCTGGCTGCAGCTTGCGGGGTCAAGCGCACGGGAAACCATCCAATTTCCCGCTCGTGGTTCCGGCAAACCCGCACGCCCAGCGCCTGCGCCAGGAGCTGCGCCCCAAGGCATACGCCCAGGATCGCCTTCTGGCGATTCAGCGATTCCGCAATCAACTGCTTTTCCGCAGCCAGCCAGGCAAACTGCGCGTCGTCGTTGACGCCCATCGGCCCGCCCATTACAACCAGAAAATCAAGGTCGGCGGCGGACGGCAACCTTCCGCCGTTGAATTGCTCGGTGACGGTCATCGAGTGCCCGCGCTCGCAAGCCCACTCGGCAATCGCTCCCGGCCCCTCAAACGCAACGTGCTGGATGATGTGAATCCGCATCGATAAAAAGTCGCTAGACCTCGCTCACTACGATACTTCATCTTGGCTTACCGTGCGTGGTTACAAATAACCATACGGAGGCTGCGCGGCTCGCTCGCCCATCTGTTGACCGCTTTACGTGGCGATGGCATGATATTCGCAGGGGGAAAGACCTGCTATGAAGAGCACACGGAGCAAGGTGATCTGCGCTGCTGCGGTGGCGTGCGCAGCCGTCGGGCTGTGGATTCTGTGTTCAAACCCGGCCGCCCGCGCCCAGCAGCCGGGACCCTCGCCGAACACTGGTGAGACGGTTTACGCGCCCAAGAAGTCAGCTAAGCCGAACCTGGAGCAGCAGCCGCAAAACCAGCCTAACGAGCAGCCTGAAAAAATTCCCCAGGAGCCTGGCCAGCCGGCACCCCAGGAACAGAAGCCGGAAAAGATCAACCCCGGCCAGGTTTACACTCTCTCCACCCAGTCCAACCTGGTAAACGTGGACGTGCTGGTCACGGACAATAATGGCAGCCCGATCACAGGGCTGAGCAAGCAGAATTTCAAAATTCTGGACGATGGTGTCCCGCAATCCGTCACCAACTTTTCCACGGCGGAAGCGCCCATGACGGTGGCTATGCTGATCGAGTTCAGCAACAAGTGGTGGGGCTTCCTCTATCTCGCCCTTGAAGACGCCTACCAGTTTCTGAACTTCATGGAGCCCAATGACTGGGTGGCCGCAATCGATTTCGATATGCAGCCGCACATCCTGCAGGATTTCACGCATGACCGCTATCAGATGCGGTCGGCGCTGGACACGCTCCGATTTCCCGGCTTCAGCGAAATCAACCTGTACGACGCTCTCTCGTTCACCATTGACCGCATGAAGAATGTGGGCGGGCGCAAGGCGATCGTGGCGATCGTCACGGGCTTTGACACTTTCAGCAAACTCACCTACGGCCAAATGCTGAAGATCGCCAAAGGATCCAACACGCCCATTTACCCGGTCAGCATTCTGGAGTGGGTCTCCATCCGTTACGGGGATTCGATTGACACGCTCCAGGCCCGGAACGCGCTCACTTCCATCGCCCGGTTTTCGGGCGGTGAAGCTTTTTTCCCCCGCTTCGAGGGCGCTTTGCCGGACATCTACCAGCAGATCGCCGGGCAGCTTCGCCACCAGTACAGCCTGGGCTTCATTCCGACTGACAGCATCAAGAACGGCAAGTACCACCAGTTGAAAGTGGAACTGGTGGACCCGCAGGGAAGCCCGCTGGTCATCACCAATAAGAAAGGCAAGAAGATCAAGTACCGCGTGGGCGCCCGCGAAGGCTACTACGCGCCCAAGGCGTAGGACACTTCTACGGCCGGCAAGCGGCGCACATTTGAAACAGGCCCCTGCGGCCGGCGCCGATGTCCGGCCGCGGTCCCCTCAACTTTCCCTCAAACAGTTTAGTGCCTGAAGTGCCGGATGCCGGTCATCAACATCGCCATGCCCAGGCGGTCGGCGGCTTCAACCACTTCATTGTCGCGGACGGAACCGCCCGGCTGGACCACCGCCGTGGCGCCCTGCCTGGCGGCCTCTTCCACGCCATCCGGGAAAGGGAAGAAAGCGTCGGACGCCACTACGGTCCCCTTCAGATCATGCTTCAGGTCCCGCGCCTTCATGGCCGCGAGCTTCACCGAATCCACGCGGCTCATCTGCCCGGCGCCGACTCCCACAATCATGTTGGCGCGCGCGAAGACGATGGCGTTGGACTTGACGTGCTTCACCACGCGCCAGGCAAACACCAGCCCACGCATCTCTTCCTCCGTCGGCTGGCGTTTCGTGGCGCACTTCCACTCCTCGGGTTTGGCGCCCATGGTGTCGGGAGTCTGCACCAGCAGCCCGCCACCCACGCTCTTCAGTTGCGGCCCGTATTCATCGCCGGCGGTCGCCGCCATATCAATCAGGCGAAGATTTTTCTTTGCCTTCAGCTTTTCGAGCGCGCCGGCTTCATACCCCGGAGCGATGATGGCTTCAACAAACAACTTCGACATCTCTTCGGCCGTAGCCAGGTCAAGCTTGCGGTTCACGGCAATCACCGAGCCAAAGGAGGATACGGGATCGCCTGAAAGCGCAGCCTTGTAACTTTCCGCCAGCGTCTTGCCCACGGCGATGCCGCAGGGATTGGTGTGCTTGATGATGGCGGTCACCGGCTCCGTGAATTCCTGCGCCAGTCGCCACGCCGCTTCCAGGTCCACCAGGTTGTTGTACGAAAGTTCCTTGCCGTGGAGCTGCGGAGCGTACGCCAGTCCCCGCCCGGCGACGGCGCTGTTGCGATAGAGCGCCGCGCTCTGGTGCGGGTTTTCTCCGTAGCGCAGGTCCATGGCTTTCTCAAAATTCAGATGGAAATTTTTCGGCAGGCCGGGCTCCGCGCGCTGCTGCAAAGTTGTGGAGATGAATCCATCGTAAGCGGCGGTGGTGGCAAACGCTTTCCGCGCCAGGGCCAGGCGCGTTTCGCGTTCCAGCCCTTTGCTCTTGCCGAGTTCCTCAAGAATCCGGTCGTAGTCGGCCGGATCAACCACCACGGCGACGTCCTCAAAATTTTTGGCGGCCGAGCGGATCATTGTGGGCCCGCCGATGTCAATGTTTTCAATCAGCTCTTCGAATTCCACGCCAGGCCTGGCGGCGGTTTTTTCAAAGGGATAAAGGTTCACGGCCACCAGGTCAATTACGCTGATGCCGTGATCTTTAAGCGCCGCTACGTGGTTCGGGTTTGACCGGATGGCCAGAATGCCGCCGTGGACTTTGGGATGCAGCGTCTTGACCCGGCCGTCGAGCATTTCCGGAAAGCCGGTCAGTTCAGAAACATCGCGGGCCTTCACGCCTTTCTCGCGGAGAAGCTTTGCCGTGCCGCCCGTTGAGACGATTTCGACGCCCAGCTTTGACAATCCCGCCGCAAAGTCGACAATTCCTGTCTTGTCGCTGACGCTAAGCAATGCACGAGTGATGAGTTTCATGGATACTCCTGAGATTTTTGACTTGGATTCAACATGGAAAAAACGTGTTCGCTCTTCAGCTCTGCTGATGACCGCCCGCGCGCCGCCGCGGCAGCGCGGCGTGAACACAGGGGCTCACGGGCGAGGTGGAAAAAGCAAGCCGCTTATCCCACCGAAGCCCGCCGACACGGTTGGCGACAGGGTGATGTTTTTAATTTGCCGGAACAAAGGCGCCTGCATTCGCCGACCGATAAAACAGCAGACCGCTGGTGCCCGGTTTCCCGGGGTTCACAAATCAGCTTTCACAGCGGTGAACCGGACTCTGCCTTCTTTAACGGTGACGGAAAACTGAACGCCGTCGCATCCCAGTTCCCGCTTGAGCTGCCGGGTCTTTTCACGAACGAATTTCTGAAACTTTGCAGGATCAATGTCGTCGGTGCGTTCGCCCGCAAATTGCTTGGCTTCGACCAGCGCCTGAAGCAACCGGTCCACCTTGTCCTGCTCGCGGTCAGGATCGCGGAAAACAATTTGCGTGGCCGGGGGCGTATCCGTTGCGCGCCTGTGCGGCCCAAACTCCCGGCCTTCCTCCCGGCTGCGCAATTTTTTCCGCCAGAGGTCGTTGTAAACGGCATAACGCTGCCAGAGCTGGTTGAACCGGAAGCGCTGGCCGGCGCTCA
>DASSJE010000420.1:0-3207 GCA_035691365.1 Terriglobia bacterium
GACAGGCTCCAGCTACCCTGCGCAGGCCGGAACGTCTTCACCCAGCAGACAGCGGAACACGTAAAACACCGCAGAAGTAGTGATGGCCATAACGGCATTGACGCCGCCGCGGCACTGCGGCGAAGACCCTGTGAAGTCAACGGTTGCGCGGCCGCCATGAATACGGATGGCAACCCGCAATCGCACAGGTTTCGTGGAATAACCGTCGTCATCCAGGAAGTCTTCGGCGCGATACGTGCCGTCCGGAATCTGGCGGAGCGCTTGCCGCATTAGGCGCGCCGAGTAGCGCTGGAGGGCAGCAAGGTAGAAGTCAATTTTTCGGACGCCGTGCTTATGGGCCATTTCCTGCAGGCGGCGCTCTCCAAGCCTGCAGGCTGCGATCTGCGCCGTCAAATCACCTTCGCGTTCTGCGGATGTGCGCACGTTGGCCAGCAGGATGGCCAGCACATCCCTTTGGGGCTTCCCGTTGCGCACAAGCAGCACCGGAGGGATTCGCAGCCCTTCCTGGTAGATTTCTTCGCTCAGCCCCATGGAAGCGGGTTGTGCGCCTCCGATATCCGAATGATGGGCGCGATTGGCAACATAGAAAACCGGCTTTTGCTTCCCGGGTCGGCCGTGCGCCCCCGCGAAAACCGGCATGACGCCGGTGAGATCGGGAAGGTGAGTCCCTCCTGCAAAAGGATCGTTGAGGAGAGCGATGTCGCCTGGGCCGAGCGGCAGATGCCCAATGGCGGCGGCTACAGACCGGGGCATCGACCCGAGATGAACGGGCATGTGGTCGCCCATGGCCACAACGTCTCCCCGGCCGTCAAATACGGCGCAGGAATAATCCCGCCGTTCTTTGATGTTAGGCGAAAAAGCGGACCGGCGCAGCGCAGCCCCCATCTCCTCCGCCACCGAATGAAAGAGGTTCTTGAAGATTTCGAGTTCTGCCGAATCAATCCGCATGGTCAGTCAGCACCAGGTTTCCGTGGCGGTCCACCCGGCATTGAAAGCCGGGTGGCACAACCGTTGTGGAGCTATATTCCGCCACCAGCGCCGGGCCGTCAAAGCGCAATCCGGGGCAAAGCCGGTCGCGGTCGTAGAGCGGGGTCTGGTGGAAGCGATGGCCGAACCAGACGTTCTTTTGTTTCAGGATTGCGTTTCGAATTCGGCGCGAAGCGACGTTGCCTGATCGCGGAGGTAATTTCTTTACCTCCGTCGGGACCGTCAAGCGCAGCCGCAGATTCACCACCTCGAGCGGCTTCCCGGAATGCCTGTATCCGTATGTCTTCTCATGCAACCGCTCGAATTCTTCCCGGAATCGCGGCGAAAAGGGGACCGCCAGTTCATAAGATTGCCCCGCATAGCGGACTTCAAGTTGCCTTTCGGCCAGGACCTCGCCGGGCGGAAAATGTTCGCGCCGAAGTTCCGCGCGGGTCTTCCGCTCGATCGCCTTGAGCCAGCGCTCAAGGTCGCTCAAAAACTGCCGGAAGGCGGTCGAGCGCGTGGTTTGCCGATCCTCCGGGACCAGCGCCAGCACGGACTGCGAAACATCTCTCACCGCATCTGATTGCAGAATGCCCAGGGCCGAAAATGTCCCCGGATTCGGCGGAATCACGATGCTGGCGATGCTGAGAGACCGGCAGAACTCCGCGGCATGCAGACCGCCGGCCCCCCCGAAACAGATGAGCGTGAAGTCACGGGGATCGTGCCCGCGCTCGACGGAAATGACCCGCAGCGCCCTTTCCATGTTCGCATTGGCCACGGCAATGATTCCGCGGGCAAGCTCCAGCGGATTGCTGAAGCCCGCTTCGCTTCCGGTGGACCTTTTGCCGGCAGCACGAAGGAATGTTTGGAAAGCTTCCTCCGTAGCCTGCTGCTGCAGGCGAAACGTCCCGCCAAGAAAGTAATCGGGGTCTATCCTTCCCAGCATGAGGTTCGCGTCAGTCACGGTGGGCCGTTGCCCGCCGCGCCCATAGCAGGCCGGGCCGGGCGTTGCGCCGGCGCTTTCAGGTCCCACTCGAAGCGCGCCACCCGCATCCATACGAGCGACCGATCCGCCGCCCGCTCCAACTGAGTGGACATCGATCACTGGAACCGCAACGGGGAGGTCCCCCAAAGTAGTTTCGTTGGTGATGCGCGCGCGTCCCTCAAACAGGCAGACATCGGTTGAAGTTCCACCCATGTCAAAGCTGATGGCCCGTCGGATTCCCAGGCCTTGGGCGAGCCGGACGGCTGCGGCAACACCTCCGGCCGGGCCGGAAAGAATCGTTCGAACCGGCTCTCGCGCCGCATGCTGCGCAGTTGTGATGCCGCCGCTGGATTCCATCACAAAGACTCGAACGTTTGTTCGCTTCGTCCCGTCGCCGGCTTTGCCGCCCGATCGGGAGAATGTTTTGGCTGCTTGCCGGTCCAGCCCCGAAAGGTAGAAACCTATGCGCGGCATCAGGTAGGCGTTGATCGCAGTGGTGGAAAGCCGTTCATATTCCCGAAACTCGGGCAGAATCTGGTGGGAGATGGAGAGCGGAAGCTTGAGCGCGCGAAGCGCCTTCAGGACCATCCGTTCGTTCGCAGGATTCAAAAATGAAAACAGGAAGCAAACAGCAACGGATTCTGCGCCGGAGCGGGCGATCCGGCGGCGGAGCTTGTTTAGCTCATAGCCAGAAGGTCGCCGCAGAATAGTGCCGTCGGCTGCAGTGCGCTCGCGTAATCCGAAGCGCATGCGGCGCGGAACCAGCGGCGGATCACGGCGCAGGTCCAGGTCATACAGTCGGGACCGCGCCTGGCGGCCGATTTCAATCAGGTCTTCAAATCCCCGCGTGGTAACCAGTGCCGCCCGCGCACCGCGCCGTTCAAGCAGGCTGTTGGTGCTTAAGGTTGTGCCATGAATGATGTCGATGGAGCCATTTGTCTCACGCCCGATTAGGCGGCCGACGCCGTCCAGGATCGCCAGGCTGGCTTCCTCCGGTGAAGAGGGCGAGCCGGAAAACACCTTGATGATTCTGATGCCCTGCCCATCCGCAACTACGCAGTCGGTGAATGTTCCGCCTGTATCTACTCCTACGCGCATAGGTTTGCTTCACTGAAAGATCTCGGATTCTTATGGTCAGACTGGCTCCGGGCCGGTCAGTTGCAACTCCCGGGCCAGTACAAATCGAAAGCTTAACAGAATATATGCGGGTTGCCGCAAGTGGAAGTGGCCGGAGCGCCATTCGAGCCCGTGGG
>DASSJE010000421.1:0-8290 GCA_035691365.1 Terriglobia bacterium
GATATCCTGATCACCATGCTGGCCGATGACCGAGTGACGCGCGCCGTCGTCTTCGACGGGCAACTGATCCCCAGGCTTGCTCCCGGCGCAGTGCACATCTCAATGGCCACCATCAGCGTAGCGCTTGCACAGGAACTCACTCGCGCGCACGCGGAAGCCGGAAATCAATTTATTTCCGCACCCGTTTTCGGCCGCCCGGAAGCAGCAGAATCAGCTAAGCTGGTCGTTGTTGCTGCGGGCCCGGCCGAAACAATCGAGCGGTGCCAGCCACTGTTTGACGCCGTGGGACAGCGCACCTTCATCGTGGGGAAGGAACCCTCCAACGCCAACACAGTCAAGCTGGCCGGGAATTTCCTGATCCTATCTGTTATTGAATCTCTGGGTGAGGCCTACGCTCTGCTCCAGAAATCGGGAGTTGCACCCGAAACATTTCTGGAAATCATGACCAGCACTCTTTTTGCAGCCCCGGTGTACAAGACCTATGGGGCCCTGATCGCAAAAGAACAGTTCCTGCCCGCCGGCTTCAAGCTTCCTCTGGGATTGAAAGATGTGGGCCTTGTGCTGGCTGCGGCAGCCGACGCCAGGGCGCCAATGCCGGTCGCCAGCCTTGCCCGCGACCATATTCTCGCCGCCATTGCACGCTATGGTGAGGACCTTGACTGGTCGTCGTTTGCGAAAATTTCGGCTGAAAACGCTGGATTGAAGTAGCCCCGCTTCTTATAATCAATTTCGAAACTTACTGTCCGCGGTTGCGAGAGGTCCATGAAAAGTGCTGCCTCCAAAAAAGTAAAGCCTGCGAGGAAAAAGACGGCCCCAAAAAAGAAATCCGGATACACTTCACCCCAGCGCCTTAAGAAGATATTCGCCGGGCTCGACCAGATGTTTCCCAACGCCGAGTGCGCCCTGACTCACGGCAATGCCTTTCAGCTTCTTGTTGCCACCATCCTCTCAGCCCAATGTACCGACCTACGTGTCAACAAGGTGACGCCCCCTCTTTTCGCGAAGTATCACGGGCCCCGCGACTTTGCCCGGCTGGACCAGAAAGTGCTTGAAGAAGACATCAAGTCCACGGGATTTTTCCGGAACAAAGCCAAAAACATCATTGGCGCTGCCAAAAAGATCGCCGAAGATTTCGACGGCAAGGTGCCCCAAAACTTTGATGAGATGCTGACCCTGCCTGGCGTTGCTAGAAAGACTGCCAATGTTGTGATGGGAACCGCCTTTGGAATTGCCACCGGGGTCGTTGTGGATACCCACGTCTTCCGGATTGCGCACCGGTTGAAACTATCCGATGGCAAGACACCTGAAAACGTGGAGCGGGACCTGATTGAAATTGTCCCCAAAGACCGCTGGATTTCCTTCGGGCATCAAGTTATCTGGTTTGGGCGAAAGATCTGCCAGGCGCGCAAGCCACTTTGCATAGATTGCCTCCTTGAATCCATCTGTGACTCACCGGACAAGACCGTCTAATTGTCATGCGAGGCGTGAGCCCATTCGCGTCTGAGGCTTTTGTGCAAGCCGAAGTCTGGGGAAGAATTTGCCTATCGGGGTGTTACGGAATGGCCAGCGGTTTTTGCAAACTCCTGGAAACTGATTGACGGCAACGCAAAAGCCACTTGTTCGGTCATGGCCTCAAAGTCTTCGAACTTCTCTACGCCCATCTCTCTGAAAAAATCTACAACATCAAGAACAAGCTTCTCCGGCGCGGACGCACCGGCTGTTATGCCCACAATGTCCACGCCGTCGAGCCACTCATCCTGAATTTCAGAAACATTATCAATCAGATAGGACCGCGCGCCGGAAGCCTCCGCGACTTCGCGGAGTCGTTCGGAGTTAGAACTGTTGTCCGATCCCACCACGAGAACCAGGTCCGCTTCCTGGGCGATCAGCTTCACAGCCGCCTGCCGGTTCTGTGTTGCGTAACAGATGTCGTCGCTGGAAGGAGTCACTAAGCCAGGGAACCGCCGCTTCAGGACTTCAAGTATAGCCCTGGCGTCATCAACACTGAGGGTCGTTTGCGTCGTGACCGCAACCTTTTCACTGTCTGGCACCCGGACCCGTTCCGCCTGCTCCACGGTGCTGACCAGATGGATCCGCCCGGGCATTTCACCCATGGTTCCGATCACTTCGTCATGCCCCTCGTGGCCGATCAAGATAATTGAGAGGCCTTGCCGGGCAAAACGCTTCACTTCCGCATGGACCTTCATCACCAGCGGACAAGTAGCATCGATCACGTTCAAACGCCTCTGCTGGGCCTTTTCGAAAACGTCGGGTGAAACGCCATGCGCGCTGACAATCACCAGCGCGCCTTCCGGCACTTCATCAACCTCATCCACAAAAACCGCTCCCTTCTTCGACAGGGTCTCGATGACGTACCGGTTGTGGACAATCTGTTTTCTTACATAAACAGGGGGCTGATAAAGTTCAAGCGCGAGGTTGACAACATCGATCGCGCGCTCAACTCCGGCGCAAAATCCTCGAGGTTTCGCCAGGATTACTTTTCGCGGGGAATTACGATATCTCGGCATGACCCATACATCAGAGAAGCACTTAAATGTTTATCCTAACAAATCCCACGGAGAGCGTCAAAAGCGAACCTTGGAAAAAATAGCAGCGTCTTGTAGGGATATATTCGAGGCAAGTTGTCGAAGGTTGCAGGCGCCTGCGTCGCGTTACGTCACAATATCCTCGCCACCGTCCACGCGGATGACATTTCCGGTCATCCAGTGGGTGCGATCATCCATCAGCACCGCGACAGCCTGTGCGACGTCTTCCGGGGTGGTGAGGCGGCCGCCGGGGTTCCGCATCCTGGCGAAGTCAGCCAGCTTCTCAATCCCGGGGATTTTGCTGGAGCCCGGCGTCACGGTCACGCCGGCCTGAATCGCGTTGGCAGTAATTCCCTGCGGCATCAGCTCAAAAGCAAGTTGCCGGATGTGTGACTCCATCACCGCCTTGGCTGCTGAAACTGCTCCGTAATTCGGGATCACGCTGTGGCCGCCGGCGCTTGTCAAGCCGTAGATGCGGCCCCCGGAGCGCATCATCTTCCGGCGCACCAGTCCCTGGATCCAGTAGACAAGATTATTCCCCATCACGTCCACGGTCATTTCCATCTGCGCTTGTGTTAACTGGCCGTTGGAATCCTCATTGATATAGGGCAACAATGATCCGAAAGCGACTGAATGCACAAAAACTTTTACACAATGGTCTCCGCCCCGGGCTGTCCAGTGTTCCCGCATCTTATCCAGCGTGCTTTCGCGCTTATCAGCATCAGCGGCATTGATATTAAAAAACACGGAGTCACTGCCTGCGGCCTTGATTTTTTCTATAATTCCATTAACGCGCTCCTGCGCCGAACGGCGGTCAAAGTGGACTCCAAAGATACCCAGCCCTGACCGGGCGAGTTCGAGGCTCAGGGCCTCTCCAAAGCCGCTCGAAGATCCAATTATCAGCGCCCATCGTACGGGACCAGCCTGTGTCACCATGTTCTAGGGTTCCTCCACTCATTGAGCTTGTTCTTGTTGTTGCTTCTGTCCAGCTTCCTGTTCCACAACCTGGGAAACGCCCTGGTAGGCACTCTGCAGCAGGCGTGCGGCAGCGATATTCATTGCGTTGACAGCGCCCTGCACGTTATTTTGCTGAACGGGCTCTGTCTGTTCCAACCGTTCTGACCACGCGACCTTGTTCTGCCCTGCCCGCACCAAATCCAGTTTCAGCCCGAGCCGGGCGCCACCGGACTTTCCATTTCCGCCCGTCTTGTATTTCAGTTCGCTGAGTTCAAGCACCCTCCCGCGCAAGGTGTAATCAGCATGGACGGGCGCGGGATAGGCAAAGACTTGTTGAAACAAGCCGCTCTCGGAAAAAAACCTCCTGGCCAGTTCGCTCAGCATGTCCCCCGGGTCTGACGACCACCGGTAATACTCATGGAAGCTGAGCTCGGTGGGCGAGGTGTAATAGACAATTCGGTTGTCAAGCAACAGGTCCGGAGCATTAAAGCGTTCGACCTGCAAAGTGAAATGCGTCCTGGCGCTCGGCGCGGCCGGTGGTGGCGGCGTATGCAGAGTATAATATCGGGTCTTTGGAGACGATGCGCATGCCGTCAAAAGCAGCGTGGCCCCCAATACCAGGCAGTAAGTTTTAAGGTAACCTGCTCTACTTTCCCAAGCCTTCAATTGTGATGCGGCGGTTTTCACCTTCCAGCAACTCCATATGGATTTTGACTTGCGAGTTTACATCCTGATCGATCAGCTTTTCTCCCCATTCTACGATGACCATGGCCTCGTGCTCCAGCAAATCCTCCAATCCCAGAGTTGCCTGTTCTCTTGCGCCCTCCACGCGGTAGAGGTCGGCATGGTAGACCTTGCGGTCCGTCCCGTACTCGTGGACCAGCGTGTAGGAAGGACTGGTAACATCCTCCGGCCGCGCGACCCCGAGACCCGAGACAATCCCTTTCACCAGAGTGGTCTTACCGCTGCCGAGATCACCCTCCAGGATCAGCAGGCAGGGCTGTGGCAATTGCCGCGCCAGCCTTGCGCCGAGCTCAATTGTCTCTTCTGCCGAGTGAGTTACAAATTCCAACCGGTTCTTCCGTGCGCTTGAGGCTGTTTCCTGAAACGTCCGATTGTCAGGTCCCATAAGCATTTCAGATGTGCAATTGCCGTTTCAGTTCCTGATAGGCCCTGGGGAGGGCATCAAGGATGTCTCCGGCTATCACAGATGCCTCGCCGAGTTCGCGCGCCGCGATATCACCGGCGAGTCCGTGAAGATAAACTGCGGCTGCAACAACTTCCGTCGGCGACCGGTCAGGATACTGGGCAAGCAGACCTGCGGTGACGCCTGTCAGCACATCCCCGGAGCCTCCCGTCGCCATACCAGGATTGCCGGTGGGGTTCACCCACACCTGGCCATCCGGCGAAGCGGTAAGTGTCCGGAAGCCTTTCAATACGAGCTGTACTCCGTGCCTTCGTGCAAACTCGCGGGCCACTTCCACACGATGGGCCACGATTTCCGAAGTCTCTTTTCCTGCAAGCCGCCCCATTTCTCCGGGATGGGGCGTCAGCACCCGAATTCTTCCTTCCGCCTGAAGCGTCTTAACGCATCCGTCAAATGCGTTCAATCCATCCGCATCCAGCACCACTGGCAAATCACAGCGGTTCACAAACCGGCGCACCAGGTCCATCGTTTCAGGTTCCCTGCCCAGGCCCGGCCCCACCGCTAGCACCGACTTGTTTTCCGCCAACCTGTCGAGAAACCCGTCCTCGAGGGCCAGCAACGAAATGGTCCCGGAACCGGTTTCAGGAAGAGGCTCCGTCATGATTTCCATGCTGAGAGACGCGATCACCGGCAGAGCGCTTCCGGGCGTGGCCACTGTGGCCAACCCCGCTCCGGCACGCAACGCGGCTTTTGCTGCCATCGCCGCAGCGCCGGTTTTCCCAACAGAACCTCCCACGACAAGCACATGGCCAAAGGTGCCCTTGTGCGACTCGAGCTTGCGCGGCCGCACGAGCCATTCAAGATCGTACGGGTGAAGAATGTTGAGAAATAAGTCGGGGCGCTCCTCGAACGCTTCGGCTGGCGTGCCAATCGGGCTCACGACCCACTCGCCCGCCTTTTCACAAGCAGGCGGGAAAACGTGAGCGACTTTCGGGGCCGTGAAAGTTACCGAAGCATCCGCCCGCACACATTCACCGATCAGCTCGCCGCTGTCGGCAGCCACTCCGGTGGGCAAATCAACCGCCACAATCCTGGCCTTTGGGAATACTCCCGGGATGTCCCTCACCACCTCGAGCAGAAATCCGCCCAGCGATTTGGAAAGCCCGGTTCCCAGAATCGCGTCAATCACCAGGGACACATTGCCCAATTCACCCTTGAATTTTTCCCAGGAAGCGTGGTCCGGCACGCTCAAAGGCGCTCCGGTTTTGGCGAGCCGTTTGTAGTTGACTTCAGCATCGTCCTTCAGTTGTTCGGGAGCAGCCAGCAGCAGAACACACGGCTCCAGGCCAAGTTCGCGCAGCATGCGCGCCACCACCAGGCCATCGCCGCCGTTGTTGCCGCGGCCGCAGAGGACCACAATCTCCTGCTTTTCAAGCGGGGAGAGCCGCTCCTGCAGGAATTGCACCACGCTTCGGCCGGCGTTCTCCATCAGTGTCAGGCTGGGCACGCCATAGCGTTCTGTGGTAGCCCTGTCGATGTCCTGCATCTGGGCGGCTGTGAGGATCTTCATGCCTTAACGCCTGCCTGGGACTCAAGTTGCCTCAGGTTTTGCGAATTACCCATCAGGATGAGGTAGTCGCCGGCGCTGACTGTCTGCGCCAGGTCAGGATTGAATTCCAATTGCCCATCCTGGTGGCGGATGGCCAGCACGATCAGGCCAAACCGGTCACGTATCTCGGTTTCTTCCAGGGTCTATCCCGCCAGCCTGGATGAATTTGCAACCTGAAATTCTTCAATTTCCAGGTTGGTTTCGCTGAGGGAGGATAGCGCCATGTCAATAAACCGCTGAACATAAGGGCTGGTCAGCGTCCGTGCGATGCGCTGGCCCGCGTAACTATAAGGTGAAACCACAGTGGTTGCGCCCGCCCTGAGAAGCTTCGATTCCGCGTCTTCCTCGCTAGCGCGCGCCACAATGGGAATGTTGGGCGCAATGCCGCGGGCGGTCAGAACAATGTAGACATTTTGCGCGTCAGAAGTAACGGCGCTGGCCAAAGCTCGGGCGCTTTCGATATGCGCCTGGCGCAAAACCGCCTCGCTTGCGGCATCGCCAATGATGACGGGGTATCCCCGCTCGAGTGCCCAGGCAGCTCTCGCCGAGTCCCGCTCGATGATGACCAGGGGGCATTTACGGGCCGCGACCTCAGACGCCACGCGGCGCCCCACCCGGCCCACGCCGCACACAATAAAGTGGTTTTTCAGGGTAGAAAGCTCCTTCTCCATGCGGCGCCGTCCGAAAAATGAACCCAGCTCGAATTCTACCACTGCCTTTGTGAGGGTTCCAATTGCGAAGCCCACTGTGCCAACGCCCAGCAGAATCAGAACGATGTTGAAAACCTGGCCCCGGCCGCTCAGCTCATTTTCCGGGCCCGCCCCGATGGTGGAAACCGTCATCAGGGTTGTGTAAAGGGATTCGAACCAGCCCCATCCCTGGACGAGATGGAAGCCCACTGTCCCAATCCCGAGGAGAGCGAGGAGGAGCGCGACAACCAGGCCGGCGGTTCGAATGCCTTTCACTGTTTTATTCCTCCAGGAGCCGGAAGGTCGCCCGGCGCGTGGCCTATCCATTTCCTGCTGACAGTGGCAGACCCGGGTGTAGCCGGCGCGGCCCTCCGATTCCCTCAAACATCGGACGGCTTTTCACTCCGCTTCAACAGAAAAGCTCTCAACCAGCGAGGCAATCGCCTCAGTTTACTGAACATCGGGTGAATGGACAGCGGGCGGCAGGGGCCCTCAGGCAGGCGTCGCACGGGCAATAATTAGCGTCATATCATCCTGCGGTTCGCCGCCGCCCGTCCATTCCTCGACGCTCCTGTATATTTCCTCCACCAGCGCGGGAAGCGGGCCGCCGCGGGACCGCTGCACAGCTTCGATCAGGCGCTTTTCGCCGAACTGGTCGTCGAAGTTGTTTTCGCTCTCCGTAAAACCGTCTGTATAGGCAATCAGCGTGTCTCCAGGCTCCAGAACAATCCTGGCTTCGCGGTAGGAGACGGGCGAGATCAGTCCCAGCGGGGTGCCGCCGGCGTCCAGCCGCTCGATGTGCCCCTTCCGGAAAAGCACGGGAGCGGGGTGGCCCGCATTGGTATAGACAAGCTGGCGCGTGGCCGAATCATAAAGGGCGTAAAAGCAGGTGGCATATTTTTCTTCCGGCGTGTTTTCAAACATCTGCTGATTCAACACGCTGAAAAAACAGGCTGTTGAAAAGCGCTCAGAACCTGTCTCCTTATCTGACGA
This sequence comes from Terriglobia bacterium, assembly GCA_035691365.1. Lineage (GTDB taxonomy): Bacteria > Acidobacteriota > Terriglobia > UBA7540 > UBA7540 > SCRD01. Next base: position 7,942 of record DASSJE010000421.1, read on the forward strand.
GCCCTCGTAGAGCCGCGTCCGAATCAATGACTGTATGGCCGCCATAACCAATGCGGCCGAAACTCCTTTGCCGCTGACGTCCCCCAGCACCATTCCAACCTTTTCATTCCCCACGGGCAGGAAATCGTAATAATCTCCGCTGACACCGCGTGCCGGCCGGCAGATGCCGTAGAGTTCCAGGCCGGGCACTTTCGGCGCCGCGGCAGGAAACAGTTGCTCCTGGACTTCCCGCGCTATCTGGATGTCATGCTCCAGGCGCGTCTTTTCCTGGGATTCGCGCAGGAGGAGCTGCAGCGATGCCGCCATATTGTCAAATTCTCCACCCAGCGAACTGAGCTGGTCCTGCGCC
>DASSJE010000422.1:0-8436 GCA_035691365.1 Terriglobia bacterium
AATTTGCCGGAACAAAGGCGCCTGCATTCGCCGACCGATAAAACAGCAGACCGCTGGTGCCCGGTTTCCCGGGGTTCACAAATCAGCCTTCACAGCAGTGAAGCGGACCCTGCCTTCTTTGACGGCGACGGAAAACTGAACGCCGTCGCATCCCAGTTCCTGCTTCAGTTGCCGGGTTTTTTCACGAACGAATTTCTGAAACTTTGCAGGATCAATGTCCTCGGTGGGTTCGCCAACGAATTGCTTGGCTTCAATCAGGCCCTGGAGCAACCGGTCCACCTTGTCCTGCTCGCGGTCAGGGTCGCGGCAAACAATTTGCATGGCCGGGGGCGCTTCCGTTGCGCGCCTGTGCGACCCAAACTCCCGGCCTTCTTCCCGGCTGCGCAACTTTTTCCGCCAGAGATCGTTGTAAACGGCATAACGCTGCCAGAGCTGGTTGAACCGGAAGCGCTGGCCGGCGCTCAGCCGGGCCACGTCATTCGAATACCTTTTGATTGCCTGCTCAACCCGGTAAAGCGTGTCATTAGGCGGGCGAGGACTCCCTCCGTTGAAATAAGCCTCATATTCGATCTTGAGACGGCGGATGTTTTCCTCGAGCCTGGACAGTTCCTCGTCAACCGTCACCGGGAACCCTCACGCAGGAGTGCCAAATACGCCATTATAAACCCCCGAAGGCGTGAAGCACCACGACAAATGGAATCGACAGCCAACTTGCAAATCCTGTATGGCGGTCATCCATTCATTTCGGCCAGGCAGGCCGGCGCTTGAGTCCGCCAGGGCCGCAGATGCTGAAGGGAGGGCTGAAAAGCGATGAAACGGCCGAGGTCCCGCTACCGGGGGCGTGGCCGAGTTTGATTCGTGCCACGAGCACCCTCGCCCGTGCCGCGCTTGAAACATTCGGCCAGGACGGCCGTGTCACCTTGGCGCACCCTGGCGCAATTTGACCCTTCCACGCCACTTATGTTGAAATGGCCATGCAGCGCGCATGCGCGCCATGCTGCCTTGCCGGCGGGCCTGGAGCAAAGCTGATGGAAACCAAAAGCCACCCAAACACCGTGACGGAGCTGCTGCGGCAGATCCCTTCCGTCGATGACCTGCTGGGCAGTGAGGTCCTGCGGCGGCTGGAAACGAAACTTGGCCACCGGGTTGTGTTGCAGGCGGCCCGAACCGTCCTGCAAAACGTGCGGGAAGGGATCACGAAGGGAACGCTTAAAGGTTTCTCACCGGCCGCGCTTGCAGAAAGCATCGCCACGGCCGCGCGAGATATCGCCGCATATTCGCTCGAGCCTGTCATTAATGCCACGGGCGTGATTCTCCACACTAACCTGGGCCGCGCGCCCCTGGCGCGCCGGGCCGTCGAGCACATCGGGGAAATTGCCGGTTGCTATTCAAACCTGGAATACAATCTCGGCGAAGGAAAGCGCGGAAAGCGCGATACGCACACCGACCGCCTTTTTGCCGAACTCGTGGGCGCAGAGCGCACGCTGGTGGTGAACAACAATGCCGCCGCCGTGTTCCTCACTCTGAACGCGCTCGCCGAGGGCGGCGAAGTCATCGTCTCGCGCGGTGAGTTGATAGAGATCGGCGGGTCGTTCCGCATTCCGGACATCTGCGCCAAAAGCGGTGCCAGGCTGAAAGAGGCAGGCACCACCAACCGTACACGCCTGGCCGACTACGCCGGCGCCATCAATGAAAGTACCAAAGCGCTGCTGCGCGTTCACCCCAGCAACTTCCGCGTTGTGGGTTTTGCCGAACGCCCGGAACTGGCCGAGCTGGCCGGCTTGGCCCACCAGCATCATTTGCCCCTGATTGAAGACCTGGGCAGCGGCTGCCTCATCGATCTCAGGCCCCTGGGCATTCCGGACGAGCCGCCCGTGGGCGCGAGCCTGAAGGAGGGCGCAGACGTTGTGACCTTCAGCGGGGACAAACTGCTGGGAGGAGCACAGGCAGGCCTGATTTGTGGAAAACGGGAATTTCTGGACCGCATCCGCCGGAACCCGCTGTTCCGCGCCTTGCGCGTGGACAAGCTGACCATCGCCGCGCTGGAAGCAACCACCCGGCTTTATCTCGATGGAAACCTCGACGCCATCCCGGCGCTGCGCATGATGAGGCTGCCGTTGCAGCAACTATCCGAGCGCGCCGAATTGCTGGTGGCGAAGCTCGCGGAGATTCCCGCCATCTCCGCCCGGGTGGAAGAAGGCCAGTCGGTGATTGGCGGCGGCTCGACGCCCGGGCATTCGCTGCCTGCCAGGCTGGTAGCCGTCCAGCACGCCGCGCTCAGCGCGCAGGAGCTGGAAGCGGCGCTCCGGCGCAACCATCCCCCCGTTATCGCGCGCGTGGAACGCGACCGGTTGCTGCTCGACCTGCGGACGGTTTTTGACGAACAGGAAGCGGAGATCCTGCGGGCATTCGAGCGGCTTGCGTGATAACAGGCGGTGGCAGGATAAACTCGCCGCTACAGGGCTGCCTGTTGCGGAAGCTCGACGATACTGCTGCCAGGGAGGGCAATAAACCCTCCATTCCCTGATGCAGCTTGGAGCCAACTTTTTTGCATCCAATGGGACAAGGGGAATTCAATCCCAATTCAGGGAGTGAGTTGTGGGGAGGCCAAGGGCAAAGTGACTGAGCAAAAAGGCGCATTGGGCAAGGTTCGATCTGCGGGAATCCTGGCGGCCATGCTGGCTGCCGCCATTGCCTTCAGCGCCGGAATGGCGCAGGCGCGCAAAAACGAAGCCAAGGCCAAGCCCAGCCTGCAGGACCATATCGCCACCCTCGGAAAGCAACTCTACGGGCAGGACATCGACGATGCCAAACCCGTCACGGATGAAATCCAGAAGCTCGTGGTGGCCCATTTGAACACCTGGATTGCCAACCGCACACCCGACATGGTCGAGGTGCGGCAAGAACTCGAGCGGGTGTTTTCAAAACTGGAATACCCGGCGGAGGGAACGCCGGCCATTTTTGTTGCACCCTGGAAGAACGCCACTCTGATCGGCGCGGGCTATACCCTTGGCTGGAGCAACATCTGGCGCGTTAACGTGCTGGTGATCTACGAGAACCAGAACGGCCACACTCGCGAGGTTACGACCACGAGCTTTGTTCCCCAGACTGATTTGCATTACGCCATCATGGCACCCTCACCCGTGGGCAATTTTCGATTTTTGGCTTATGGCTGGAGGCTGGGGATGAGCCATGCCCGGATGTCAGCCGTTCTCTATAGCTTCGACGGGGAAACGCTCCAATCGCAATGGAAAGAGGAGAACCTGTTCGACGGAAAGCTCAGCGCGACCGCCAATACGGTGGTCATCAGCTACGTGGACCGGGACGAATACGTCCGCCAGACGCAGCAAGGCCACATGCCGCCCAGGCACCAGCAAACGTATAAGATCACCCCGCAGGGACTGCAGATAGAAAGCGCTCACGATATTCCCTACTAAATCCCGGCCTGCACTGGTTAAAAGCCATCGCCGGCGGCCGCCAACTCAACCAGCGGCGGTGTGCTCGTGGGAATTTTCAAATACAGTCTGGTAATGCACCCATGCGGGGCCCTTAAAACCCCCCGTATCGACAAACTCCAGGCACAGGCCATTCACTCGCGGACTTCTCGCACAGTTACAGATTTTTTCGGCAGGCCGTCAGGACCTTCCTCCTAATGTTTGTGGCCTCCAAATACTTTCAAGCTGCTCCAATTTCAGCACGCGGTGCCGTGGCAGACCTGGCGATGGCCGGAATAACCCACAAGCCGTACATCCCGGCCCGATTATCCTCCACCACGTCCGGGCGTGTTGGAAGAAACCGCACTCGCGCTGGTTCTGTCGTGCAGGCCGTTCCTGTGCCAAAATTGCACTGTAGGGTTGAAACAGGGCAGCAATCACAAAACAACGTGCTGGCGACAGCGCCGAAGGAATCAACGGCGCGTCGCGCAGGGGGGGATCACGTGACTCGATCGAGAGACGACCGGGAAGGGAGTTCGCATGCGACAAATCTCTCCGCAAGACATCACCACGATGTTTCTGGCGCTGGCCGTACTGCTGGGCAGCGCCAAACTGCTGGGTGAACTGTGCCAGAAGTTGGGCCAACCTTCGGTCATCGGTGAAATCCTCGCTGGAATTCTACTCGGGCCGGGTATCCTGGGGGGACTCACCCCGAACCTCTACGCGGTCTTGTTTCCCGCGAAGGGGTCTTTCCCGCTTGTCTTGGGCGTCGTCTCCAACATCGGGGTCGTTTTTTTCCTTCTCACAGCCGGAATCGAAGTTGATCTTAGCAGCGTGTTCCGCCAGGGGAAACATTCTGTCGTGGTAAGCGCTCTGGGTATCGTGGTGCCCTTTGCGGTTGGGGCGGCAGCGGCCGTGGCCGCTCCTGATTTCATGGGCATGGAGAAAGGCGCCAACCCCGCCATTTTCGCCCTTTTTGTGGGTGTGGCTCTTTCAATCTCCGCCCTGCCGGTCATCGCCAAGATCCTGATGGACCTGCATTTGCTCCACAGCGACGTCGGAATGCTGATTCTCAGTTGCGCCATGGGTGACGACCTCACCGGATGGATTCTCTTCTCCCTGCTTCTGGGAATGATGGAGACCCATTCACTGAATCCTTCGGCGCTCAAGCACACCATCCTGTTGACAACTCTGTTTGTCGGTGGCGCCCTGACTCTGGGCCGCTGGCTGGTAAATAAAATAATCCCCTTCATTCAGGCGCACAGCACGTGGCCGGGGGGAGTGCTGGCGTTTATCTTTACTTTCACTCTGGCTTCTGCGGCGTTTACAGAGCACGCGGGAATCCACGCGGTATTCGGCGCCTTCGTCGCGGGGATTGTGGTCGGCGACTCGCGCCACTTGCGAAGAAAAACACGCGAACACATTCACGAGGTCGTGACTCATGTCTTTGCGCCTTTCTTCTTTGTCAGTATTGGCCTGCAAGTCAATTTTGTGCAGAACTTCAGTTTGACCTTGCTCACCTCGCTCCTCATGGTGGCCTGCGCGGGCAAACTTCTGGGCATCGGCCTCGGAGGACGGCTGGCAGGCCTCGACCAGCGCACCTCGTGGCTGGTTGCGTTCGCCATGAACGCGCGAGGCGCCATGGAGATCATCCTGGGGCTGCTGGCGGTTCAAACCGGCCTCATCCAGGACCGCATGTTCGTCGCCTTAGTGCTCGTATCGCTGCTCACTTCTCTGCTCGCAGCTCCGGTGGTCGGCCACATGATCCAGTCGGGACGCGCAGTCACTCTCCGGGAGTCGCTTTCCGCCAAGCTCTTTATTCCGGAACTTCACTCCCGTAATTCCACGGAAGTTATCCGGCAGATGTGCGAAGTCGCGGCCGAGGCCGCCGCCGTTCCCGTCGACAGCCTCTTCCTCCCTGTTTGGCACCACGAGAGAAACTCACGCACCTGGCTCTTCAATGGAACGGCTGTGCTCCACGCCCGGGCGCCGGGCCTTGAAAAGCCCTTCGTCGTTGCCGGATTGCAAAAACGGGGTGTTCATTTTGATTCCAGGGATGACGACCCCGCACCTTTGGTCCTGCTGATCGTCAGCGGAGACACGCGGTCCCAAATTGAACTGATCCGCGACGCGGCAAGGGTATTCCGGCGCCGGGAAACCGTTGAGCAGGCGCTCGAGGCGACAAATTTTGTGGAGTTCGCGGCAGCCATCAATGCGCCCGCGGATGAGAAGGAAGTCGCGGCGTAGGGACCAGAGCGCAGGCGCCCGGCGGCTCAAATGATGGATGTCTGAAAGGAGCGCCTGCAACCGGCAATCCGGCGAAAGGATTCCCCGGCAGTTCCGGGGCGCCCCCACTGCGGTAATGCGGGCCAGGCTGGGGCGCGTATGGGGAGCGCCACTGTGTGGGGGTCCGCGCGATCCTGTATCTGATCGGGCAGAACATCCACGCGATTCCTGTGAGATAATTGTTGACAGAAAAGTACAGATTTGGGATAATTTGCATCTGCGACCCGTTCGCAACTGAGTGCCCGGTGGATATGAGCACCAGAGAATAAGCACACTGTCCAATTGCGAATGTCTCGCAACTGAAAATGGTCCTCGCAAAACACCTCAGCCAACGCCGCTCCGTTTCCACCCAGCTCCGCGAGCATGGCCTTCGCATGACCCGCCAGCGCAGGGTGATTGCCGATGTTCTCCAGCAGGCCGGCGAGCACCTCGATGCGCCCGAAGTCCTGCGCCGCGCCCGCCTGCAATTGCCGGGCTTGCACCTGGCCACCGTCTATCGCGCCCTGGAATCCCTCAAGAAACTCGGCATTATCGACGAGCTTGACCTGATGCACGTGAACGGGCACGGGCATTACTACGAGGCCCGGACCAGCAAGGACCACATGCATTTCACCTGCCAGCGCTGTCGCACCGTGTTTGAGATTCAGGACCCCTTGTTTGAAACGCTGAAAGGCCAGATCGTGAGCAGGCACGGTTTTACCCTTCGCGTGGCCCGGCTTGAGCTGGGCGGTTACTGCGAAAAGTGCACAGCCAAGGCCAAAGTGGAAGGAAAGAAGCAGGCAGCTTCCGCCTGAGTCTATGCGAGCGGAACAGCAGTGCGCCGTTTGGCAGGCAAGCGGCGGGACCCCATAGGAATGGAGCATGTTTGATTCACTAGTCATCACGCTGCGTGAGGGTGTTGAAGCCGCTCTCATCGTCGGCATCGTTCTCGGCTATCTCAAGAAGGCCGGCCGAAGCGAATGGACCCGCTACGTCTGGTGGGGAGTGGGCGCGGCTGTCGCGGTCAGCGCCGCTGCCGCCTACTTTCTGGAGAAGCTGGCCATTAGCGAGGATGCCTATGAAGGCTGGATGATGCTGGTGGGGGCGGTTTTTGTGGCCTCCGTGGTTGTCTGGATGATGCGCGCCTCGAGGGGGCTCAAGAAGGAGATCGAGAGCAGGATTTCAGACATCTCCATCAAGCCCACCCGCTCGGGCGCGTGGGGCATTTTTGCCTTCGTCCTCCTGATGGTGTCCCGCGAGGGCGCTGAAACCGCAATTTTTCTGGGCGCCGTTTCATTGCGTACTACCGAGCTGATGAACCTGATGGGGGCCGTGCTGGGCCTGGCGCTGGCCATCGGCCTGGGCGTGGCGTTCTTCAAAGGCAGCCTGAAGGTCAATCTCCGCAGGTTTTTCAGCATTACCAGCCTGGTGCTTCTGGTGGTTGCGGTGCAATTGCTCGTTTCCGGTTTGCACGAGCTTTCCGAATCACGGGTGATTCCTTCCAGCCGCAGCGAAATGGCCATCATCGGCCCCATTGTCAACAGCGACGTCTTCTTTTTCGTCGCCGTCATCGCTCTCTGCCTGTTTCTGGTCCTGGCAAAAAAAATCCGTTCCGGTTCGGCCACGGAAGTTGATCTGGCCCGGATGCCCGCGCCGGAACGCCGCAAGGTACTGGCCGGGCAACAGCGTGAACGGTTCTGGAAACTGGCTGCCAGCTCCGTGGGGTTGATTGTGATTGTGCTGATCAGCGGGGACTTTGTATATTCCCGGGTGGCCCGCGCCGTCAAGCCGCCGGTGCAACTGACTTTCACCAGTGATAGCGTCGTCGAGGCGCCCGTGGACCAGTTAAAGGACCACAAGCTCCACACCTACCAGGTCGCGGCCGGCGGCAAGCAGGTCCGGTTCATTGCCATCATTGATTCATCGGACACGGTCCGCGTAGGGCTTGACGCGTGCCAGATTTGCGGCGACCAGGGCTACTACCAGCAGGGCCAGAACGTGATTTGCCGGCTCTGCGGTTCGGCGATTTATATCCCAACCATCGGATCGGCCGGCGGCTGCAATCCCGTTCATATCGACTATCTGGTCCAGAACAACATGCTGGTGATTTCCAGGGCCAACCTTGCCCAGGCGGCCCGTTATTTCCACTGAGGCGTATGCTAAGCAGAATTGTCGGCAGGTCGCTCACACGCAAGCGAAGGCGAAAACTCCTGGGAGTGGCCGCGGTCGCTCTGGGAATTGGCGTCACCACGGCCGTGGCCACGCTTTCTCTCAGCGTGGGTGACCGCATGACGCGCGAACTGCGCTCATTCGGGGCCAACATTTCCGTCACCCCTGCCGCCGACAGCCTTTCCATCGCTGTGGGTGGAGTGGATTACCGCCCCGCGGGCGCCGGAGCTTTCCTGCCGGAGTCCGAGCTGGCCAACCTGAGGAAGATTTTCTGGCGCAACAACATCATGGCCTTTGCGCCCTATCTCTATGCCCCCGCGACGGTCAAAGGCCGCCGCACCGTGGTGATCGGAAGCTGGTTCGACCATGCTCTGCAGGTGCAGCGCGGAGACGTTTTCCAGACGGGCCTGGAGAAACTTCATCCAGCCTGGCGAGTCCAGGGCGCCTGGCCGCGCGATGCCTCGCGCGAGTGCCTTGTGGGAGCGGCGCTCGCCGCCAGCATGAGCGTCAAACCCGGCGACAATCTGACATTCCAGAGCGGCGGTTCTGCTGCCGCCACATTGGAACT
>DASSJE010000423.1:0-6196 GCA_035691365.1 Terriglobia bacterium
TTCAGCAACCGTGTAAAACGGCAGGCATCCGCTCAAGGGAGAAGGCTCGTTCCGCTTTCGCGCGTGGTGGCAAAGTAGAAAGTGTTTCTGCCGGTCCGCAGGTCTTTTCCATAAGTGAATATGAGGGCGACACCGCCCAGCACTCGCAGCTTCACTGACGCTCCTGTATCCCAAAGCCACTGGCGTGACCCGAAGCCGTCCATCCGGTCGTAGCTCCTTCCTGTATCAAGAAAAGGCGCGAGGCGCAGCTTGAACCAGGCGTTCGCGTAAAGGTTCTTGTTGACCTCCCAGTTTGACAGCAGATAGTCGCGGCCCAGCGGCGCACTTCCCTTTTGCCCATTTTCGGTTCCGATGTGAGCGCGCAACGGCAGATCATTGTCACGCTCAAGCCCCAGGATAAAGAGATCGTCAAACGGAATGCTGCCGAAGGTCTTGCCGGCGTAGAAATTTTCCCTCATTTCGTAATCGTCGCCCCGTGCCTGCGGGAACCAGCGCGCGCCCAGCGAACCTTGCAACATGCCGTAACGGCCGAAACCCGTTGCGTAAAAATCGCCAAGGGTTGCCTTCACCCCAGAGCCGAGCGCGAACCGCTTTTCCGGTATTCTGAGCAACTCGAAATCGCTGCCCGCGCGAGCTTCCACGGACGCGCCATTGGTGAACACGGGATCGGCGGCGGAAGCGCCGGACGGCAGATTGCGGAAGCGCCGGTCAGAAAAACTGAGCCCGGCATTCCATCTCCAGCGGCTGCCGGCGATGGCCTCGATGTCGCCACCCAGTTCCAGCTTTTCCAGATTGAAAGCCTCGACTGGCACGGCAGCCTGGTGGAAGGTCCGGGAAATATTCCAGTTTTCGTTCCGGCCGTCGGCGTAGAGACGGAAACGGTATTGGGGATTGCGCGCAAGCGGCGCGGAAACGGAAACGAAAACGCGCCGCTTCTGGTCGTCCCATCGCAAAAGCGAATTGATGTTGAGGGCGGACCCGCGAAGGTTATCAAACTCGGGATAAACGGTTTCGTAGGGCGTCCCCGCCAGAAGCGAAATCAGCGCGCCGGCTTTGCTCGGGCCCAGACCGTTCCTTTCTACGGCGCTCAGCGTGAGGTCCAGGGCTCCGGGCCCCTTGCCGGCGGCAGGCACAAGATCGAGCCGGTAAGTCGAGAAGATACCAAGCTGCCGGAGCCGTTCGAGCGTCGTCCGGTATTGCTCGAGCGTCAGGACGCTGGCCGGCGCGCAGGTGAAGGCGCGATCGAGCAGGGCGGGATCGATGTGAAGCTGCGGGTCCGTCCTGATCTGGCTGATCCGTGGCTTGCCGATCCGGTTCCAGTATTTGAGAGCGGCTGCCAGGTTGCCGTCGAGGAAGTAGAGCGTGGCAAGAAAGTTGATGGCATAGCTGTCGTGCGGGTCGAGCCGAAGCGCCCGGCGCAGGTGGCGCTCGGCCGCGCGGAAACGCTTCTGTTTGAAGGCCACTCCGGCAAGCTCCACCGGGAAGCGTTTGTCGCGCGGATAGTTCTTTTCACCGGCTTCGAACGCCGCCTTCGCTTCCGCCCATCGATCGAGCCCGGCGAAGGCCAGGCCGCGAAAGTAATCCACCCCAGCGGATTTTGCAGGGCATTGGCTCGTTCCTTGCAAGACCATGTTCCAACGGCCTTGATTGGCAAGTTTTTCAAGCTCGATTGCATTGCGGCAGGCGGTCTGCGCGTGCGACGCAGGCAAAACGGCCGGCAGGAGGATCATCAGGAGGGAAAGAAAGGCGGCATGACTTCTTATTGCCCCGATGCGGGGACTGCGAGCAGGGTCCAGTTGTGCATCGGCCGCCATCGCGATTCAAAATTCCCGAGGTCCATCTTCAAGAGTTTCCGCTGCTCCGGATCGTTCACCAGGACCGTTCCACCCTGATTTTCAAGCCCCACCACCACAACATAATGCAGTGGCCCGGATTTTCCGGAATCTTCCAGACAGACAATGAGCGGCCGCCCTTTTGCCAGGTGGCTCTGCAGGTCTTGCCGCGTGCCGCGAAAGGCAAACACCCGAAAACCATTCTGCCGGAAATAGCGCTCCATGTCGGAGGCGTAGATACCTTTGGCTCTCGGGCGGTAAAGCTCCCGCTGAATGCGGCTGGCCTGGGCGGCGGGCGGAACAGCCGCATTCTTATCCTTCAGCCAATATTGCATCACCATCGAAATGCAGGCCGCGCCGCACCCGTTGGCCTGCTGCCGGACAAAGGGGACATCCAGCCAGAGGCCCGTGCCCGCCGCCAATGCGCCGGACAGCCCCACCGCCAGCAATGCCGGCATCATCCCTACGCCCGGCCGTCGAACCCATCGCATGGCCGTAAATATTCCCCGGCAGCGCCGGGGCCTCCTAAGGGGCGCTAGTGGACCGCAATCAGAACGATGACGGCGGCGCCAAGAGCGATCAGGATGTACGTGATCTGTTCATTGGTCAAAGCGCCGGCGGCGAAATCCTTCTGCGCCTTGTCAGCCCGTGAGGCGAGCCGCGCCAGTTCCTGGTTGCTGAGCGACGGAACGGCTTTTTTGATCTGGACGGGATCAAGATGAGCGGCCTTGAGTGATTTCTGAGCCTGCTCGGAAGAGAAAAACTTTTCCACCTTGACAATATTCTGCGGCCGCGCGCTGGCAGCGGAGGCGGTCGCCTGCTGAAGTTCCGCGGGAGAAACAACGTGGTTCGGGGTGGCCGCCGCGAGGGAAGACTGAAGCGCAAACATCATGAATCCAGCCAGGGAAGAGATGAGAATCCGGTAAGTCATAGATAGCAAAGTAATTCCTCCTTGTAGAATATCAATTGTCCCTCCCCGCTCGTTCTATTCTACGGGGTAACGGCACATTTCGACAAGCGGAAGCAGTTGGAGATAAGGTCCGGAACGCCACGCGCATCGAAACGAATCCGGATCGGCCGCCGGAGCGTCAGTAAATCCCTTTGATGAGGCCACCGTCAACGGAGAGGGAAACGCCCGTGAGATAACTGGCGCGCTCCGAAGCGAGAAAGACAACAGTGTCGGCAAATTCTTCCGGCCGCCCCAGGCGCCTGAGGGGGACTTGGTTTGCCCAACGCTGCTGCACCTCGTTGGAATCAACCCCTTCGGCTTTGGCCAGCCTGCCGGAAAGTTCGTCCAACCGTGCTGTGAGTGTATAGCCCGGGCACACGTTGTTGATCAGGATGTTATCCTGGCCGTATTCATTGGCCAGGGTCTTCATCAGGCCGCTGACTGCCGAGCGGACGGAATTGGAGAGCACCAGGTTGTCGACGGGCTGCTTGACGGACAACGAGGTGATGGTAATCACCCTGCCCCACTTCCGCTTTTGCATCAGCGGCAGCACTTCGCGCACAAAATAGAGCGTGCTCATCAGGTTCAGGTTCACCGCGGCCTGCCAATCCTCCACCGTTGTTCCAGAAAAAGGCTTGGCCGGAGGCCCGCCGGAGTTCGTCACGCAGATGTCCACGCGCCCAAAGCGGTCATTGGTTTCAGAAACAAAGCTCCGGACCTGTTCGTAGTCGGTCACATCAATAGGCCGGGCGAGGACTTCGACGCCCGTCTGCTTCCTGATTTCTTCCGCTGTGCGGCTGAGGGTTGATTCCGTTCGGGCGCAGATCGCCACCTTCGCTCCCTCGCGCGCCAGGCCCAGCGCGACGGCTTTCCCCAGGCCCTGGCTCGATGCTGCCACGATGGCAACACGGTCTCTTATTCCCAGATCCATTCTTTCGTCTCCCTGTCTGTTGAAACTTCCGGCCGCCCTGCTCCGCTAACCTTTCCGCAGATAAGCGTCCTGGCCGGTCAGCCAATCCGCGCGGGGCGGGGTGAAAATGTCGACGTCAAGGGTATCCTCAAGCGCCACCGCAGAGTGAGGAACGTTAGATGGGATGTGCAGAATCTCCCCTTTTCGGACCGTGACCTCCTGCCCGCCGACTTCAAACTTCAGTGCCCCTTCCATGATGTAAGTCATCTGCTCATTTTCGTGCTGGTGCAAAGGGACAACTCCATCCTTGTCGATAAAAACCTGCGCCACCATGATCTTGTCACCCGCCACCATTTTGCGCCCGATCTTTGGATTCAGTTGTTCCTTCCGCACTGAATCCCACGAAAACAGCTTCATAAAATCCCTCCGTCTGTTCCTGTGGAAATTGCCGCGCCCAATGTCTGCGCAGCATGCGCCGGAATTTCCGCCCCGCAACGCTAACCCTTGCGCAGATAATCATCCCGGCCGGTCATCCAATCCTGCCGGACAGGAACAAAGATTTCGAGATTGATGGCATCTTCAAGCGCCACGACACCATGCGGCATGTTCGAAGGAATGTGCAGAATTTCCCCCTTGCGAACAATCACCTCGCGGCCGTCGATCTCAAATTTCAGCGCGCCTTCCAGCACGTAGGACATCTGTTCATTGTCGTGCTGGTGAACGGGCACAACGCCGCCCTTGGAGATCGCGATCTGCGCCACCGTCATTCTTTCGCCGTTCACTACTTTTCGCCAGATGTGGGGATTCATCTGCTCTTTTCGCACCGACTCCCAGGCAAACAACTCCATAGCCGTTCCTCCGATTGTTCCTGAAGTTTCCAGCACAGCATTTTACATGCGGTGGTCGGAATTTGGCGATAGAATATGCCAGGTTCCGAAGCCTTACGAAAAAGATGCTCACAGCGTTCAGCAGGACAATCGACTGGCTGGCGGTTGCGTATGCTGTGCTGTATTTTCCTGTTCCCGTCTACTGGCTGGTGCTGCATCCGGCGCTCAACACCTGGCGCCGCATCGGTTATCGTTCCTTCTGGGTTGCGCTGCCCGTATGGGTCCTCGCCGGCGTTCCCCTGGCGCTGATGGAAGGTCCGCTCGTCGCGCACCGATTGACTCGCAACGCCGCCACCTGGGTGCTGGGGACATTGCTGCTGGCGCTGAACTTCTGGGTCAGCCGCCGGGTGCACCAGGAATTCAGCTTCAAAAAGCTGGCTGGCCTGCCGGAATTGAATCCGGCCCAACCTCAACGCGGAATCGTGGCGAGCGGCATTTACGCGCAGGTGCGCCATCCGCGCTACGCCAACATTATGCTGGGGTTTATTGGTTTCGCGCTTCTCACGGGCGCGGCGGGAATTTTTCTGCTGGCATTCCTCACCTTCCTGTTGTATTTAATAGTCACTCCGCTGGAAGAGCGGGAACTGCGGGAACAATACGGCCCCGAATACGAAATTTACTCGCGCACAGTGCCCCGGTTTCTCCCCCGCCTCCGGCGAAAGTCACAGAAGTCATCGTAATCTGGGAGGTTCCCATGCGAAGTTTGATTCAAGCGGTCCTGCTTGCGGGCCTCATGGTGTATTCATGGCCATTGGCCGCACAGCAAGAACACAGTTGCGCAAATTATTCCATCATTGTCGGCTCTCCTGAAGACCAGCTGATGCTGGCCGTCAACGGAACTGACGATCCCAACGCCAAGGTTGCCACCCTCGAGAAGTTTGCTCAGGAGCACCAGAGTTCCACCTACCTGCATTGCGTGGAACAGCTTCTGGCAAAGAGTTACGTCAATCTCAAGCAGAACGATCAGGCCATCACCGCCGGCGAGAAGGCCGTGGCCGCAGGCTACCTGGATGTTCCCTTCCTCGAAGATCTCCTTCAGGCCTATCTGGCAAGCGGCAAGAACAGCAGCGACGCCCTCGCGCTCATCATGAAGGCGCCTGCCCAAATCAAGGCTGAGACGGTTGTTGCCCGGACTCCCACGGAAAGTGACGCACAGTATGAAGCCGCAACCAAGAGCGCCCTGGAACGGGCCGGGAATGACACCGACTATATGACCTATGCCTTTTTCGGGCTTCTTTCCCGCGTCACGGACCCCGGCGAGCAGATCAAGGCGCTGGACGAGTTTACCCAGGCCTATCCCGAGGCCGCCCAGAAGCAGGCGGGCCAGTTGAATTACCGTTACGCGGTGGCCTACACGCAGTCCAACCAGATTGAGAAGGCCGATGAGCACGCTGAGAAAGCCATCGCCGCCGAACCCAACAACGTCCAGGCCCTGAACCTTGTGGCCTATGACTACGCCCTGCGGCGCCGCGTCAATCAGGCCAAGGCGGCCGAATACGCCACCAGAGCCCTTGCCCTGGTCACTCAAATGAAGAAACCGGAAGGATTTTCAGACGTGGCGTTCACGAGCCAGCAGAACACCCAGGTGGGCATGGCCCACCTGACCATCGGCTTTCTG
>DASSJE010000424.1:0-4585 GCA_035691365.1 Terriglobia bacterium
CTCCAAGGAACAGATCATAGGGCTGGTGGCGGCAGTGGACTGGTTCATGGACCAGGATGAATCGGCCATGCGCGAAGATTTCCAGAAGCGCGCCGAATTAATTGCCGCAGCGGTCGAGAAGATCCCTTCGGTGGAAACCAAAATTTTTGTTCCGCCGGTCGCCAACAATGTTCCTCACCTGTTGATTACCTACGACCCGAAACAGGTGAGGATCTCAGCCAAGGACGTCAAGACGCAGCTTTTGCATGGAACGCCCAGCATTGCGCTGAATCCTGCTACGGGAGGCAACGCCGGCGAACTGATGGAAGGCCTGCCGGCAGGCGACAACGTTATCGTGGTTGGCGTCTGGATGCTGCTGCCGGGCGAGGATGCAAAAGTGGCCAGGCGGCTCCATGAGGTCCTTTCCAAAGCCAGCGCAGCCTGAAACTTGCGGCGCCGGCACGGCCCGCAAGAAAACTGCTATGAAGCACCACTCCCGCCGGGATGTTTTAAGAGAACTGGGAATAGGCGCTGCTGTGTTCTCCGTTGGAACAGGCAGCGCCCGGCCCGAAGGCGCTCCTGCAGATGAATCAACCGAAACCGGCGAGGCACCGATGCGCCCCGGGATGCTGATGGCCATTGCCGCCCATCCCGGCGACGCGCTTTTTACGATGGGCCTGGCGGTGGCCCGGCAGGTCAGCACGGGCGGCCATGGGGTCTTTCTGAATCTTACCCACGGCGAGCGGGGGAACCCGGCCATTGCTCCTGAGAAATACGGAGCCATGCAGGTTTCGGCTACGGATAAAGCAGCCGGGATGCTGGGAGCAAAAACGGCTTACCTCTCTTATCCTGACGGCCAACTCCCCGACAACGAAGAAGCCCGCTTTGCGGTCTGTGACACCATCCGGCAACACAAACCGGAAATCATCATCACGCACTGGAAGGGCAGCTACCACAAAGACCATCGCGCCTGCTACAACATTGTGAACGACGCGATTTTCTATGCCGGGCTTCCCGCCATCCAGCGAGAGCAGCCCGCGCACTCCGTCACCAAACTTTTTTTTGCCGACAACTGGGAGGACGCGGAAGGCTTCCGGCAGGATATTTATCTGGACGTGAGCGACGTTTTCAGCCGCTGGGTTGAAGCCTGCGCGGTCTTTCCCATGTGGCGGGGAGAAACCGGTTTCCACTACGACGATTACTACCAGAGCCTCGCCGTCCTGCGCGGCAGCCTGGGAAAAATCGGGCAGAAAGATCCCCGGAGCTTCAAGTATGCGGTGGCGCTGATGTCGCCGCCCGATTACGGCGCGCGCCGCACCGGGTCCCTGTCATCACCAGCCATCACCGGCCAGTCCACAATCTGATCATTCGCGCGCTGCAGCCGCCCTCAATCCGGCAGAGAGAAGCTGAAGATGTCGCTTCCCGCGGCAATGGCCACGTACTGTTGGCCATCCACAGCATAGCTCATGGGAGAAGCGTGCATCTCCTGGCCTGTATTGAAGTGCCACAACGGCTTGCCGTCGCGCGCGTCGATGGCCTCAAAGCTCTCGGCGTCGTCCCCAAAGAAGACCAGCCCTCCCGCCGTGCTCATGGTTCCGCCCCAGGAATTTCCCCTGCCGGCCTGCGGATAGCGCCAGGCGATTTTTCCGGTGTCAACGTCGAAGGCCACAAAGGTTTTCTTTCCCGCTTCGCCCGGGATCCTTTCAACGCCCGTGTTGTAATAGCTCTCGCCCTTTACAAAAGGCTGCGGCGTCGCGTGGCCGATATTGCAATCACGCAGTGACAGGAAATAGAAAAGATGCGTGAGGGGATTGTAGGATGGCGAGAACCAGTTGGTGGCTCCCACAATCCCGGGACACACCCGCGTTCCGCCGGGAGTGGGAACTATGCCGGTGGTGATCGGCCGGCCCTGCGCGTCAATGCCTTTGGCCCAATTCACCGAAGGTTCGAACAGCGCGGCGCCGAGAAATTTTCCGTTGGTCCGGTCGAGAACATAGACAAAGCCGTTGCGGTTTGCTTCCACCAGAAGCTTTCGATTCTCGCCCTTGTAACTGCCATCGATAAGCACGGGCGTTTCAACCGCATCAAAGTCGTACAGCTCGTGCGGAGTGAATTGGAAATACCACTTCAGCTTTCCATTGTCGGGGTCCAGCGCCAGCACGCAGGCGCTGTAAAGATTGTCGCCGGGGCGCTCGGAACCCTCAAAGTCCGGGCCTGCGTTTCCGGTGCCCCAGAAGAGCGTGTTAGTTTCTGGATCGTACGTTCCGGGCATCCACGCCGCGGCGCCGCCGTGCTTCCAGATGTCGCTTTTTCCCCAGGTGCCGAAATTCGCTTCACCCGGCCCCGGAATGGTCCAGAAGTTCCACACCAGCTTGCCGGTCCGCGCGTCAAAAGCCTCAATCCTCCCTCGCACGCCCGCATCGCCGCCGGAAGGCGCAACAATCACCTTGCCGTTGACAATCAAGGGAGCGCTGGTAGCGCCATTGGCAGGGTTCTCTTTGATGTCGCCGAACGTAACGTCCCAGATCAGGTTTCCGCTGCGAGCATCGAGGCAAAGGAGGTGAGCATCATCGGTTTCCATGTAGACCCTCGAATGCCACACTGCAACGCCGCGGTTGTGGTGCGCGGAGGCATCCTCGATCAGGCCCTGAGTGATCGGCCGGGTATGGCTCCACAACATGCGCCCGGTGCGCGCATCGAGGGCGTAGGCGTCGTTGGCGCTGGTAACGTACATCACCCCGTTGATGACCACAGGCGTCACTTCCAGCCGCTGGGAGTTTCTGGAATGGAAGACCCATTGCGCGCGAAGGCGGCCCACGTTGTCCCGGTTGATCTGCGAAAGGCTCGAGTAGCGCTGCCCGGTATAGTCGCCGTTGTAAGACGGCCAGTTGGCCCCCACCGGCTGCGCCAGCAGGTCGCGCGCATTCACGTCAACGCGCGCCGAAACAGGCCCATTCTGGCCAAAGCACAGGGCGGAAACGAGGCACAGGAGCGCCGTCGAAAGCATTGCGTATCGCATTGAATTGCTCATTTCAGTTGGATCTTCTCCTGCGGATTCAAGTGTACCTGGCCCAGCGCGCCGCGATCGGACCCCTGCGCGTCCACCAGGTGGACCGAAAGCCATCCTACGGAAGGCAGCGCCTCGATGGTCTTATCGAGATTCACCAGTTCAAGAGGAGACACATTCATCAGGTCCACATCTTTCAGGTGCATCCCGTCATGGCCGTACAGGCGGGCAACCAGATGGCCAGGATACAACACGCCAAACGTTCCGCCCAATTGGAGCCCATTGGCGGTTTGCGTCACGGTGAGCGGATCGCTGATCAGGCCGGCGTAACTCACCGTCTGGAAATCGCCGCCCACCCGCGTGGGGTACCACTCCGTATCAAACGCGTAGGTTGCTCCCGCCGCAAGGTGGGCCATGGGGCTGTTCAGCTCCGCCTCCATGTAATAGGGATTGTCGAGCGGATTAAACGGCCGCATCGCGGGCATGCCGTTCTTGTCCAGACGCAACTGCGGCCCGTTCAGATAAAAAATAACCGACGCCTTGCCGGGATACTCCGCCGTCTTCTGAAAATGGAACCGCTCCACCATGGCATATTGGCGCAAACCGTCCACGACGGCAATCCAGCCGGCCGGCGTATCCAGCCAGACCTCCGCCTCCAGATATTTCCAGTGCAACGCAAACAGGTTACCGTCGCGGACCGAGAAGGAAGGGTGATCGCTCGGCCCGCTGCGCACGTGATAGCTTTCAAGATAGGCGCTGTGGGGATTGATGGGGGTAAACGCCCAGAACTGGTGATTATATTGCGAGGTGTCGTTCGGGTCGGCGGTGTCATACTGCGAAACGGATTGGATGGACCAGTCGATCGGATGTCCGGTGATGTTTTTCATCACGGCGTGAAATGAGATGCGCGGAGAGTCCGCCCCCAGGCTGATCACGCGCGAGTACTGCAGGCCGGTCGGGGGATCCTCCGGGCCTTCCAGCCGGACCGCGCACGTGGCGCCCTGCGACAGCACCTTGAAGGAGTATTCTCCGTCATCCAGCAGGTCGGAGCGGGCGCTCGCCCAGTGCTGCTCATCGTTCACGCCTTCGGGCAAAGGCCAGTCCTTATCGCCGCCGTAGTTGTACCAGATGTTCTTGCCCGCACCCTGCGTAGGAGGAAAGTACTGGCCATAATATTTGGGATTTACAAACAGGTAGGGATGGCCGCCGAAATCCACCTGCAGCAGCCTGCCGCCCAGTTGCGGAACAAAAGTCAAGGTGACCCACTGATTGGAAACCTGCTCGGCTTTCCAGCCGTGGAAGTCAGCTTGCCGGACCGTGCAGGCGCCTCCGGAAGCATCTTTCTGGCCGGATGCAAACCCGGCAGACAGTAGACTGAGACCCAGCGCCAGCAAGGCAACGGCCGCCATACGAACTCGCATGATTCCTCCACAGAATAAAAATTACAATCGGTGCGGGACCCACCAACCCTAAGACATAGCGAACGCCGCACGAACATCTTGCCCGGACTTGAACACAGGCTGCCCGCACGACGGGAGCCTTCTCTCCTGGCCGAGACAGATATTCCTGCCTTTGCGGTTTAATTTTTCCGTCCCCGGT
>DASSJE010000425.1:0-8986 GCA_035691365.1 Terriglobia bacterium
GGCAGGCGGTTTTCATGGCTGCGACTTCCACCGCGGCGGACGAGCTTACGCCTTTATTGAGAGGGACGTTTGATTCGAGGTAAAGGTTGATTCCGGTCTGGGTTTCGGAAGGAAACCACTTTCGCAAATAGCAGAACACGCCGAGAACGTAGGCTGTCCAGCGCACCTCCGGCGATTTATTCACAAAAGCGCGGACCACCGATTCATCATTCAGGTCTTCAAGGCGGAATTCAACATCCGGCTTCCAGCCGTGCTCGCGCATCTGCGGATTGCGCAAAACGATCCGGCTGTCATGGCGCAACTGCGCGCCGGCCCACGTGGCTTCGCGGATGGTCATCTCGAAAACCAGCCCGCCGGTGTAATCCACGTTTCCACCCATCAGGTCCATCCGGCCCGGCGCCCTGCCAATGTAGACAGGCTCAGCGCGGTCAAAAAACTCGCCTGATTCATGCATGCGCCGGACTTTATCCTTAAACTGACACATGCGCCACTTCCCGGATACTCCGCGTGAGATAATCAACCGCTTCCTGCGTCAGGCGAGGATGGATCGGCAGGCTGACATACCGCGTATACATCTTTTCCGCGACAGGACATTCCCCTGGTTTGTGCCCCAAATTACGATAGGCGGTGCTCAAGTGAATTGGCGTGTAATGCGACCAGACTTTGATCCGCCGGTGTGCATACAGTTCCCACATAAAATCTTCTTTGCTCAGCGGGAAATCGTCCTCGAGGCAAACACAATAGATATGGAACACGTGCTTGACGTTGGGGCCGGCAACGGGAAGGCGCAATCCTCGAATGCCTGCGAGGCGCCGGCCGTACTCTCCAGCGAGAGCGATCCTTCGATCATTCCAACCGTCGAGCTTGCCCAGTTGCACAAGCCCCGCCGCAGCCTGCATGTCTGTCATGCGGAAATTAAAACCTACGTCTTCAAAATCGAGATACCAATATCTCTTGCCCATCGGCTCGCGGTCCGGATCAAAACCCAGATATTTTCCCTTGGGATCGTACGACCGGCAACACAGGGACCGGAATGCAAGGAGCCTCTCAAACAAGCGGCTGTCGCTGGTCGTAATCATTCCCCCTTCACCCAGCGTGGTCATGTTCTTCTGCTGATGAAAACTGAAAACGCCGATGTCTCCGAGCGTCCCCGTCTTGCGGCCTTTATACTCGGCTCCGGGAGCATGCGCGCAGTCTTCAATAATTTTGATACCGCGCGGCCGCGCCAAAGCTGTCAGGCTATCCATATCACAAGGCTGGCCGTAAAGATGAACAACCACAATCGCCCTGGTTTTTGGAGTAATCTTTGTTGCAACACTCTTCGGGTCGATATTCAGCGAGACGGAATCTACATCAGCAAAAACGACGGACGCTCCCGTTAGCGCAATCGCGTTTGCGGTCGAAACCCAACTGACCGGCGTTGTTATAACTTCATCACCCGGGCCGAGCCCGGCAGCAACAGCCGCCAGGTGCAGGCCTGCCGTGGCAGATGACACAGCAAGGCCGTACTTGCACTTGCAATAAGCAGCAAATGCCTCCTCAAATTGCTTGACCCTGGCTCCGCAGGATGGAGCAGAGTGTTTCAGCACCTCGAGAAGCGCCCTGGCTTCTTCTTCGCCATACACTGACCCATGGCTGTATTCGAGTTCGTATTCAGCCTTTGGCAAGTTCACTCAAAGACCTCCTTACAACTTCATCGATCGTTCCAGGCGTGATATGGCAAGTCTCTCGAATCCGGTCAGTCAGCAGGAAGTGATCACGTCCGCGAGGCGCGCGGCCCGGCAAACATTCCTTTTGCGGGATGATCAGGGATGGAGAGTATCCTGACGCCTTCGCGACTTTTTGAGCGACCTCGAATCTCGACGCTGAATCCAGGGAACCTGCATGGAAAGTCCCGTTGGCGTCTGGATGCTCGGCGAGGCAAAGGATTATCCTCGCCAGCGTCCCGGCATCTATCGGATTGCGGTACTCTTCTGTTGGCACCGTCACAGGCTTCCCTTGACGCCAGGAATCAACCCACTTATTCAGCAACGCGTTCGTGCCCTGAACACGGCTAAAACCCAGTACAAGCGCGGGGCGCACGATGTTCACGGAAGGTAGGATCGCTTTGATGGCCTTCTCCGCCTCCAATTTCGTCTGGCCGTAAACACTGAGCGGATTGGGCGGATCATCCTCCCTGTACCCGTGTTGAAGGCCGTCAAATACTGCCGCAGAAGATAGAAAAACCAGGCGCTCCCCTTGCGCGGCGCACGCCTCGGCCACATTTGCGGCCCCAAGAACGTTTACGGCCCTGGCATGTGTCTGCTCATGTTCACACCGGTCAATGTCCGAGATTGCGGCAAGATTCACAACGGCATCCGGCATGATCTTTTTGCACAGGCCACGGACACCTTCGGCATCGGTGACGTCCAGTCGATAACAGTTGCCGGCACACTCCTGCAGCGACTGGTCTGCGATGTAAACTGTCCAGGAAGCCTGCGCAATTTCAGCCAGATGGTGGCCAATAAAACCTTCTCCCCCAATAATCAGCAAAGAACGGGCAGATGCCATATGCTCTAACCGAATGCCGGGCTGGTCTTTTTCCGCCAAAAGGGTGCGGCTGCTTCTCGCATTTTTTGACGAGCGGGCTTCTGCAAACCTGCACCTCTCGCCAGGAAGCTTCTCTGGGTTGCACGCAAGGTCCGCCGGCAGGTGGCCAGCAATCACACCAGACAATCGGCATACCTGCCGGCCCAATCGGTGTGCCTGGGTTTGGCTGCCGGGCATGTTACCTTGCCACAGACGAGATACAGGATCAAAAGCTCAATCGCAGACCTAATTGAATAATCCTCGGACTCACCGAGGTGCTCGTCACTGTCCCAAATGCGCCGGTATCGAGTGTGCTGTTCGGGATACCAAAATTAGGGTGATTGAACAGATTGTCGAAATCGGCCCGGAACTGCAGGTTGACGCGTTCCATCATTGAAAATGTTTTTGCCAGAGAGAAGTTCACCTGCTGTTCTCCATCGGCCCTCAGTAAATTGGTCCCTTCGTTGCCGAAGGCGCCTGGAACCAGTTGGTCCGCGAAGCAGCCCGTATTAAACCAGCGATCCAGGGTTCGATCGCCACCCGACAGGTTCGGGTCGCAGGTTATGTTCGGGCGATTGCCCTGCCCGTTGTTGAGGAGGCTGACGGACGTCCCGACCGTAAACCGCGGTCCACTCTGAACATGGATGAGTGTGCTTGCCCTCCATCCGCCGACGATAGCGTCAACAATGGGGTTGGCATTCGACAGGAAATTCATTCCACGGCCGAAGGGCAAGGGAGAAACGAGTTCCAGGGTGAAATTGTGGGGAATATCCTGAGTGGTCGGCCCGTAGTACTGGTTGACATTCGTCTGGTCAATGTTGTTCCCATTGGAGAAGTTCCTTCCGTACGCATAGGTCCCAAGGACCTGAAGGTATCGGGTCAGGTTTCCGCGAACGCTGGCAACCAGTGCGTTGTAGTCGCTGAGGCCAATGGATTCCGATATTGGGACATCACCCAGTTGCGGATACGAACCATAAAGCGGGCGGTTCAGGTTGTAATCGATCCCGTTGATCGTGCTGGGCGGGGCCTGATTGATATTGATCGTGACGGGGTTATATTTACCAATCACGCGCAGATACCCGATGTCCACGACGAGCCCGCCAACCTGCCGCTGCACGTCAAAGCTGTATTGGGACACCTTCTGGTTTCGATAATCATACTGGACTCCTCGGATCAACGCCCCTGGTGGGATCAGCAAACTACCCTGGCTGTCATATACAGGCGAGGCGATGGGAATGCCGTCATTAGCCAGAGAGACAGAAGGCGTGAGGTTGTTTGGGGTGAGGAACGCCTGCTTGACATAGAAAGGATAGGTCGCTCCCAATACAGTAAGGATCGACTGCGCCCCGTTCCAGTAATTCTGCCAGTAGGAAACACCCCAGCCGCCACGGATGCTGGTCTTGCCGTGGTCAGGTGACCAGGCAAATCCCAGCCGGGGTTCCCAATCATGATAGTCGGTAGCAATAGCCGGGCTGCGATTATTGGATGTCGCCACCGCCAACTGGTTTGTTCTTGTATCCCAGTTGGCTTGCCGGTTGTCCCGCTCGATGGGCAACGTGTACAACTCCCAGCGGAGGCCCAGATTTAACGTCAGTGAGGAACTGACGTGGAAGTTATCCTGGCCATAAAAACCGTCTTCCCAATAAGTCTGGTACGGAAATCCCTGGCTGAACCGCGTCCGTGTAGACGAAACGGGGGCTCCCAAAAGGAAAGCCGGGTAACCATAATCCAAACCGCTTCCGTCATAACTCGTCATAGCCGAATCAAAGCTGATCAGGCCGCGAGGATCGTCGCCTCCGATCGTGTCGGCTGATGTGTCTTCGACATGGTTGAACATGGCCCCGACCTTGAGCGTGTGTTTCCCTTTGACCCACGTAAAGTTGTCACTTGCTGAAATCGTGTTGGAAATGATGAAGGCGACCCAGTCGGGCGTTCCCACAGGGTTGAATGGGTCCACGAAGATTTCGGCCAGGCCTTGAGTATCACCACCGATGTTTCCATTCGCGATGCCAAACGTATTGTTATAGTTTTGATCGTTGCTGTTGTTCGAGGTGGCGACGTTGCTCCGGTTGTAGCCGATGCGGAATTCGTTCATCTTCGTGGAACTGAAGATGCGGTCGAAAGTCAATCCCAAATTCTGGTTGAGGCTGCTGGAGTTCGCGGCAAAATCGTTGATGAACTTATTGATGGTTGTGCTGGCCAGGATCGGCGCGTGAAGGACCGAATACCGGAAAAACAATTTCGAATTCTCTGAGATGGAATAATCGATACGTCCATCACCCTGGTCCGGCGTCTGGTTGAGCCGGTCGAGGTAATACATGTTATTCACGATTCCGGAAGCATTCGCCGCCCCGAAGATTTGCGCAGAGTTCATGTTCTTCGCAGCCGCGTCCCACATCGGTTGCGGGATGATGTTTCCTGCGAACGGCTGCACGGAAGTCTGGTTTCCCTGTGAGTCGAAAACCCGGGTGGAAGGATTGTAAATCTGCCCGCAGACATTGCCCGCTGCATCTGTGCAGCCGGGAGTGTAGAGCTCCGAAAAATCACCGTTATACATTTTTGTGGTGGGGGCCGTGGCGATCGCCGGATTCGATTGGACCATGCGCGTGGATTGAAAATCACCAAAGAAGAATAATTTGTCCTTCAGAATGGGCCCGCCAACTGAGCCTCCAAACTGGTTTCTCTTAAAAGGAGTATTCGATTCGGCGAAAAATGGCCGGGCATTTAAAGCATCATTTTCAAGGTACTCGAATACGTCACCGTGGAACTTGTTCGTTCCGGACTTTGTGACCACATTGATGGCCCCTGTGGCTGTAAAGCCGTACTCCACGTCATATTTTCCCGTCCCTACGTTCAACTGCTCCACCGCGTCCGGAGGGGGCACAAGGCTGATGTAGGCGTTTTGGGGCTCTCTGGTGGGGATGCCCTCGATGTAGACGCTGTTTGCGTTTGCGTCCAGTCCGCCGAACGAAGACAGTTGCGGGTTGAGTTGTGCCGCGGCCGAACCATTCTCATTGCCATTGGTGAAGTAATTCCCGCTGCCCGGGCCCGAGTTCGCCCCGGGCAGCAGACTGAGCCCATAAAGGGGGTTCCGGTCAATATTGGGAAGGTCATCCAGCGTTTGGTGACTGAAATTCCAGGTCTCCTGCGCGTTTTCGGTGTTAACCGCCACAGGGTTGGCCTTGACCTGGACGATGTTACGCACTTGTCCCACCTTTAACGTAATGTCCAGGCGGGTCGCCTGGCCGGCCGTAACCCGAATAGCGGTTTCGATATCAGTCGTGAAACCCGACTGCGTTACTTCGATCCGGTATAAGCCCGGGACAAGGTAGTTCGAAAGATAGCTTCCGGTTGGGGTCGACGTGGTTGTGGTAATGACGTTTGTCGCTTCATTCGTAACCCGAATGGACGCGCCGGGGACGGCCGCGTGCGACGGGTCGTAGACATAACCCGTGATTTGCCCGGTATTTACCTGGGCCTGTAGGCTCAAACACACCGACAGCGCCACACCCAGCATGCATATTGCAAAAATGACCCTTGCCAATGCCCCGTGACCAGATTCGGTCTTCATCGCCTCATCTCCTTTCAGACGGGCCAACTTCATTGTGCTGACGCACTTGATCCGCCGGCCCATAAGGAAGCATTTTGGGTATTATTAACACAGATTTGGCTGTGTTAGGTTACATTTATTCTATTTTTATGATAATAATTAACATTCCGTGGAAAAAGCTCCCGGCCCTGTAACATTTGCACCATTATGAATCTCGTTTGAGAAACTTCCCGAACCTGCTGGCGCCCGCGCGACCAGTGTTCAGAACCCTGAACGCTCGAATTTACATATGTCGCAAAACTATGTTATTGTCCGGCCACTGTCAAGGCCAAACATGCAGCATGTTCAATGTATTGGACAGAGCTTAAAAGTGTTTTCGATGCCGGCTTCTCGAAATTTATTACCGGCATCCAAATTCTTGTGTGCATTGCGCGGGGGCTCTCTCTTCAAGGAACGCCAGCCCACGGGTTCCTTGGTTGAAACATAAATGTCGAAGCTCGGGCGCCCGCTGCGTGGTCATATCAGCGCTCCTTTGTTGACAGGCAAACCAGAGAGGGTAAGGAAAAGAACGAACCGGCGCCACGAATGGTCCGCTTCGTTCTGAGAAACCTATGAAATCAAAGCTTCGCAGTGAGAAATGGTTCGGCCCCGAAACGGATACGGGATTTCAGCACCGCGCCGCCCTGCGTTCCATGGGATTTACCAGAAGCTCTTTTGCCGGACGCCCTGTTATCGGCATTTGTAATTCCTGGAGCGAACTGAACAATTGCAACGTCCATCTTCGCGTCGTTGCCGATGCTGTAAAGCGCGGAGTATTGGCTGCGGGCGGGTTGCCGCTCGAGTTCATGACGATCTCCCTCGGCGAAGAGCTGACTATGCCGACTACGATGCTATATCGCAACCTGATGGCAATGGACGTCGAAGAGATGATCCGCTCAAACCCCATCGACGGCGTCGTACTCCTGTGCGGTTGCGATAAAACGACACCAGCTCAATTGATGGGCGCTGCCAGTATGGACGTCCCGGCCATCATGCAGCCTGTTGGTCCGATGCTCAGCGGCCGGTGGCGGGGTCAGGAGATTGGGTCCGGAACCGACCTGTGGAAATTCTGGGATGAGCGCAGAAGCGGCAAGTTGAGCGAACGGGAGTGGGAGGAGCTTGAAAGCTGCTATTCCCGGAGCCCGGGGACTTGTAACACGATGGGCACCGCTTCAACCATGACGGGTCTGGCAGAGGTGTTAGGCATGATGCTGCCCAATGGGGCAAGCATCCCGGCTGCGGATTCCCGCCGGCTGGCGTCCGCGGAAGCCACCGGCCGCCGGATCGTCAAAATGGTGGAAGAAGACCTGCGGCCTTCAAAGATCCTTACCGAAGCAGCATTCGAGAATGCCGTTCGAGCGCTGGCCGCTCTTGGGGGATCGACCAACGCAGTGATCCACCTCATTGCCATAGCAGGCCGGCGCGGGATTCGCCTTCCACTTGACCTTTTTGACAGGCTGGCCCGTTCCACCCCCGTCATCGCGAATCTCCAACCGATCGGGACTTACCTGATGGAAGATCTTTTTTATGCGGGAGGCTTCCAGGCCGTCATAAGAGAGATCTTGCCTCTGCTTCACCGGGATGCCCTGACGGCTACGGGAAGAACAATCGAACAAAATTCCGCTGATGCGCAATGCAACAATCCGGATGTTATTCGGCCGCTGGACCGCCCGGTGCGGCCCGAAGCGTCGCTTGCCGTTCTGTACGGCAATCTTGCGCCTCACGGGGCCATTATCAAGGCCTCGGCTGCGTCGCCCAGCCTGCTCCAGCACAGCGGGCGCGCCATAGTGTTCGACAGCTACGAAGAAATGCTGAAGAAGGTTGAAGACCCCGATCTTGATGTTGATGAGTCCTGCACGCTGGTCCTTCGCAACGCAGGCCCGATCGGCGGGCCGGGAATGCCTGAATGGGGAATGATTCCCCTGCCCACCAAATTGCTGAAGCGCGGCGTTAAAGACATGGTGAGAGTGAGTGATGCACGGATGAGCGGCACCAGCTTCGGGACCGTCGTCCTGCACGTTTCTCCTGAATCAGCAAAAGGTGGGCCGCTGGCTGCGCTCAAGACTGGCGATACGATTTGCCTGGATGTTCCGAATCGCCGAATTGATGTCCTGATTTCCGATAGCGAACTCAAAAAGAGATTGGAGGACTGGAAGCCCGCGCCGTGCCGTTTTCGCCGCGGCTACTACACCATGTTCCTGGACCACGTCCTCCAGGCACACGAAGGATGTGACTTTGGTTTCCTTTGCGCTGCCGGCGACGACAAGCCCTACGAGCCTCAGATGGGCCGGACGTAAAGGAGGTCTGTTGCGAGCTTCCGCTCAAATTTCACATGTCGTGCGCGGATTAAAGACCGTCGAGCTCGAAAACGACTGGTTTTGGCTGACTATTCTGCCTGAGGTTGGCGCCAAGATTTACGACCTCGTCTGGAAACCCACAGGGAGGAATTATTTGTGGCACAACCCGCGAATCTCCCCGCGGTCTTATCCACTCGATGCAAATTTTGATAACTATTGGTGTGGCGGCTGGGACGATGCCTTCCCCACTTGCGATGAGTGCGATGTCCGCGGCGACCATTACCCGAACCTGGGAGAGTTGAGGTCCGTTGAATGGGAAACATACTTTGCCGGTGAGGACAATGGCAACGCTGTGGCAGAAATGACCAGCTTCGGCCCGATAACGCCGGTGCAGGCAAAGAAGAGGGTGACGCTGCGCAAGGAAATGCCTGTCATTCAGGTACATTATGAGCTTTTGAACGTTGGACCTTTGCCATTTGATTTTATCTGGGGCACACATCCTGCAATGGATACCACGGAGTCCGCGGTGCTG
>DASSJE010000426.1:0-11207 GCA_035691365.1 Terriglobia bacterium
TCCAGGAGCTGCAGCACATGGCCGACTTTTTCGTCCAGCCGCTCAATGGCTTCGTAATAATGCGCGATATCCTTCCGAACCAATGGCGTGTCAGGAAGAAAGCCTGGAACCACCACTGAGTTCGGCCGGTTCTTTTCCGGGTAACGCTCACCCGGAAGGTAAGGGCGGTGCGGATCGTGAAAGCCGATGTGGAGATAAAATGGCCGGTCCTTAGGCCGCGCGTCAAAGAATGTACGGATGGGTTTGTGCAATCCCTTGAAGTCCCAGCGGCGCCAGAATTCCGTCCCCTGATGAACTTTCTTGAAAGCGCCGGTGTAATAATTCGCGGGCTTCAAGTATTCGAGGACGGTCTTCTGCATGGGCGGCATGGGCGAACGGAATCGGGACGTTCCGGTCTCATGCGGGGATTCACCAGTCAGAATGGCAGAGCGGCTGGGGCTGCACGAAGGTGAGGGTGCAAACGCGCGTTCGAACAGCAGCCCTTCCCGGGCCAGATGGTCGATGTTCGGTGTGTGGACCGCAGTATTGCCGTCGCAACCCGCGCCGGGAAAGCTCTGGTCGTCGGAAATCATGAAAACAAAGTTGGGGCGGGACTTTTTGCCGGCCGCCCCGATATCGGGAAGGGAAGCGGCCGCACGGGACTTACCCGCAACTCCCGCCGCCAGCCCTATACTCAAGTTCCTGATAAACTTGCGACGATTCATTTCGTCTCCCGTTCATCGTTTATTCGCGGCGGGCCTGCCAGGAGTGTCCAGCGCATTGGAGGAAAGCTCAGAACTACCGGAAACGAGTTGGGCAAGGCGGCGGGTCCCCTGTTTATTGCATTCGAAAATTAAGCTACCAACTTATGACAGCAGAGAAAAAGATGAAAGCCCTTTTTTCAGGAGGCCGTTTCGCACATAATTTTCCAGCCGCGTTCCAGATCATCCCCGCGGAGCGAAACGTTCCCTCAACTCCAGCCTGTGAAGGCAGTACTTTTCATCCTGATTTTTCCCCTTGACAAGAATCAAACGGTTGTTGCATATATACGTTTAATACAGACGTTTTAATCTGAATGGGGCCGTAAATTGGGGACATCGAGCACAGCGAACGATCTGGAGACGCGGGAAAGACTTCTCGAAGCCGCAGAAGAGCTTTTTATCGAGCACGGCTACAATCACGTTACGGTTCGCGATATCTGCCGGGCTGCGGGAGCCAACGTCGCTGCGGTGAACTATTACTTTCGGGACAAGCTTGGCCTCTACCAGGAAGTTCTGATGAAAGCTATTGCCTGCATGCATGAAGCCTTCAAATCCGCTCACGAAATAATGGACGGCGTGCCAGCAAAGGAGAGATTCCGGCACTACGTCCGAACGTTCATGGGGCACGCCCTGAGTGATGGGCACAGTTGCCACGCGGGCAAGTTAATGGCGCGCGAAATGGCTGACCCGAGTCCTGCCTTCGACCTCATCATTGAGAAGGCGATTCGGCCGAATTCCGCCCGAGTGGCCGCCCTGGTGAGCGAGCTGACCGGCCTGCCGGTATCCGATCCGAGGGTCGGCATTTGTGTCGGATGCATCCAGACCCAAATTACAGGATTTACGGGTCCTGTGGCGGCGCGCATGGTTCCGGGCGGGCGTTTTACCGGGGAAATTATTGATTTTGTCGCTGACCAGATTGTGCAATTTTCGCTTGCAGGGATGCGGGCAATCGCACATAAGAGCCATTGATTCGGCCATAGAACAGGCCGTCGAACGTTGGAGCGTGCAAAAGTCACATGCCCAATTCTGACCTCTCGTCTCTCAAGATTCATGAATCGGCGCGCTCCAGGGGTGTGGGCGGTAAGGTCCTGCGGATTTTTGCAGCCTCCTTGGGCGTATTGGTTCTGATCGTTGGAGGCATATTGGCCTTTCGGACACGGGCGCCGGGCGTGGAAGTTGCCAGCGCGCTTCCGGCCAACGATCCGCAGGCTGAAACATTGCTGAATGCCAGCGGCTACGTTACACCCCGGCGGCGCTCAACCGTTGCCGCCAAGATTACGGGACGTGTTACCGGAGTATTTTTCGATGAAGGAATGCACGTGAAGAAAGGCGAGCTTCTTGCCACTCTCGACGATTCGGATGCCAAACGTGCGCTCAATGCCGCCATCGCCGACCGCAACGCCTCCCGCGCTGCCATCGCTGACCTGCAGGTCCAGCTCCAAAACGCTGAAATCACTCTGCATCGGACCAAAGAGCTTGTGGCTGAGAAAGTTCAGAGCCAGGAGGCGCTTGACACCGCGCGCACGAGCGCAGAGAGCCTGAAGGCCAGAATTCTCCTGGCCAAGAGTCAGGTGGCCGCCTCCGAAGCTCGGGTCCTGGAAGCCCAGCAGAGCGTGGAGAATTGCATTATCAATACGCCATTCGGCGGGGTCATCGTTTCCAAGGACGCCCAGGTGGGAGAAATGGTATCGCCAATTTCTGCTGGCGGGGGTTTCACCCGCACCGGCATCGCCACCATTGTGGACATGAACTCAAACGAAATCGAAGTGGACGTCAACGAGGCTTATATCGCGCGGGTCAAGAGCGGCCAGAAAGTTCTGGCCACACTCGATGCCTACCCCGACTGGCATATTCCTTCGCACGTCCGCACCATTATTCCGACTGCCGACCGCGATAAAGGCACCGTGAAGGTCCGCATTTCGTTTGACAAGCTGGACCCCAGGATCCTTCCGGACATGGGAGTAAAGGTCGCCTTCCTGAGCCAGAGCGAATCTGCAAAAAAAGCCAAATTCCATGGATCGGCTGCCCGGGCGATCATTCCACAAACCGCCGTGCGCGGAGGCAAAGATGCGTCGTACGTTTTCGAGGTTCGCGACGGCAAGGTGGAACGGCGCGCTGTCAGCCTGGGGCGAACGATGTCGAAGGACGTTGAAGTCATAGCCGGCGTTAACCCGGGCGATGAGCTGGTAGTTCACGGTCCGGAAAATTTAAGAGACGGAATGAAGGTTGAAATTCGGCAATAGGAGCAAATGATGGCCAGCGTCAACAATAATGGTAATTCCAGCGCGCTGATTCAGGTCCGGGGCCTCAACAAGGCTTACCGGCGGGGTGGGGAAGAGATCCAGGTGCTTCAGGGCCTCAACCTCGACGTGGATCAGGGCGACTTTGTCGCCTTCATGGGGCCCAGCGGCTCCGGCAAGACGACCCTGCTGAATCTGCTGGGTGGGCTTGACGTTCCATCAGCAGGGACGGTTTCCGTGGCCGGTGATGAGATTACCCATATGTCTTCCGGCAAGCTCACCGAATGGCGCGCCCGCCATGTTGGATTCATTTTTCAGATGTACAACCTTATTCCTGTGCTCACCGCCTTTCAGAATGTCGAGCTGCCCCTGCTGCTGACCCGGCTGTCCAAGTCGGAGCGGCGCCAGCACGTTGAAACAGCGCTCTCCATTGTGGGGCTGGCCGACCGCATGCATCATTTTCCACGGCAGCTTTCCGGAGGACAGGAGCAGCGGGTCGCCATTGCCCGCGCCATCGTTTCCGACCCCACATTCCTGCTCTGCGATGAACCGACGGGCGATCTCGACCGCCGCAGCGCGGACGAAATCATGGTGCTTATTGAAGAACTCGTCAGCCAGCACGGGAAGACGGTCCTGATGGTGACGCACGATCCTATTGTCGCCGCCCGTGCCCACACTCTGCTCCATTTGGAAAAAGGTGTGCTGGTGGAAGCTGCGAAAGTAAAACCGGCCGAGCCCATTGCAGCAGGAGGTGAAGCGTGAGATTCCGCCGGCTGATTCAGGCCAATCTGTTCCGTAGAAAAGCGCGGCTGCTGCTCACTCTAGGCTCCTTCGCGATGGCGCTTTTTCTGTTTGCCTTTCTCGCCGTCGTAAGAGAGGCTTTTACGCGGGGCGAGAATGTTGCCAGCGCCAGCCGCCTGGTCACCATCAATCGCGTCTCCATCATCCAACCGTTGCCTCTCTCCTATCGCGACAAGATAGCGGCGCTCCAGGGCGTGCAGGCCGTGACGCACAACAACTGGTTTGGCGGGGTCTATCAGGACCCCAAAAACTTTTTCCCGCAATTTGTAATTGACCCGGAAAACCAGCGCAAAGTCATGCCGGAACTGATCGTTTCCGACAGCCAATGGGACACCTTCCTCAAAGACCGGCAGGGGGCGGTGGTGGGCGCCCGCACGGCCGCGCGCTTTGGATGGAAGGTTGGAGACCGCATTGCCATCAAGGCGCCCCCTTACCTGGGCGGCCAGGCCTGGCAATTCAACATCGACGGGATCTATCACGGGCAGAAACCCACGGACGACGAATCCCAGTTCTGGTTCCAGTGGGAATATTTTGAACAGAACGTTCCGCCTACGTTCAAGGACATGGTTGGCTGGTATATCGTCAAGCTTGACTCGCCCGACGACGCCCAGCGCGTGGCAAAGGCGATTGATGCGCAGTTTGCCAACTCGCCCTATGAAAGCAAGACCGAAACTGAATCCAAGTTCGCGGCGAGCTGGGTCAACCAGATGGGCAACATCAAAGTTCTCATCCTCGCCATCGGAAGCGTGGTCTTTTTCACCCTGCTTCTGGTGACCGGGAACACGATGGCCATCTCCGTGCGCGAGCGCACCGGGGAACTTGCCATTCTCAAAGCCATCGGATTCAAAGACGGCACCGTGCTCATCCTGGTGCTCGCGGAGGCGCTGACGATCGCCCTTGTGGGCGCGCTGCTCGGTCTTGGGTTGGCCACGCTGGCTATTCCCGCGCTGGCCGCCGCCCTGAACGGCCTGCTGCCGAACCTGATTCTGTCCAATTCGATGCTCGCCGCTGGAATCGGCTTTGCCCTGGCGACAGGCGCCCTGAGCGGCCTCTTGCCCGGCATTGGCGCCATGCGGCTGCGCGTAGTTAACGCGCTTCGGAGAATCTGATGCTGGTCATTCCTGTCGTCTACAACTTTCGCAGTGCCAAGGCCCGCTGGACCTCTGCCATCGTCGCGGTGCTGGGCATTGCAGGGACGGTTGGAGTATTTGTGGCCATGCTGGCGCTGGCCAAGGGATTTCGCGCCACGCTGGTTGCCTCCGGCTCGCCCGATAACGCCATCATTCTGCGCGCCGGCTCCAATTCCGAAATGGAAAGCGGCGTCTCGCTCAGCAACGTCAATATTCTCCAGGATGAGCCGGGTGTGGCACGCGAGAACGGCCAACCCCTCATCACCTCCGAAGTTGTGGTTATCGCCCCTTTCCCGCTTCTCTCGACGCATACGGATGCCAACGTGCAGGTGCGCGGCGTTTCACCCAACGTTCTCACGGTCCGCCCGAACGTCAGGATCGTCAAGGGCCGAATGTTCCGCCCCGGACTTGCCGAATTGGTGGTCGGCAGCAACGCTGTGAAGAGCTACGCCGGCCTGAACGTCGGCAACGAAGTCCGCTTCGGCGGCGGCGAATGGACCATCACCGGAATCTTCGACGCCGGAGGCTCCGCATTCGATTCCGAGGTGTGGTGTGACGCGAACGTTCTCGACGGCGTTTACAAGCGTCCCGCCAACGTTTTTCAGTCTGCCACCGTCCACCTGACTTCACCGGACGCGTTCCAGAAGTTCAAGGACGCCGTCAGCAAAGATCCGCGCCTCAACGTGGATGTCAGCCGGGAAATTGATTACTACGCCAAGCAGTCGCAAACCTTTACGCGGCTGATCACCATCCTGGGCGGGCTGGTTGCGGCGATCATGGCCATCGGCGCGATTTTCGGCGCGCTCAACACGATGTATTCCGCCGTGGCCGAGCGCACCCGCGAAATCGCCGTGATGCGTGCCTTGGGCTTTGGCGCTGCTGCGGTGGTGTTTTCATTCCTGATCGAGGCGTTGCTGATCGCATTCGTCGGCGGGGCGCTCGGCTGCGCCGCTGTTCTGCCCCTCAACGGGTTCACCACGGGGGCCATGAACTGGCAGACTTTTTCCCATTTGGCATTTGCCTTCAAGATCACGCCGAACCTGATGGCGGGCGGCATTATCTTCGCGCTGGGAATGGGTGTCGTTGGCGGCCTGCTTCCCGCCGTGCATGCCGCGCGCCAGCCCGTTGCACATGCCCTGCGCGAGTTGTAAACGGAGAGTATCCATGTTCCGTATTTCTCCTGTCGAGCAATCCGTGATATAACTCCCGGCATGCGGAAACAATATCGTCTACTTCCATTTGCCGGCTGGGCAATAAGCAAAATTTGCGCTTTCCCGCGCGCCCGTATTTTCCTGTTTACGCTTGGTCTTTTTCTCTTTGCCATGATGGCGGGCTTCCTGCTTCCCGCGGCCACCACGGCGCAGAACTTCGTGGACCTCGAGCCTACGCCGCAGCAGCTTGAATGGCAGGACCTCGAATTCGGCGTCATTGTCCATTTCGGCCTCAACACTTTTACCGACAAGGAATGGGGCAGCGGCAAGGTGAGCCCGTCGGTTTTCAACCCCACCCAATTCAATCCCGACCAGTGGGTTGAGGCGGCAAAAGCGGCGGGAGCGAAATACCTGGTTTTCGTTGCAAAGCATCACGACGGCTTCTGCCTTTTTCCCACCTCTTTGACGAAATACAGTGTGGCCAGCAGCCCGTGGGAGAACGGCCACGGCGACGTGGTGCGGGCGGTGGAGGAATCCTGCCGGCGGCATGGGCTGAAGTTTGGCGTCTATCTCTCACCCTGGGACCGCCACGAGCCTTCCTACAGCGACAACAAGGCTTATGACAAATTTTATGAAGGACTGATGGAGGAACTCCTCAGGCGCTATGGGCCCATCGAGGAATTCTGGCTCGACGGCGCCGGCAGCGAGGGGCACGTCTATGACTTCGAGGACTATCTCCACCAGTTGCGGGTTTACCAGCCCAACGCGCTGGTGTTTGCCGACGTGGGATTTATGAAGTGGGGCGACATCCGATGGGCGGGCAATGAAGACGGGTTTGCGCCGGAAGAAAACTGGGACGTGATTGACCGCGCCGGCTACCTGCGCTGGCGCCCCGCCGAGTGCGACACGCCGCTCCACAAGCTCCACTGGTTCTGGCATCCCAACGACGCACAGACACTCAAAACGCTTCCCGAACTGATGAAGATTTATGACAACTCCGTGGGCCACGGATGCCAGTTGATGCTGGGCATTGCGCCGGACGAGCAGGGACTGCTGCCCGCGCTCGACGCCGCCCGGTTGCGCGAGTTCGGCCAGGAGATTCACAGGATTTACGCCCACAATCTCACACCCGAAGGCACAGCTTCTTCAAGCGTTGGTGGAAACGTCCGCGGCGCATTTGACAACAATCCGGATACGTTCTGGCTGGCGCCATCGGGCGCCTATCAGGCCTCGCTGGAAGTAAAGTTCTCCAGCCCCGTCACCTTTGACCGCACCGTTACCATGGAATGGCTGAATCGCGGCCAGAACGTTGAAGGTTACGAGGTGCAGGCGTGGGAAGGCGGCCAGTGGAAAACACTTCATCGTGGGACATCCATCGGCCACAAGGTGATCGACATTTTTCCCAGCACCACCAGCACCCGGGTGCGGCTGAACATTGTGGGAGCATCGCACGCGGCTGCCATCCGCGAATTTCAGATTTATAACGGCCAGGGCGCGCCTTGACCAAGCCGGCCCTTTCACATTCGTATTGTTTTCCGGCCCCGTCGGTGATATACAAGCGGAGAACCTTACGGCAGGGACAGGCTGAAGTGAACAGGGACCAGAGTTGCCCACGGACCCACCGGTTGTTGCGTACCGACATAAGAACAACTGCCCGGGGGCCTTCTCGCGTTTTGTACCGAAGAAATCAAGCCTTCATAACTCGTTCCCAACTGTAGATGACCAACGTAACGGGAGGAACAGAAATGTCTCAAGATTCGAAGCGGGCGGACGTCAGCCGTCGCGATTTTCTCAAGGCCGGCGCCAAAGCCGGCGCTGCCGGCCTCACCGCCTTCAGCGGCATCACCTTCATCACCAACCCCGCGCGGGTGTTTGGCGCGAATGACCGCGTACGGGTGGCCGTTTGCGGGCTGAGGGGCCGCGGCAACGACCATATCGAGGCCTTTGCAGCGCTGCCCAACGCATCGCTTGCCGCTCTGTGCGACGTGGATGAGAACATCCTCGACAGCCGTCTGGCGGAAGTGGAAAAGATGGGCAAGGGGCGCCCCAAACGCTTCGTTGATTGCCGCAAGGTGATGGACGACAAATCCATTGACGCCGTTTCCGTCGCCACGCCCGACCACTGGCATTCGTTAATCGGCATCTATGCCTGCCAGGCGGGGAAAGATGTGTACGTGGAAAAGCCCATCTCGCATGCCTGGTTTGACGGCCACCAGCTTGTGAAGGCCGCGGAGAAATACGATCGCGTCGTGCAGATGGGGGCGCAGAGCCGCTCCAACGAGGCCATTCAGGAAGCGATCAAGCACCTGAGCGACGGCCTGATCGGCGAGGTCTATCTTGCCCGCGGGCTTTGCTACAAGTGGCGGGACACCATCGGGCACACGCCGGTTTCGCCCGTGCCCAAAGGCGTGCATTATGACCTGTGGCTGGGGCCCGCGCCCAAAACTCCGTTCACCAAAAACCGCTTCCACTACAACTGGCACTGGTTCTGGGATTTCGGAAGCGGCGACCTGGGCAACCAGGGCATCCATGAAGTCGACATCTGCCGCTGGGGCCTGGGGCTCGATTACCCCGCCAAGATTTCGGCCATCGGCAGTAAGTTCATGTTCAAGGACGACCAGCAGACGCCCAACGTCCTGAACTGCACATACGAATTCAAAGCTCCCGACGGCTCCGCCCGCATGATGGAGTTTGAAGTGCGCGGCTGGGAGACGAATCACGAAGCGGGCATTGGCGCTGGCGGATTCAAGAGCGGCGCCGTCCCGGCGGCCGGCCTGGGCGGCAGCAAACAAAAACGCGCCCCCGATACCATCGGAAATATTTTCTACGGTTCGAAGGGATATCTGGCCATCGAGGGCTACGATTCCTACAAGACCTGGCTCGGCCCCGACCAGGAACCCGGACCCGAGGCGCATGGCGAGGGCAACCATTTCAAGAATTTTATCGACGCGGTGATCGCCCACAAGCGTCAGGACCTGACGGCCCCCGTCGATGAGGGCCACAAGTCCACGTTGCTGGTGAACCTGGCCAATGTTTCTTATCGATTGGGCCGGACCATCAACTTCGATGGTGCGACGGAAAGCATCGTGGGCGACGAGGAAGCAAACCGCATGCTGCACGGGACCTTCCGCGCGCCGTTCACCGTGCCGGAGAATGTTTAAGCGGATGTTACCACCCTGGATGGAGCGCACCTTGATTTATCGGGACGTGCGCGCATCCAGTAATGCGCCAGACGGGTAGCGCAGCGTTCGTTTTCTAACGCCGCGGCTTTTGCGCTGTTTCGGCAGAAGGCCGCGGGTGCGAAAGCCGGACGCTGCGCTACAATCACTTTTGGGGCAGAATCAAAGTTCGAAGGGAGGCCACACCATGTCCAACCGTGTCAACCGAAGAGATTTTCTGAAGGGCTCGGCCGCCGGAGCTTCGGCGCTTGCGGCGGGGCTGAGCGGCGCCGCCGGAATGGCCGCAGGCGCGTCACAGGCGGACGACGGCAGCAGGAAAACGCCTGCCGAGCAAATCGGGCGGCCGGTGCGCGTGGTTAGCATTGGATTTCACGGTGGGCGGCCGCTCGAAGAAATTGTGCAACTAGTGGACGGGGAGGGAGCGGGGGGAGCCGACTTGATAGCTATCCCGGAAGGGTGCCGAGGCCTCGTCAAACAGGCCAGGGAACCGCTGGATGGCCCTACCGTCACCGCCATGTCGCGCCTCGCCCGCAAGCACAACACCTACATCGTATGTCCCATTAACCGCCAGGATGGAGACCGCTACTTCAATTCTGCGGTGCTCCTGGACCGGGCGGGCAAAGTGGCCTGCATTTACGACAAGATATTCCCGGTGTGGCAAAGCGAATGTGTGCCGCTCGGGATGGAACCCGGCAAACAGGTAAAGGTTTATGACGCCGATTTCGGACGCGTCGGCTTCGCCATCTGTTTTGACGTGAACTGGGCGCCCCTATGGAAAGGTCTGGCCAACCACGGCGCAGAATTAGTGATATGGCCCAGCGCTTATTCAGCGGGACGCTCCCTCCTGGCCCCGGCCCTTCTTTACAATTACTACATCGTTAGCGCAACATGGCGTCCCGACTGCCATGTCATTGACATTGACGGCGAAAAGCTCATCCATGATGAGCACAATCACGACTCCAACACCAATATTACCCGCGTGACGCTTGATCTTGACCGCTGCATTTTTCATCAGGATTTGAACTATCCGGATAAACTCCACAAGTTGCTTGCCGAGCATGGCGACGAGGTCGAGCAGGAAAAGTGGATGCCGCTCGAGGGCTGGTTCGTGCTGAAAGCGAAAAGGCCCGGAGTCAGCGCTCGCAAGCTGGCCGCCGATTACGGCATGGAAGAATTGCGCCACTACATCAACCGCAGCCAGTGCGAAATCGACAAGTGCCGCGGCTGGGAATTTGCCTGAGGATTGTTAGCCTGGCCTGAGGCGGGAAGGCGGCTACGCCTGATGTGTGAAATTTGCAAATCGATGCTGGCAGCCGAGCACACGGAGCAGCAGCCCGGGGCGGAGCTCTGCCCGGTCTGCAAGCGATTTCCGCTGGACGTGGATGCTCCGCTGGATCTGAGCCAGTGGGATTACGTCGACCCGGATTTTAAGCATGCGATCGAGGCTGACGACCTCCCGCCGCCGGAATTTGAGCACCCGCTGCCTGTGCAGGCGATGCAGAGTTCTGAAGCTAGGAAGCTGGATGGTCCGGACGAGGAACTTCCCGAGGACGTCTACGATGAAGAGGAAGAGCTCGTGCGAACCTGCTACCACTGTTACCAGGCCGATTCAGAACTTGCCGAGCTCTGCCCGGTCTGCGGCGATTCCTACCTGCCGCCCGCCCTGCGCCAGCCGCACCGGGCCTGAAGCAATCAAGACTGTCAGGCTTTGTTGAGGACCAGTTCCTGCACCGCGCCGTAACCGTTGTATCGCAGCCTGTACATATACTTTCCGGAGGCGTACTTCGCGGTGTTCCAGGCCGCCATGTGGTAGCCGGGCGCGCACATGGCGTTGAAAATCACTTCCAGGTTGCTGCCGCTCTGGTCAAGCGCTTCCACCAGCACCCAACCCTTTTGAGGCACGCTGAATTCGATGGCCAGTTGAGGATTGTTCCGGTTGGGGTAGTGCTGATTCAGCACGCGCGTT
>DASSJE010000427.1:0-12469 GCA_035691365.1 Terriglobia bacterium
TTAGGCTTGCTCGTTGGGAAATATCTCAAGTAAACTGGCTTTGATACATTACGTTCGCACTTGAGAGGGAAAGAGATCTGCTTATGGCGCTTTTGGTTGTTGGTTCTGTAGCATTTGATTCAATCCGGACACCCCACGGGAAGGTCGAGGGCATTCTTGGCGGATCGGCCACTTTCTTTTCAGTTGCCGCAAGCTGGTTTGGTCCGGTCAAAGTGGTTGCTGTGGTCGGTGACGACTTCGGTGATGAACACCTTGAAGTCTTCAGACTCCGCTCGATTGAAACCACCGGGATCGAACGTGCTCAGGGGAAAACCTTTCGCTGGAGGGGCGAATATGTGGGCGACATGAATGACGCCCGGACCCTCGACGTCCAGCTCAATGTATTCCAGAATTTCAGTCCTAAAGTTCCAGCGGCTGATGTATCAGCTGAATTTGTCTTTCTTGGCAATATCGACCCCAGGCTTCAACTCCATGTTCGTCGGCAGCTGCCCAAGGCGCAGTTGGTTGCCTGCGATTCCATGAACTATTGGATTGAGGGCAGCCTCAACGACTTAAAGGAGACGTTGCGCGAGGTGCACGCACTCGTGATCAATGAAGGTGAAGCCCGAATGCTTTCAGGCTGCCAAAATCTTCGTAAGGCTGCCCGAGAAATCCAGAAGATGGGACCTGAAATCCTGGTGATCAAGCGTGGCGAGCACGGAGTCACTCTGTTCAACAACGGTTCTGTGTTTTCGGCTCCTGCATTCATGCTGGAAGAATTTAAAGACCCTACAGGCGCGGGCGACACGTTTGCCGGAGGATTCATGGGGCATCTTGCTCGAACGGGTGATCTGTCTGAAAACAACCTGCGCCGTGCTATTGTGTACGGTTCTGTGATGGCAAGTTTTGCAGTTGAAGAATTTGGCCTCAAACGCCTCCTGGAGCTGACGCCTCAGGAAATCGAAGGACGCGTGCGCGAATTTGCGCAGCTGACGCGATTTGATGTCTGACCGGCCTCACGCCGAATCCACGCCTTTTCAGCCGAACCCAGTCCTCACTGCCGGAACAACGACTGCCGTCTGGACCTCCATTCTCGTGGTGGCCACGGGCAGTCTATATTTTTTCTACACCCACCGATTGACGCAACTTTACGGTGACACTTTTGCGCATATGGCGGGCGCCCGCCGGATATTTGATTCTATGACCCCGGGTTATCCGGAAATTGGCAACATGTGGTTGCCCATGTTCCATTTGCTGGCTGCGCCGCTGGCTGTGAATGACCATATGTGGCGCACCGGACTGGCCGGCAGCATTATTGCTACGGCGGCATTTGCGGTGAGCGCCTGGGTCCTGTTCCGGCTGGCTCTGGAAATGAATGGAAGCATATCAGCAGCTTTGGTCACGTTGGCTGTGTTTCTATTGTGCCCCAGCATGTTTTATCTGGCCAGTACACCCATGACGGAGCCACTGGACATCTTGTGGATTCTGCTTATTGTTTATGCGTTGTTCCGTTACCAGATGAGCGGCCGTATGCACTGGGTGGTGGCGGCGGGCGTGGCAGCTTTTTTCGGCACCTTGACTCGTTACTCGGTATGGTACCTTCTGCCCTTTGCTGCCCTGTTTGTCCTGCTGGCACGGAAAGAGTCATGGAGGGCGAGATTACGCCCTGCCGTTCTTTTCTCTGTAATCGCGGGTTCGGGACCGACCCTGTGGATGCTGCACGACGCGGTCACCGCGGGCAATCCAATTGAATTTTATAACGGACCCAATTCTGCGCAGGCCATTTATGCTTATCAGGTAGCCACTACAGCTTTTCGCTATCCAACGGATGGCAGCGTCCTTTTTTCGGCGCGGTATTACCTTGAAGACCTGAAGCTTATTGTGGGCCCGTGGTTGCTTGTCCTCGCTGCCCTTGGGTTGATGATGTGGGTTCTCGATCGGCGTTTTCGCACAAGGCGTGCTACCGCATTGCTCCTGCTCGTGCTGTTTCCATTTTATATTCAGGCGATGGCCGGTGCCGCAGTCGCGCTTTACGTTCCTACATATTTCCCTCATTCGTATTACAATCTCCGTTACGGAATTGAAATGCTGCCGGCAATAGCCCTTCTTGCATCCTTTGTGATTTCGCCAACGTTGTCGCGAAATTATCGTATAGGGATGCTTGTGGGGTGTCTCGCTGTCGTGGCAGCGCAGAACATCTGGATGCTGGCCGGAGGAGCATGCAAACTACCCGTTGTCAGGGAGGGTGTTCTCAATACTCCGTGCAATACTCAGCCTGATGAGGCGCTTATCGCGTTTTTTAGGAGCCGTTATGATGGACAGAGAATCCTGATGCAGTCCGGCGAGTGGCCATGCGTGGCTCCCACCCTCGGCATTCATTTGAAGAAAATACTGAACGAGTCGAACAGGGGTTACTGGCGGAAGCTTCCCGATGGCGCGCAAAAACTGGTGGAATGGGTTGTAAGCAGCGAGGGAGACCCTGTCGAGATTCTCATGCGGGCCTATCCAGGCGCGTTTAAGGATTTTGCGCCCGTGTATCACAGGGATTTTCCCCAGCAGCAGAGCATTACAATTTACCGGCGCAAGGACGGGCCAGGCTTGCCTGAGCCCGATGCCGGTTCCACACCACGATCTGGGTCAACAGGCGGAGCTTGAAAAATGATCAAACCTTCAAGAATCACCTACGCAAAATTCCACGGACTGGGCAATGATTTTCTTGTCATCAACAACCGGACCAGCACTGCTGATTTTGGCATGGTTGCGAAATCCATCTGTGAACGGCATACCGGCGTCGGAGCAGATGGGCTCCTTTTAGTGCTGAAACCTCGCAGCTTGAGGAACCACGCCAGAGTACATTTCTTTAATGCGGACGGGGGTGAAGCCGAGATGTCCGGAAATGGCATCCGCTGCGTCGGAGCTTTTATGATGCGGCAGAACCCAAGGCGGCGCTCGCTAAGGGTTGAAACAGCATGCGGAGTCAAGATCCTGGAATTGTTGTCAACGAGAGCACAAGAAAAGCAGGGGAAATGGACCTTTCGTGTCAACATGGGGAGGCCTATACTTGAACCGGAAAAGATCCCCTTTGCTGCCGGAAGGCATCCCTCCCCTGTTGTGGGTTACCCCGTGAATACGAGGCACGGCGTTCTGGCGGCAACGGTAACTTCGATGGGCAATCCCCACTGTTCGATTTTCGTTGAAGAATTTTCGAGCGTCCCATGGGAAGAGGTTGGCCGCGAAATCGAGCGGAGCCCGCTGTTCCCGAACAGGACCAACGTTGAGTTCGTCCGGACTATTTCAAAGAAGGAGATCGAAGTTCGCTACTGGGAACGTGGAGTGGGGAAAACCATGTCTTCCGGAACAGGTTCCTGCGGAGCGGTTGTGGCCTGCATTTTGAACGGCTTCACAAGGCGCGACGTTAAAGTCCAAACCTTGGCGGGAGCGCTTGAAGTTGCATGGCCTGAGGATAAGGAAGTGCTTCTTACTGGTCCTGCAGAATTGATTGCGGATGGTGTTTATTATTTGCCATCGTAGTTAAAAATCTGGCGGCTCTTCGTCCTCTAGTGAGCTTGTCGCTTTTCTGCTTCTCCCGTCATAGGAACAAATTGAACTGGAAGAAGGTTTTCCTGATTGAACCCTTTGGCCGTCCGCCGGATCCGCACCAGCGTTTGGAACTGATTGCCGACTGGTAGTACCAGGTGGCCACCAGGCGCCAATTGATCGAGAAGAGTCTGTGGAACGTGATCTGGTGCAGCGGTTACCAGGACGCCGTTGAAAGGAGCATTCTCAGGCCAGCCCCTGTAACCGTCTCCTGAGCGCACCGTGACATTGGCGTAGCCAAGCCTTCGCAATCGCTCGGCAGCCTCGGTGGCCAGCGGCTCAACAATTTCAATGGAATAGACCTCTCGTACCAGCACGGAGAGTACAGCAGCTTGATAACCTGATCCCGTGCCCACTTCCAGTACACGGTCATTTGGTTGGAGCATGAGCGCCTCCGTCATAAACGCCACTATGTAAGGCTGCGAGATGGTCTGCTCGTATCCAATGGTGAGTGGACTGTCCAGGTATGCGTAAGGCTGCATTGCCGGTGGTACAAACAGGTGGCGCGGAACTCTCCTCATGGCTTGAAGCACGTGCAGATCCCGGACGCCTCGTGCCACAATCTGCCGTTGAACCATTAGCTCCCGCGCTTTGAGAGCCTCGGCTGTTTCCCGAATGACAGGAGACGTCGCGATACGAGATGCGGGCGGTGCCGGGCAGTCAAGCGTGGACGCTGGGAGCATCAGGACCAAGCCCAGTGCCAGCCACATTGCCGATTCGCGGAGTTTCCTTGGCCTCACGATGCTCGCCTCCCGCCGGTTGATTGCGGTCCCGGAGGTTGTGATCTGTCCACGACGCTTTAGTTTCAGCACGGCCTCTTCTTTTTCAAGAGTCGTCCAATGACTTGCCGCGCGGCAGTGATTACGGTCACCCTGTTATGTGCAACTCTGGGAGAAGAATCGAACAAGTGGTCGGAATACGGATCCAA
This sequence comes from Terriglobia bacterium, assembly GCA_035691365.1. Taxonomy (GTDB): domain Bacteria; phylum Acidobacteriota; class Terriglobia; order UBA7540; family UBA7540; genus SCRD01. The sequence continues at coordinate 4,505 of DASSJE010000427.1, forward strand.
GGCAGTCGGTGCAGAGTATAATGGGCGTAACTGAAACCAGGCATGCACTCGATTTCTGAGTGACGTGGCACAGTTGGCCTGGGAGATTCAATGTCTCGACTCACGAAGACGGTGTGTTTGATCGGGCTTCCCGCGCTGGCCCGCCCATTATCTGCTGATGCATGGCCTGAAGCCAAGCGGCCGCCTTGTCAACATTAGGTATCTCATGCCCGTCTCACTCAAGCGTGAGTTGACCACATTCAGCGCCATGGCACTTGTGGTGGCGAATATGATCGGCACCGGCATTTTCACCACCACGGGATTTCTGGCCGGGGACCTTGGCCGAAGTTCGCTGGTCCTGATGATATGGGTTGTCGGCGGGGTTGTTGCAGTGGCCGGGTGCCTGGTTTACGCCGAACTGGGAATCAACCTCCCCCGTTCGGGTGGCGAATATGTGTACCTGCGCGAAGCCTGGGGACCGGTATGGGGCTTTATAAGCGGATGGGTCTCTTTTTTTGCGGGCTTTTCTGCGCCCATTGCAGCCGGCGGCCTGGCCTTTGCCGCTTACCTGAGCTATTTTTTCCCTTCTCTCTCACCTTCGGCTTCTGGGGCGCTACTTCGTTCGGGTGTCGAATGGGTTCACCTCGGTAATGGGCAACTCCTCGCAATAATCGTCGTCGGGGTTTTTGCGGTGGTCAACATTGTGGGGTTGCGTCTGGCCGCCAGCGTACAAAATATGTTGACCTTGCTTAAGATTGGGGTTCTTAGCGTATTTCTCGTGCTGGCTTTTGCCATAGGCCATGGAAGCTGGGACCATTTTGCGCAGCCTGCCCTGCGAACTTCTCCCCACGACCTTGTCTTGCAGTTTGCCGTCTCGCTCACCTTTGTCATGTTTGCCTACAGCGGGTGGAATGCGGCAACGTATGTAGCAGAAGAGATTAAGTCTCCCGAGCGTTCTCTGCCTTTAGCCCTGGTTGGGGGGACGCTGCTGGTGATCGTGTTCTACCTTGCTTGCAACATTGCTTTCATCTATGCGGTGCCGCTCGAAAATTTGAAGGGAGTACTTCCGGTCGGGTCAGCAGCGGCCCGGGTGCTGTTCGTAGGACGAGGCGCCGCAATTTTCAACGGCATGATGGCAGCGGCGCTGCTTTCGTGCATCAGCGCGATGGTAATTGTGGGGCCTCGGGTTTATTACGCCATGGCACGGGATGGCTGTTTTTTTGGATCCGCGGCGCGGGTTCACCCTCGATTTCACACGCCAGTGATAGCGATCCTCTTCCAGACAGCCGCCACGGCCGCATTGATCGTTACTGGAACCTTCGAGGCGCTCATCTATTACATCGGATTCATGCTGGTCTTGTTTGCTGCGCTGGCAACGGCCGGTATTTTTAAGCTCCGAAGGCGCCCCAACTGGCGAAAACTTTCTGCGGTTGACTGCTTCTTTCCCCTGGTGCCCGCAGTGTTTCTGGTGGCCAGTTGTGGCATGTTGGTGTCCACCGTTCGCCTCCGCCCAACAGAATCTTTTTTCGGATTGCTGACCGTCTGCTGTGGCGCTGGATTCTACTGGTGGACTTCCCTCCGAAAGAAGAACCGGCGTAGAGTATAAGTCGCGTAGCAGTTAGATTACGTTGCCAAATCTCCAGGATACGTGAATGAAGAATTTTTGCAAAACCATGTTCAAAAGGGTCCGTAGGCAGGTTTTCTTGTCTGCAGTTCTTATCGCGTGCGATGTTTTGGTATCGGGGACGGCTACTGGATTTGCCCAGAATCTGCCGGTTCGCTACCTGTTGGATTTACGAAAACCTGCTTCGCATCTCATTAGCGTTACCATGACTGTGCCGCAAGCTGGCCAGGGAATCGAATTCCAGTTTCCAACCTGGACCAACCTTTACCAGATTCGCGATTTTGTTCGCGACGTTCAGGACGTCCAAGCCAAGTGCCAGGGTCGGCCAGCGCCCCTGCATCGAGTGGACGTCAACACTTGGGCAAGCGATAAGAATTGCTCCAACTTGGAACTCCATTATGAGGTTTACGCAAATAAGGACGACGTATTCTCAGCAGTTCTCGACAGTCGTCATGCATTTCTGAATTTTGCGCTGGTGCTGTTTTATTTGCCAAGTCAACGCAGCCGCCCCGTGGTGGTTCAATTCTTGCTGCCCATGGGCTGGAAGCTTGTGACGATGCTGAATGACGGTCCTGAGGCAGGCGAGTATCAGGCGCCTAACTATGACCGATTGGTAGACAGTCCCGTAGAAGCAGGAGAGTTTCGCCAGTTTGACTATGATCAGAAGGGTACAACGTATCGGATCGTCGTTGACGGAGACGAGGGTCGCGACTCGCCGGATCAGCTTATTCAAATGCTCAAGAAAATTACCGCGACTGCGACTAACCTGATGCAGGATGTACCGTTCAAGCGTTACACCTTCATGTTTTTTTTCCCGATGACAGGCCGTGGTGGAATGGAGCATCGCAACGGGACGGCCATTAGTATTTCAGCCTCCGAAGTACACGAGGGGCTCGAAAATCTCGAAGACATTTCAGCACACGAGTTTTACCACCTCTGGAATGTAAAGCGTATCCGCCCTCAAGGGCTTGAGCCCATCGACTATATTCATGGAAACAATACGAGTGACCTGTGGTTTTCCGAAGGCGTCACCAGCATGTACGCGGAACTCGTCCTGCTGCGTTCTGGATTGATTCACACAAAGCAGTTCTATGCTCACCTTGCTCAGGAGATCAACACGCTCAGGTCACGGCCGGCGAGGCATTTCGAGAGCGCCGAAGAATCGGGACGCGAAGCCTGGCTGGAGAAATACCCGGATTACTTCCGACCGGAGCGCAGCATATCTTATTACAACAAGGGAGAACTGTTGGGCTATCTGCTGGATCTGGAAATCCGCCACTCGAGTGACAACCGCTACAGCTTGGATGATCTGATGCGACGGCTCAACATCGATTTCGCCAAACGTGGCCGTTTCTTTACAGATTCCGATCTCGAGAGTGGCATATCCCAGCTTGCGCCGCGCTTTCCTGTCGAAGAATTTTTCCGTGATTGCGTTGACGGCAGCGGCGACCTTGACTATTCAAGATATCTTAATTATGCGGCGTTGCAATTAAAGGCGGAAACGAAAGTGGTTCCCGATCTGGGATTTCACTCACTCCAGGGCTTTATGGGCCCCATTCACGTGGAATCAGTCGATCCTGGGAGTCTTGCTGAGAAGGCAGGAATTCGATCCGGCGATGTCCTTCTTAAGATTAACGGTGTCGTTTTGCCTGTGATACCGGAACGCGAACTGATCTATCTTAAACCCGGGCAGAAGGTGACGTTTTCGGTTGAGCGTGGTGGAAAGGTTCTTGAGATCGGGTTTTCGCTGGGTTTCGGAATTGCGACGACCTATCAGGTGGTAGAAATGCCAAATGCCACACGCGGCCAACTGGCAATCCGTTCTGGCTGGCTGAAGGGCAAAACCGTGAAGGGAACGGCCGCTGGAAACTGATGCTCAGAACGTTGCTTGTGTATACCTCCATTCTGCTCTACCTGCTGATAATGGGTCCTCCCTTACTCCTCTGGAGCACGATCACCGGAAACACCGATCTTCTTTACCGCGTCGGAGTTTTCGGGGCGAAGAGTGCATTGTTTTTGGCCGGAGTGAAAATTGCCGTCACGGGCAGGGGAAAAATTCCAGAGGGAGAGTCCGTGGTTTATATGCCAAATCACCAGAGCAATTGCGATCCGCCGGCTGTTGCCACAATTCTTCCGCCTGTCCTGATCATGGCGAAGAAGGAGTTCTTTCATGTCCCAATTTTAGGCACGGGGATGCGAATGCGTGGTTTTATACCCGTGGACCGGAGTAATAGGGAACAAGCTTTTGCTGCGGTCGAGCAGGCAGTCAGTGCTCTGAAGAAAGGCCGTTCGCTCCTGGTTTTCCCTGAAGGAACGCGTAGCAGGACCGGACGTCTCCAGGCCTTCAAAAGAGGCGTGTTTGTGATGGCGATCAAAGCCGGCGCGCCCATTGTTCCCGTTTCAGTTTCCGGCGCCATCAGGGTTATGCGCCCCGGCGACTTCAGGATCTATCCAGGGCTGGTTCGAATCACTATTCATAGCCCCGTTTCCACCGCTGGATGCAGTGTTGCGGACCGGTCCAAGGTCGCAGTACAGGTTCGTCAGGCGATTATGAAAGGGCTTGCTGCCGAAGAACAGCCGGTTGAGCCGGACATCGCTTGAAAACGGCAGGTGCGAGCAGCGCTTGGGAAGTTCAAGACGGCCTGGGTCCGATCCCGGCTTACCCTCCCTGATCTGACTGATTCCGGCGCTTCATGTGTTTACGCACGGCCGCGTGGATCTCCGGAAGGCGGGCAAAGGCTGCTGAACATTTCAGCCAGCGGGAATTATCCATGGCAGGGTATCCGGAAATGATTTTGTTGGGTTCAACGTCTGAGGGGATTCCTGTCTGGGCTGTAGCAATGACATTGTCTCCAATCGTCAGATGCCCGGCAACACCAACCTGGCCTGCCAGGACCACGTTCTTCCCGATTTTGCAACTGCCTGCCAAGCCGGATTGGCCGCAGAGCAGGGAATCCTGACCGATGTCGCAGGCATGCCCTACCTGGACAAGGTTATCAACCTTGGCGCCCCGCCGGAGCCTCGTTATCCCCACAGTCGCGCGGTCGATGCAGGCGTTCGCCTGCACTTCGACTCCGTCCTCGATTACAACCGTTCCAGCCTGAATTATTTTGTAGTATGAGCCATCAGCCTGACGGGCGAATCCGAATCCGTCGCTGCCAACAATAGCGCCGTTTTGCAGAATAACGTCATCGCCAATTTGCACATTTTCGCGAATCACGGCGTGAGAATGCGCGAAAAAGCGGTGCCCGATCCTGGCGCCGTGATAAATCATCACGTGTCCCTTGATGACGCAATCGTCACCAATATTAACCCCTCGCTCAACCACTACGTATGGTCCAATAGAGGGATTGCGGCCCAGCTTGGCTTCAGCCGCGATGATCGCAGTTGGGTGAATACCGGGTTCTGGGCGTTCCGGTGGGTAAAAGAGCTCAAGTGCCTTCGCAAAATCCAGATAGGGATTGACAGACCGCAGAGCGGGGCGGCCGGGGTCTGGATCCTGCACCGACAGAATGATTGCAGCCGCCCGGCTTGCCCGGAGTTTACGCCGGTACTTGGGATTTGAAAGGAAGGTTAATTCAGAAGGACCTGCCTCTTCGATTCCGGCGACGGCAGTGATTTCAAGGTCTTGAGGTCCTTCCAGCGCGCAACCAAGATTCTTCGCAATCTCGCCCAGCCTCATGGCGTCCAGCTCCTTATCTAGAAGGGGGCGCTTCCAGACTGTCGCCCCATGCTTTCTTCCGCATTGGAAATATTGCCTCACGTGAAAGGTTATCAAGTGCGACGGGGAGTGACAATAGCAAGTACAAAGGTACTGGTACCCCGGTGCCGTTGATTCAGTGCGGAAATTTCATCACAGTGGACGAGAAGCCCGTGTGCGCGTTGGAGGCGCCGGGAAAGGCAGCAACCTGAGGAACTGCAACGTAAAGATGTGCATTGGAAATGCCGATACCTAAATTGGAGACGAACAATGGCTCGCGAACGGCAAGGCATTCGTGGCGGTATAAGGATACCTGTAGAGCTACAGGTCCATCTCCGATGGAAGACGCAGGCGGGGGCGGAGCGGTCCGCGCAAGGAAAAACAGAGAGCATGAGCGGAAATGGCCTGTTCATTCTGGCACCGGTGCGACTTCGCAATGACACGCCCATTCAGTTCACGGTGCTGCTCCCAGCGGAAGTCACGAAGACGCCCATGCAGTTGCAGTGTATGGGGCGGGTGGTCCGCCAACGGAGGAGCAAGCCATCGGCAGGGCTAGGTGTCGTCATCGACGATTATCGTTTAACGTCCATGAAGTCCCCCGCGTAGTTTTCCCAAGGGTGGTAGCTGTGATTTTCGACCGATTAGGATCGCACGGCTTGGTTCCCTTCATTTGATGTCCGCTGTCGACAGGCCTTTCCGGATTAGTTCGTTTTCCCCGGGTTTGAGAATGAATCTTAGAATAAACCCCCAAAATAAGTCATGGGCGAAGATCCTGATTGCGGACGTCGAAGGCGTCTTCCGCTTGGGGCTCAAGAAACTTTTCAGCGTGGAGGACGGCCTTCGCGTTGTTGCGCAGGCCGGGGACTGTCCGCAACTCCTTGCAATGGCTTGGTCTTTCCAGCCGGACGTCGTTCTGGTGCAGAAGGAGATAGTGCTGAACGGCGGCCAGGGAGTCCTGGAGCAAATCCACCAAGAGTCTCCCTCAGGCAAGGTAATCATCACTTCATCGGGTGTCACCTTGATAGAGGAAGAGGATATGATTCGCGAAGGAGTGGCTGGTATCATCCCGAGGTCGGCGCCCCCGGAAGTCTTTGTCGAAACCGTCCGAAAAGTTCTGGGCGGTGAAATAGTCTGGTCGTCCCAGAAAGGAAATGGTGGCACTCTTTTAGCTGAATCCGCACGTTATCACCGGCGCCCTGTCGATACCCTGACTCCCAGGGAGAAAACCATCATCAGTTGCCTGACGCATGGCTGACGAAACCGGGACATTGCGGACCATTTGACGATTACGGAACAAACAGTGAAAAATCATCTCCGCTCCATTTACGACAAAGTTGGGGTTTCAGACCGCTTGGAGCTCGTTCTCTATGCGATTCACCAGCGGCTTGAGTTGCCATCGATAGATTCATACAGTTCGGCTGCCTCCCACTGAGATGTATCTCCCCTTTCCAGCAAAAACATAGATAAGAAGCTGCCTCTAAGACGCTGCTAAATGGTTTTTTGACCGATGGGCCTCATATTAACGGGTAATTTGCAATTGAACCTGAAGGCTACTGAAAAACCAGCTTGGTTTTACGAAACAGCCTGTGCTAATATGCCGTTCGATTCACTGCCTTCGCGCGGGTCGAATTCCGGGTGGAAGCTTTTGCCAACCGTTGGCTACTTTATTGACACAGCGGCACTTGATATTGACAAAATCATTCGAGTTTCAGATGATCATAACTGCTCGAGCAGCCTTTTGAGGTCGTCCCAAAGAGCTTGCGACTGCTTTTGCTGCCAAAAAATGCGAACTTGTAAAAAATGCAGTTTATGTGTTATGTGTATGAAACATAACTATTTCTAAAGTAGTGCATAAAGTTTCAAGAACCTGAAAAAGGCAAAAGAAGGCACACCAGGGGCAACCAATGCCAGACTCACTTGCCAATATTTCCCCGGAGGTTTCGAGCTTTCTGGATTACGCCACCGTCGAGAAGGGTTTGGCACCAAACAGCATAGTGAGCTACGGGCGCGACCTGCGCAAGTTTGCTGCCTATCTGAATAACTCAAAGCTGACCATCGAGCAAGTTTGCCACGAGCATATCCGCAATTTCCTTGAAACCCTCTACCGGCAAGGTTTGAGCGCCAGGTCCGTGGCAAGGCAGTTGGCCGCCCTGCGCCATTTTTTCGAGTTTATGGTAAAAGAGGGAAGGTTAAAAGCAGATCCGGCCTGCGAGCTTGAGGCCCCTCATCTTTTTCACTCGCTTCCCAAGTATCTGAATTTTCAGGAGGTCGAATCTTTGCTTGCCCAGCCCGATCGTTCGACCCCACAGGGCCTTCGTGACCGTGCGATGCTTGAGTTACTCTATGCAACCGGCATGCGTGTTTCGGAGCTCCTCAGCGTGCGCTGGGAGGACTTTGAACCGAACCTGGGAATCGTCCGTTGTGTCGGGAAGGGAAACAAAGAGCGGTTAATACCTGTTGGGAAGTCGGCTCTGTGTGCCGTGGAGGCATATCTCCGGCATGGGCGAAATGCGTTTGCAAAGCAACAGCTTCCGTTCCTATTTCTGAATCAGCGTGGCGGCAAGCTCTCGCGGATTGGATTCTGGAAGATTCTGGTCGCCTACGGGCGCCGCGCGGAAATCCGCGTGTCGTTGACGCCACACATGGTCCGGCATTCTTTTGC
>DASSJE010000428.1:0-9422 GCA_035691365.1 Terriglobia bacterium
AGGTATTGGAAACAGTATCACCGTCCTCGTCCACCACGGAAAAGTGGGTGGTGTTGGGGCCTTCGAACGGCGCCGGATTGCCTGCGCCCACTTTGGCATCGGGTTTGGACTTCAGGATTTCGTTGCGCAGTTGGTCAGCATACTGCGGGCTGGTGAGTCCCTTCACGGGAACGGAAGTGAAGTCCGTGTCGCCCAGGTAGGCGGCCCGGTCGGCGTAGGCGCGGCGCATGGCCTCCACAATCAGGTGCATCGACTGGTAGGAATCCGGCGGCCCCATGTCGACCGGACCCAGGATGTTCAGCATTTCAATCAGGGCCACGCCGCCTGAACTGGGCGGCGGCGGCGCCAGGATTTCGTAGCCGCGGAACTGCCCCACCAGCGGCTTTCGTATGATGGCGCGGTAACGGGCAAGGTCCTCCCTGGTGATGATGCCGTCATACTCTTTCATGGTGTTGACGATGTCGTCGGCCACCCGGCCCAGGTAAAAGTAGTTCGGCCCGTGCAGGGCAATCTGTTCGAGCGTATAGGCCAGTTCCGGCTGCCTGAAGATCTGTCCCGGCTGGTAGGGGTTTCCCTCGTGCAGAAAGATGCGGCGGCTGGCCACAAATTTGGATAGCAGCGGCTCATGCTTCCGGAGGGACTGGCTCAAATAGTAGCTGACGGGAAAGCCTTCTTTCGCCAGGCGGATGGCAGGCTGCATCACGCGGGCCAGGCCCAGCTTGCCGTATTTCTGCTCGGCCGTGGCGAGGCCGGCCACGGTTCCCGGCACGCCAACGGCGCGCGCACCCACGATGGAGGCGTTCGGGATGACGTGGCCGTGCTTGTCCAGATACATGTCGCGGGTGGCATGGCCCGGCGCCTCTTCGCGGTAGTCCACCATCGCGGGCGGTTCGCCATCCATGCGGACCATCATGAAGCCGCCGCCGCCGATGTTTCCGGCAAAAGGGTAGGTGACGGCCAAAGCAAATCCCACGGCCACAGCTGCGTCCACCGCGTTGCCGCCCGACTCGAGGATTTCCAGGCCGGCGTCGGTGGCCAGTTGGCTGTTGGAAACCACCATGCCGTGCCGCGCCGCCACCGGAGTGAGAGCCAGCGCGGGAATGGCTGGGCAAAGGGCGATCAGAACCAACAGCCTGCGAAAGGATGGAAGGCCCACGAACCCTCGCGTTCGAAAAGCAGAAAGCCATTTTTCCGGGCAATTCGCCCGCAGCGCCTGGGAACCGAAGGCTCCACGCGCTGTCTTTTTGAAGATGTAATGTAAGCGAAAACCCGCACACCGTCAACTGAAAGGCGGGGCAGGTGGCCGTGCTTCCGGCGGGTGGTTCGACCGGCATTTGGCAGTGGCGGCGGAGGCTGAATTGCCCGATTCTCTTCCCTTGGAATCGGAAATCCTGCTCATAGAATTTGGAGGCTTATGAAGACTGGTCGTCACAAGGCATGGAAGGACAGGGCCGGATGGGATAAACATCAGGATCAGGGCCGATTCGTGCGTCCCATGCTGCCAGTAGCACCCAGTCTTACTTTCCAGCCGGCCATGGGCTGCCACCTTTGCGATTTTCTTCGAAGCACCAGTTGACCAGTTCCGGAGTGAATTTGTCCACAACAGAGGCAGGAACGTTTGCCCGCTTCACTTCATAATACTTGAAAGTTATAACGCCTTCGGGACCGCCGGGGGGATTCACGGTTCCCAGCAGATAACCGTAGACGTCGGTGATGGCCGCGCTGGCTTCCGCCGAATCCGCAGGCAATTTGGCCCGAGTGGCCCCCGCGGTGGCGACAATCCATCCTGGCAGCACGCCGCCGTGCGACTTCCAGTAGTCTGTGTTGAAGATATTCGCCATGTAGAGGTGCAGGTGGGCGCACAAAATGTACAGGTGCTTGTGCCCCTCCTGCCGGGCTTTCAGGAGGTCCTTGTATGCGCGGGTACCACTTTCGATGCCCATGTCAGACTCATCCATACTGTGCTGCGCAAGGCTGTGCGGCAGGGCCTTGTGCATTCCGAGCACAATGGTATGAACGTTCGGGTCTGATTCGTCGCTTTTTAAGACGGACTCGAACCACCGAAGCTGTTTCTTCGTGAACTGGTCGTCGGCGGCGTTGTCGAGGGTAATAAAGTCTACGCCTCCGATTCTCCAGTGGTAATAGGTCTGAGGCCCGTAGGCTGTAGCATTATCTTCAAGCCTCTGCCTTTGGATAATCGGGGTATTCAGCCAGTTTGCAAACTCGATGACGTAATCCTTTTCGGTCTTGAAGTGCAACTCATGGTTGCCTATGGCAAGAAACACCGGGGTCGGGCCGAAAGGCAGAAGCTGGTTCTGAATGAAGTCAGCCCAGTCATTGTCCTCATAGCGGCTGATGCTGATGGGGTGCCGCAAGCCGGCTTCGTTGGCCATATCCTGGTCAATGTCGCTGCCCCAGCGAAAATCTCCCAGATGCCAGTAAAACGCCGCATGATGCTCCCGCGCGCCCGCCGCAATCGCCGGCATCACCACATCACCGCAATTTCGCGAATCGCCGGAAACAGCAAAGGTCCAGGTTGCGCCAGGAGACTCAACAAGGGAGTTTTGGGCCACGCCGCCGGTGGTTGATTTTGCCGCCCAAATATTGGATCCAAGCAAGAATAAAATCAGCATCAGGCAGATCACTGTCGCCACCAGCCACCGGGTGCTGCCTGCCCGGCCACGGAGCTTTCCGCTGGGCACTATTAACCTCTTCAGAGAATTTTTCACACGCACTCGATTATACGTCGAAGGCTTTTTAAGCCAGGACAGGAAACAGCGCCGCGGGAGTTTCGCACTTACCCCGGAAACCCCGGCAGCCGCTGATTAGAACTCCAGGCGCAACATGAACTGCAGGCGGCGCGACGAGCCGATCCCGGTGGCACCGGTGTTCAATTGGCTGGTAATAAGGCCGAATTGTCCCGGACCATCTGAGACGTCCGTATCCGGATCGCCGTATATAGGATGGTTGAGAAGGTTAAACGCCTCGACTCGGAAGTCCATGGCTAGCCGTTCCGTAATGCTCGTTTTCTTCTCGAGCGCCGTGTCGATTTCATAATACCCGGGTCCACGTGCGGCGTTGCGTCCGAAGTTCCCCCACGTGCCCACTGCCGGCGTCGCGATGGGGCTAACCGGAGTACCATCCGCCAGGAAGGTCTCGTTGAACCAGTTGTTGATGGTCTGGTTTGCCGGGTAAATGGACTGGCCGGCGACGAGGTCCGGCCGCTGATTTCTTTTGTTGCCGTCGAGCATGTCTGATGCGCTGCGGTCAATTACAATGTTAAGCGGGCGGCCGCTCGCGACCGACGCAATCCCACTCAGTTGCCAGCCGCCCAGCAGCTTTCCGGCAGCGCCTCCGCCATTCAGGAAATGCTGGCCGGGGCCAATCGGCAAAGCATAAACCGAATTGACCGAGAGAGAGTGGCGAACGTCGATGTCCGTGCTGCTGTAGTCACATTTGAGACACGCCATGTTTTCATTGGTCGTTGAGTCGCCTGCTCCAAACCCCTGGTCGGCCAACCCATGCGACCACATGTACTGGGTTCCCCAGAGCCACCCGTTGGTGAGGTGGCGCTGCAGGCTTACTTGGAGCGAGTGGAAGTTGCTGTTGCCAATGTCGGTCTTCTCCCCGTACTGGCCAAACGTGGGAATGGGACGCAAGCCCGTAACTGGATTGATGAGATTGGCCTGTAACCTGCCGAACAGTCGATGCCCCTCGCTCCCGTCGTAAGCAATCTGGCCCAGAAAGTTACCTGGCAACAGCCGTTGGACCGTGAGATCCCAATTTTCGAAGTACCCGTCCCGGCGATTCGGATCCCACGCCTTCGGCGAATACAATGGGGCAGGAAGCAGGGATGGAAGAACTGGCCACGAGAGGTTTGGCACATCCGCCGAAGAAACAGCAAACCGTTGGTCCGTACTCTCGTGCCCGTCGGTGAAGTCGTCCATCTGGTTCGGTGAAAAGTAAATGCCGAACCCTGCGCGAATAACGGTTTTACCTCCTGCGCCGCCGGGCACCCATGCCAGGCCCAGCCGGGGCGCGAAGTCCTTGTAGTAGGGCGAATACAGCGGCGTACCTTTCGGGCAAAAGCCTCCGCAGGAAACCTTCACCACGGCCTGGCGGCCGAACGCTTCTTTCAAGACCGTGTAATGCTCATATCGCAAGCCGTAATTCAGCGTTAGGTTGGGTCTTATTTTGAACGTATCCTGCACGTAAGGCATGATATAGGTGCGGCGTTCGCCGCCCAGGGTCAACGGCCCAACGTAGGAATAGCTGTCAACAACGTTGTTAAGGAAATCGTCTGTGCTGTTGTAGGAGAGGTCCCCGTTGCCAATGGTTTCGTCGGAATTGTTCAGCCGGTGGCGTTCGACGCCGATCCCCAATTTGATGGTGTGGCGGCCCTTGACGATCGTAAGGTCGTCGTAGCCATCGATCGTCGTACCGACTTCTTCGTCGAGTTGGCTATCACTGGGAGTATCGAAGGGGCCGCTCACGTCCGCGCAGATGGTACCGGCCAGACCGTTGGCGGCCGTTTGAGGACACGTTCCATTCTGGTAGTGGTGCATGGCGGAGCGGTTGATTCCCCCTCTCAGCTCGTTAATGATCGTCGGCGAGAAGACATGCGTTAGCTGGATGACATAGTTGGAGGGGCGGATGAGAGGGTTATCTCGGCCGCCCAGGGTGTCCAACGGCGAGAGCGAGTTGGCGTCGTCGATGGTGACGCGGCCGAAGATGGAGGTCCGGTCAGTGAAGGTGTGATCAATGCGGATCATCCCGTTATCCTCGCGGTCTGTGTTTAGCCCCAACGCCGTGTATTGGTCGGTAATGAAATCGACATGCGTCTGTCCAACGGGCCACTGAGAGAGGAATGGTTGAAGAACGGGATTGGTGACGCTCTGCCGAAACGCGAGGTTTGGGACAAACCCGATGACCGTCGACTCCAGGGTCTGCCGGATCGCTTCGTAATCCGCAAAGAAGAAAGTGCGGTCTTTCTTGATGGGTCCGCCTACGCTGCCTCCGAACTGGTTCATGCGGAAAGGCGGAACATTTACATCGAATGGCGAGCGCGCGTCGAATACGTTGTTGCGCAGGAAATCGAACGCTGTGCCGTGAAACTGGTTTGTTCCCGTCTTGGATACGATGCTGACAATGGCCCCCGCTGAGCCGCCCTGGTCCGCGGTATAGACCGAGGAAGCCACTCGAAACTCCGAAATCGAATCCAGCGAAATGGCTAGGCGCACGCCCACCTTCTGGCTCTGTTCCTGGACGCCGGTGGCATCGATTCCATCAAAGGTGTAGTTGCTGTCGTCGATGCCTCGCCCAACGAATCGCAGGTCCCTCTGCCCGCCGGCGCCAAGGTTGACTGCACCCGGGGAAAGCGTCATCAGGATGGCCCAGTCGCGCCCGTTGATGGGGATTTCCTCCACCTGTCGCGACCGGATGACCGTTGAAATCTCGGCGTCGTTCGAGTCGAGCGCCACAGCGTTACCTCGCACCTGCACCTTGGTTGCCGGGGTTCCCACCCGGAGTTGTGCGTCTACGGTGCGCGTCTGGCCAACTGAGAGGTCAATCCCCGTCACGCTGAAGGTCTCGAACCCGTTGGCGGAAATCGTAAGAACGTAGGTGTCTGTTGGCAGGCTGCCCACACTGTAAACTCCGCTGCGCCCGGCGGTCGTTTGCCTTTTGAAACCGGTGTTGGGAGATACGACCGTGACAGTCGCACCGGGAACGCGCGCCCCGCTCGGGTCCGTCACGGTCCCATTCAGGTTGGCCCGGTTGATTTGTGCACTGAGATTTGTCGATAGCCCGAAGAATACGAAAACAACAACCGCCGCCAATTGAAGCAAGATATGAACTTTCCTCTGCATGGTCGCCTCCTTCGCTTCCTGAGAATCCGGGAGGGCTCGTTAACCATCTTTCACAGCGCGCCCGGCAAACCCCTGGTCAGATGAAATGACAGTAATCAAAATCATCCCCCATCTTTGGTTAAGGAAGTGTTACAAGAGGATGAATCTTTCGTGAAGATACCGGAGCGGTTTTCTTACCTGCTCAGCGCACGGAACGGGTTTGGGTTCCACAGCGCCGGGCTGCGGCCTGAGCCAATACCAGCCTGAAGGCGGTCGCAGGCATTCAATCATTGCGGTAGCGATGGGTCCCTGTGTTAAACTAGCCGCCTTAATTTCCCACGAGCAGGTTTCAACAGGAGGCGTTGTGCGCAAGCGTCTGATGATTTTTCTCTTTCTGGCCGGCCTGACGACGTTTTGGGTGCCTGTGCGAGTGCCTGCTGTGCAGGCGGCTGGCGGGCGCGTGGCCATCGGCAAGCCGCGGCTGATCATCATGCTGGTGATTGACCAGTTCCGTTACGACTACCTGCTGCGCTTTCGGCCAGAATTTGTGCAGGGAGGCTTCAACCTGCTGCTGGGCGGCGCCAATTTTGTGAATTGCCGGTATGATTACGCCACCACGGCCACCTGTCCGGGGCACGCAGTGCTAGCAACCGGGGCTTACGCAAACCTGAACGGCATTATCGACAACAGTTGGTGGGTGCCGGCGCTGGGCAAAGAAACTTATTGCGTTGCCGACCCCAATGTTCACCTGGTGGGAGCAGCTTCCGGCGAAGGCATGTCGCCCCACAACCTCACCGCATCCACTTTTGGCGACGAACTCCGGCTGGCCTCGGGGCTGAAGTCGCGCGTGGTGGCGATCTCCTGGAAAGACCGCGCGGCCATCATGCTGGGCGGGCGCATGCCAAGCGCCGTCTACTGGGCCGACCCGCGCACCGCGCACTTTATCACCAGCAGCTATTACACCGACAAGCTTCCCGGCTGGGTGGAGGAATTCAACGCCCAGGATCCCGCCAAAGAGTATTGCGGGGAGGCCTGGCGAGCATTGCCGGAAACACCCGGTGTGGGCGGCAAGCTGCTGCATCCGGCCGCCACCGGCCACGGTGAGCCCTGCCCCAGCCAGAAGTTTTCCGAGCACCTGCCGTCCACGCCATTTGCCAACCAACTGGAACTGAACTTTGCCACGGCGGCCATCCGGAACGAGCGCCTGGGACACGGCCCCGCCACCGACCTGCTGGCTATCTCATTGAGCGCCAACGACTACATCGGCCACGGTTACGGCCCCTATAGCCCGGAAGTGGCGGACGTTACACTGCGAACGGACCGTTACCTGGCGGAATTCTTCAAGAAGGTTGACCAGCTTGTGGGATTGGATTACGTCTGGATTACGCTTTCCGCGGACCATGGCGTTGCGCCGACCCCTGCCTTTATTCAGGAGCACCATCTGGGCGCAGGCCGTGTCGACGAGAAAGCCGTCAAGGCTGCTGTCGAGCAGGCGCTTGCCAAGGCGTTCGGACCGGGCGACTGGCTGGCCGAAGCGAACGAGTTCTATCTCAACCTGAACCACCCGGCGCTTGAAAGCCACCATATCAGCGTTGCCGGAGCGCAGTCGGTCGCCGCACGGGCGGCGATGTCAGTCCCGACCATCCGGGCGGCTTTTACGCGGACACAATTCCTGACGGGGCAGCTTCCGCGCACTCCACTGGCGCGTAAAGCGGCTCACAGCTATAACCCTACCCGTAGTGGTGATGTGTTTTTGATTCCACAACCCTTTGCGGTTGTGACCGAAAGTACGACGGGAACCAGCCACGGTACTCCGTGGAATTATGACGCCCAGGTGCCGCTGGTTTTCTGGGGACAGGCGTTCAAACCGGGAACCTATACCAGGCCAGCGGAGCCTATCGATCTGGCGCCAACGCTGGCCGCAGCGCTGGGTGTGACGCAGCCCTCCGACGCCCAGGGGCCGCCGCTCACTTTCATTTTGAAGTGAAGCGCGCTACAAACCGCAGGAAGACCCCCAGCCCCGCACGACCAACCGGCCGGTAGGTATAAGTGGTTTTTCATCTTGACACCCCATTCCTGCCTTTCTTAGGCTGGGGATATAGAAACATTTCTGCGAACAGAAAGACCGGGGCAATCCAGGTTAATAGTCTGGTTGGCGGGGACCTAATAGAGGAAAGGAGGGCGTTTTGAGAAACCTCATTATTAGCTGCGCAGTGGTGACCCTGGTGATGCTCTCTGCCCGATCTGAAGCAAGGCCCCCGGAGCTAAAGGCGCTCCGATCAAATGCGCCCCTCGCTGCAAAGGCACAGTTTGGCGTGGCCAGTTGGTACGGACCGGAATTCCAGGGGCTCCCAATGGCCAGCGGGCAGCCTTTCAACATGGAAGGCATGACTTGCGCCCATCGGAAACTTCCACTGGGTACCCACGTGAAGGTCACCAACCTCTTGAACGGACGCAAGGCGGAGCTCGAAGTAACCGACCGCGGCCCGTTTGTTGGCAACCGTGTGCTCGACGTTAGCATGGCTGCCGCGAAGCGCCTGGGTTTTAAGGGTCAGGGATTGATCCCCGTCCGGATCCAAGTGGTGTCTTACCCTCATCCGCACACAGCAATTATCAGCCAGGCCGATCCGCAGTCCTTCACGACTTTGACTAACTAGTTCGTCCATCCATAATTGAGGGGCCCTCAAGGCTTGCGAGCCGGTCATGCGCGAGCTTGCGGCACCCGGCCCAGGCTGCCAGAGCCGCGCCTGATCGTCGCTTTCTCATTGGATCTGAAAGAGATATGTGGCCACGTCGGGCGGAAGTGCCAGCCCATTCATGGTGCTCTCAGCCCAGCCGGAGATGACGAAGATAGTCATAGCTGATCTGGATGGCCTGTACTTCCGGCAGGTTGCACTTGTCCTGCTCGACAAAGATGTGTTTTGCCCCAGCCTCGTGGACATGGGCGAAAAGGAGCTTCCAGTCGATACGTCCGCGGCCCACGGGCGCGAAGGGGTTTGGGCCGCCGGGAGCGGGGTCCTCCTGCGGGCTGATCTTGACGCCCTTGCGAAGATCCTTGATGTGCAACAGCGGAAATCGCCCGGGATAAAGCCGCCAGTAACGGAGCGGGTCTGCTCCCGCATAGGTTACCCAGAAAATATCCATCTCCATTTTCAACAGGTCAGGGCTGCAATCCTTGAGCATGATGTCGTAGCCGGTGGTTCCACCCGTTTCGGCAAATTCATGGAAATGGGCGTGGTAACAGAACTGGATGCCCGCCTGCTTCGCGACCTCGCCGCACTTGTTGTAGAATTCCGCGCGCCGTCTCCAGGTCGCTGCGTCGCGGACCGGGTTTTCTCCGATCACGATATATTGCAGGCCATAGCTGTGGGCCTGCTCCACCAACTTCTTCCAATCTTCAAGGGTTTTGGGCTCATTGAAGTAGCCGCTGGGCGCAGTCAGGCCAGCCGCTCGCAGGTCTTTTTTCAAATCGCCGGGTTTGGATCCGGGGGCAATCTCCACCTGCTTGTATCCGGCCGCAGCCACTTTCTTCAAGGTGCCTGCCGGGTCTTTGGCAAAGAGGTCGCGGACGGTATA
>DASSJE010000429.1:0-2222 GCA_035691365.1 Terriglobia bacterium
CAGGTTGAGTTCGCCGTCAATCCGCGAGAACTCCATATCGGTTCGCGAGGACTTGAAGGTCACGGTTTTTGCAATGCGCTGCAGCTTGACGCTTTCCTGAAATTCGCCGTCGAGCTGAACCGAGCCCTTAATGTCGGAGACGGCGAGCTCGTTGACGCGGCCTTCCACGTGCACATCGCCGTTCACCTGCTCGACTCGTACCGAGCCCTTTTCCTGGCTGACCTTGACGTTGCCGGTGACATCTTCGACGGTGGTATCAGAATGCTGGGTGGAAACGTTGACGGTGGCGTCGCGGCCGCTGACGTTCACGTCGCCGCGGCGTGAGTCGATGGTGACTGAAGCTTTCCGCGGCACGGAAATATCGAGATCGCTCTCGACCGGGTGATCGCCCGCAGCTTCGGTTTTCGCGTCGACCGTGACCAGGCCCCCGATGGCGGTAATGGTGGGCTTGGTCTCGCCGTTGTACTTATCGGCGTCATTCTGATTTTCGGCGGCAATGCGCTTGCGGACTACGATCGTGATTTTGTTGTCATTGGAGGGATGCACGCTGACGGCGCCGTGCGTGTCAATGACCTTGAGGCTCGCACCTGCCGGAAAATCCTGCTCGAGATGATCGTTGTAGTTGTAGGTATTGCCTTCGAAGAGGTTGGAAAAATCATTGTCGTCGAAGTTGAAGTTATCGCGCATGCCCGACCAGTTGACGCGCTCCAACTGGGTTGCAATCAGGCCGAAGACGACGATCATGACCACCAGTACGACGCCCCCGGCGCCGATCCCGGAAGAGCGGGTGCCCTCGCGCTGCGCCTGCATATGCTCAATCAGCTTGATCACGCCCCACAGAATCAGCAGCACCGGCCAGTAGTTGGCGAACAGATGGGCCAGCTTCCCGACCGACAGGATGTGCATCGTGCCCATCAGAAAGACCACGCCCACGATGATCAGCACGAAGGGCCCGGCGAAGGAACGTTGACGACGCGGCGGCAAAGGAGCAACCGGCGGCGGACTCATTACAGGGCTAGACATTTTTCACCTCGCCAGAGGAAGGTGCTTCTGAGCCGGGGACTGTGTTCTGCACGCCCGGAGGCGGCGCAGCGGGCGGATAGCCGGAAGGTCCTAGAGGCAGCGGGCCAACGTGTCCGCTGGTCGATGCGTTGCTCTGCACCAGCTTGACCACTCCGACGACAAGCAGAATCGCGGGCCAGGTGCGGCCAAAGCTGATATGCGAAACACTGTCGAGCAGGAACAGCACGCCCAGCGTGACGAGCATCGCCGGCCCCATCAGGCGCCGGGTGCGGCAGTGCTGGCATTGGCACAAAGCCCGGTTGCTGCTGATCAGGCCAAATTGTTTGGCAAACAGCCATACGCCGAGGAAGATCAGAATCAATGGCCAGAAACGATCCAAGCCGAACTCAAAAAGTCCGGCAGTGTGCAGCAGGAAGAGCACGCCCAATCCGATCAGAACGACGGCTCCAGCGGGTACTTTAGTGGCTTCGAATTTTTCTCCTGCGCCGAAAGTTGCGGCCAAGCCGAACGGATCGGGAGCAGGTTCGCCCATCTGGATGGCCTTGGCGCTGCGCACTGCGTCAATGATCTGGTAGACGTAGAAGAAACCAGTCGCAATTCCGAGCATGGTGATGACGTACCACGGCAGATCGGAACCCAGGCCGAGAATCAACAGGACCATGATGACCAGGTGCGACAATCCCTTGGCATACTGACCGGTGTACACAGCACCGACGCCGATGGGGAAGAATCCTGCGAGGATTCCTGCCACGGCTGGATTCGGGCCTGTGTTCAACGGCGGCCGCGGACCGGGTAATGCCGCCGCTCCCATGGGCGGGTAGACGGTTTGCGCTGGCGGAACGAAGCCGGCAGCCGGAGCTACACCTTCCATGCGTGCGGCCAGGCATGACTCGCAATAAATCACTCCGCGGACGTCGCGGGTGCACTGGTTACAAAGTGGCTTGCCGCAAGTGCGGCAGAAGGCCACTGCAGCAACATCGTTGTGCGTGGCGCAGTTCATACCAACCTCCTGTACGTGGTCACCGACACTACAGGCAGATCCGGATTCGACGAATCAAAGACAGATGGACCCAGCGGAGCGCTAGCCAGGATGAGTTGCTCCCCTGTCTGGCTGTAATTGCGCTCCTGCTTCTGCTCGGGCTGTTGTGTTGTGTCGTTCTTGTGTTCTTTTTGCTTCGGTCCGGGCTCAGCGGGAGTCA
>DASSJE010000430.1:0-14907 GCA_035691365.1 Terriglobia bacterium
CTGTGCCCGCCGTCGTGGGAATGGCAATCAAGGTCTTCAAAGGCCCGGGAACCGGCTGCCCTTTGCCGATGGGCGGGTTGACGTACTCGAGAAAATCCGCGGGATAGCAGGAGTAAAGGTTGGCGGCCTTGGCGGTGTCCATCGTCGAGCCGCCGCCCACGGCGATAAAGGCGTCGAAGTCGTCAGCCTGCGCCGCGGCAATCGCTTCCTGAAAGGATTCGTCGGTGGGCTCCGTGCGCACGCGGTCAAAAACCGAATAGCGGATCTTGCGGGCGTCGAGCGATTCCAGCACCGTGGCAACCGGCGGCAGGCTGCGCAGGTTGGGGTCAGTAAGAACCAGAGCGTGCCGCTTGCCAAGGTCAACCAGCTCTGCGCCAATCTCGCGAGTGGCCCCCGCGCCAAACCGGATGCCGGAAGTCACCATCTCAAAGGCATATTCGCGTTCCATACAAACCTCCTGCGGCGGTACCTTGGGCACCCTGCCTGCCCGATGCATTTAATTGGAAGAATCGACGCGCCCAGTATACTACGCGCCTGGGGAAGAAGCTGTGAGATAGATTCCTCCTGGTCCTTACAGCCGCCCCCGCCATTAAATCAATGATTCGGAAGAGGACTTTATGAAACCAGGACGGCCAGAGGCCCGTCGCCTTAACGGAAATAGAACTAAAGTGGCATTGGCATCCTGCGGCAGAAAGGCTACCATGCTGGTGCGATGCAAAAAGTTGCACACGCAACTCAGCGCATCACATGATGGCAGTTTTCGAGATCCTGGCGCGATGGACCGTCCCGGCCCGTAAGGGAGAGGACAAGCGTGAAGTTTATGAAAAGTTTCAACTTAATGCTGAAATCCCTGACTGAACGTGCTTGCTGCAGAGTTTTTGTGGCGAACAACTCGGCCCACCGGAAAGTGCTGATTGTGGCGGATGAAGCCGCAATCAAGAACCTGCTGTCGCTGGTGAAGAAACTGGACAGCCGGCGGGTGACAACAAACACAGGGCTTTGCCTTTCTACCATTCATCGAAAGTCGTTTGATACCGCCATTCTTGACATGAGGTGTGCCCAGGGGCGGCCTGCCGGCAGGGGTTACGGCTTCGGCGAGGTCTGGACAAGCATGACAGGGAAAGTACTTGTGATCAACGCCGAGGTCAACAATCTGAAAACCCTGGAATTAGCCGAGCGGTACATCTATCATCGCCACACCATCGAGGGCCTTTTGTTCGATCTGGCGGACCTCGTCAGAACTATGATTGGGCGTTCGCCAGCGCCGCACCGCATCTGATTCCGCTGTCCACGTAAACCGGCACGGGTCGAAGCAGAAGCTTGCCATTGTGCGCCTCAATCGTTTTCCGGGCGCTCCCAATCACAAAATTTTAAACAACCCCAGTACCCCCTCGGGTCATAGATCAAGTCTCTTTCGCCCAGTGCGGCCGCATGGTCGCCGCGCCTATGGGGGAACTATCAGCCATCCCGCACAAAACTCGGGTAGCACCTGCTTTAGTACTAAAGTTGAATTGTCAGGTCTGGAAGTGAAAGGTACGATGTAAGCGTCATTTCAGATGATGCGTGCCTGGGGAGGGGGGCATCTCGTATGACGCTGTTCCTGGAGTTTCTGGCTGTTTTGAGCATCCTTTTCCTTTGTTTTTTCCATTTGTTTCACGGGAAGGAAGCAGGGCGGAAGAGGCACTTACGCTTTTCCGCCCTTTTTCGTTCACCTGTGCGCCGGTCCGTGACGCGCTCAGAGTGGAAAAAGAAGCAATATTGAGCCGCGCAGCCACTGGCTGGTGGCGTTTGCACCCTACAAAAAATCAGTATTGCCCGTATAACAGGCCCGCATTGTGCTAGACAGGATGAGCGTGGTAGGCTTCCATAGGGGGTTGCGCCGAGCAACCCGTTCCTCGGGAGCAGGATGGACGGCTTGCAGACGTCTTGACATCTGAAACGCTGTGTTATAATTATATTTCCAGAAAATTTGGTCGATACAAATGCTTGGCGGACTACGCCAGACAGGAGGGATCGTGCCGCTAGAAAAAGAACTCGAGACTTACAAGAAGAAGCTTCCAGAATTAAAGGAGCATGAGGGGAAGTACGTCCTGATATGTGGCGAAGAGGTGGCTGATACATTTGCCGCCTACGAGGATGCCATCAAAGAGGGATATAAAAAGTTTGGCCTGAAGCCGTTTTTGGTAAAACAAATTCTCTCCAACGAACCAGTCTTTTACTTTTCGAGGCCTATTAATCCCGCGAAAAAGGTCGCTTAGGGTGCCTCATTTCACTCTCAATCTGGATTTACGAGGCCCAATTGTAAATGCCGCCGTGATGGTAAGCGAAGGCCGTCGTGCTGCGTTACAAGCGGAGAAAAAGCAGATTCCCACTATGCGACCAGTGAGGGCATTGATAGACACGGGGGCAAGTTTCACATCCGTTGAACCCGAAGTCATAGAGGCATTGGCACTTACGCCGACAGGTACTGTGGACATTGTTACGCCGAGCACCGGTAAAGACGTTCATACGACAAGCACCTACGACGTTGACTTAATAATCGGAGCCGGCCCTAACGAGATTCCGCTGGTAATAAGAAACCTTCGCATTGCTACGGCTGAGCTTTACCTGAAGCAGGGAATCCACGCCTTGATCGGAAGGGATGTTTTGCAAAGGTGCGTGCTGATCTATAATGGGGCTACAAACTCCTTTTCCCTATGCTTCTAAGCGGCCCCTCAATATTAGCATTGTAGGATTGATTTCCCGCCGCAGAGGACCTTCTCGCCCTGAAGCCTGAATCTGAAACCCCGCCTGCATCCAACCGGGCTTCTTTAAGCCGATAAAAAAGATATCCAGCAACGTTGCCCATGCTAGCGGCGCTGCAGGAGGAGACGCTTCTCCTGGAAGCCAGCGCCGCCGGCTTCAGTTCCGGTTCCGGGCAGGGTAGGTACGGAGCGCGCGTGGTTTTTTGGGACTTGACTTTATTTACCGTCTGGTTAATAGTTCTCTCAAGTTTATTGTTGTCACAGGTTTTCCTTCATAGAGGTTTGGGGTTAATTCACAGTTGTCTGAAGTTCAACTCAGCCTGGAGGTGAACCGCGATGTCGAACGGCAATAGCTCCTTCCAAAAGGGAACCTGGAACAGTCTTCCGTCAAATTGCACCCAAAGTTTCACACTGACGTATCTCCGTTGTGCCGAATACGGTCTGGTGGCATTAACCGAATGTATTTCCTGGGCTGTTACGACAGAGCAGGAATGCGTCCAGTGGGCGTGGCAGACCGTAAAGAAATGCAGCTGGTGGTCGTGGCTGTTCTGCGTGCTCTTTGCGATCATCACGACGCTTGTCTGCGTTGCTTTTGCGATTGTCACCATCATCGTGTGCACGGCAGTGGTAATTGTGTGGCAGGTGGTCTGCCTGCTCTGGACCCTCGTCTCGATTATCTTCTGCCTTTCCTACGCGAATGGCGGGACGGCCTTCCTGCTGACCGACGGGACAGTGATGATGCAGGAATTCAAATCGTTTTTCGGGGCCACCTGGGCCACTCGAAGATGGTGGAAGCTGACGCCGGACCAGACTGGAAGTTACCAGGGCGGGAAGTGGAGCAGGCTGGCTGATTCCAACCTTGCCAGGACCTATTTTTCCTCCTCGGTATTGGCCGATGGCAGAGTGGTGGTCTGCGGAGGGGAATATTCTGACGCCTCCGGTACCATCAAGAACGACTGGAACAACTCGTGCGAAATCTATGACCCGATCGCTAATACCTGGACCGCTTTCAGTGCCCCCGCCAACCCGGGCGCTGTTGCATCTCTCTGGGACGAAATCGGAGATGCCTCCTGCACTGTGTTGCCTGACGGCACATTCTTGATAGGTTCCGTTGACAGCGCCAACGTGGCGAAACTGGATCCCTCCAGTCTCACGTGGACGCCCATGACTCCCCGTCCGGGCGTGGGCACCAGCGATGAGGATTCATGGGTCCTCATGCCGGACAATACGGTTGTTGCGCCCAGTTGCCAGAATCCTCCCACTACCTGGGTCTATGATATTGCCAACGACCAATGGAACCCGGGCAATTCCCTTCCCACCAGCATCGTTGACGTCGTCGATGAAGTTGGTCCTGCCTTGCTTCGATATGACGGTACCGCGTTCTTCCTCGGAAGCAACGAACACACTGCCGTATACTCACCCACGCCAAGCCCGAACTGGACTAACGGTCCCGACCTGCCAGACCAGAACGGCAGCAAAATCGGGATAGTCGATGGCCCGGGGGCTTTGATGGTGAATGGAAATGTTCTTTTCGGCGCGGGCACGACGGATGCCTCGGGTGACTGGACGAGCCCCTGCTGGTATTTTGAGTTTGACGGGGCAACTTTCAACCGGACCAATGATCCTCCAAATAACGATTGCCCCACCTACAGCACGCGGCTTCTGCTGCTGCCGAATGGCGACATTATGTTCTGCAGAGAGGGAGATTCGTCGTTTTACGCCTACCATTCCGATTCGGCACAGCCGCAGGACAGTTTTCGGCCGGTTATCCAGGCGTGCCCCGCCACTATGGCTCCGGGGGACACCATCCAGATTTCGGGCCTGCAGTTTAACGGGCTCTCCCAGGCCGTGGCCTATGGCGACGATTCCCAGACACCGACGAACTATCCGCTGGTCAGGGTCGTCCACAAGCAGAGCGGGCACGTCCGCTATTGCCGCACGTCCAACCACACAACCATGGATAGCAACGGCAACGTGATTCCCTCGATGGGGGTTGCGACCGGCGCGGCCGTCATCACCACGAATGTCGAGATTCCGGGAGATATCGATCCTGGTGATGCTTCCTTATATGTGGTGGCGAATGGCATAGCTTCGCAGCCGTTTGACGTGAGTATCTGGCCGGTTATTGTCTAATCGCCAGGGCCGGCGGGGCCCGGCAGAGGCAGGATGCGGGAGGCGCGGGCTCACAGCTGGTGCGGAGTGGCCGTGCGGAATGAAGATTTCCGGCGGTGAGCCAAATAGGCGATAATGCCGACGGCTTTGCCGGCAATCGCCGCGAGGAACAACCAGAGGAAAACGCGGAGCAGGCTGGCCCATGGCGCGAACAGGAAAGCGGGCCAGTGCCAGGCATACCATACGCTGGCCAGCGCCACCGCCACCGCCAGAAAACGCGCTCCCATCTCGCAGCCGCAACTGTCTCCGGGAGACCAGGCCAGTCCTCGAGGAAAGCCTGCCCGCCTCGCGCTGAGGCCGCCTCTACGGGTCTGGCCTTTCAGCGACTGGAGCATAAAGAGGATCTCCCCTTCCAATTGACTCTTCCGGGCGGCCAAGCCGAATTCGCTCGCACAGGCGCCACGGCACCCCAGTATAACCGAATACCGGGCAGCAACCCCCAGAACCTCTCGCGTCACGCGGCGGCAGGGACTACAATAATAAATTTCGATACTGTCGAATATTCATCCATGGGTGATGCCGTCTCCGGCTGACCCGATTGCGAGGATATGATCAAAAAGATGAAAGCCCTTTTTCTGGAAAACATTCATGAGGCCGCCGCCGCTCCGTTCACACGCGACGGTTATGAAGTGAAGACCCTGCCGGGAAGCCCTGACGAAGCCACGCTGCTGAAGGAAGTCCGGGACGTGGAGGTGCTGGGGATCCGCTCCAAAACAAAAGTCACCGCACGTGTGCTCGACGCCGCCCCGAAGCTGCTGGTGGTGGGAGCGTTCTGCATTGGCACTGACCAGATTGACCTGCCCGCCTGCTCAGACCGCGGCATCGCGGTTTTCAACGACCCCCACAGCAACACGCGCAGTGTGGCGGAGCTGGCCCTGGGCGAAATCATCATGCTGGCCCGCCGCGTCTTCGACGGCAGCGTGGCCCTGCACCAGGGCTCGTGGCAAAAGAGCGCGGCGAACTGCCACGAAGTACGCGGCCTGACGGTGGGCATTGTGGGCTATGGCAAAATCGGCTCGCAGCTCTCAGACCTGGCCCAGGCCGTTGGAATGAAGGTGATTTTCTGCGACGTGACAGAGGTTCTGGCGCGTGGCAACGCCATGAAAGTCACCTTCGAGGAGTTGCTTGAGAAATCGGATTTCGTCACTCTTCATGTTGACGGCCGGCCGCACAACCGCGGCTTCTTTGGCGCAGACGAATTCCGCGCCATGAAGGAAGGATCGTATTTCCTGAACCTGAGCCGCGGGTTTGTGGTGGACCACGAAGCGCTGGCCGAAAACCTGCGCAGCGGCAAGCTGAAGGGCGCGGCGATTGATGTCTTCCCGAAAGAGCCCAAGACCAAAGGCGGCGCTTTTTCCGACAAATTGCAGAACCTGCCCAACGCCATCCTCACGCCGCACATCGGCGGCAGCACGGAGGAAGCCCAGCTCCACATTGCGCACCTGGTTTCAGCGCGGCTGCATCGTTACGTCGAGGCCGGCGACACCATCCTCAGCGTCAACTTTCCGCACTGCCGGCTGGAGCGTACGCCGGATAACCATCGCCTGGTTCACATCCATCGGAACCAGCCCGGCATGCTGCTGGCCATCAACAAGGTGATCGGCGAACGGGGCATCAACGTGGAACGCCAGGTGCTGGACACCAAGCGCGAAGTGGGTTACGCCATCCTCGATATTAATCAGAAATTGGACACGGACCTGATCAATGCGCTGGAAAGCATTCCCCACACCATCCGGTCCAGGGCGCTTTACTAAGTCTTAGGGCTCGAAACTGCGGGAGCCGGCAGATTCCTGGAAGGGTTTGAGTCCTGCTGTGGGCAATTGCGAATACGCCTTTTTCAGCAGGAATGGCGTGGCGAATGTGGTCACCACGGCCATCAGGACGAGCATGGTGAACAGCCGCTGCCCGATAAAGTGGTTGGCCAGGGCGATGTTGGCAATCACCAGTTCCATGATTCCCCTGCCGTTCAGGCCAATCCCGATGGTCCAGCTTTCCTGGCTGGTCAGACGTGCGAGCCGGCCGCCCAAATATCCGCCGAAGATCTTCCCGGCAAAAGCGGCTACCAGTATCGCGGCGACCAATCCCCAATCTCTCAGGGTTGCGGCATCGAATTCAAGCCCGATGGCCGCGAAGAAGATGGGGCCGAGAAAACCCATGGTGATGTCGGAAGCCGTTTTCTCGACCTCCTGGAACTTGTCTTTGCCAAGTATTTCATGGCTGAGCAGCATGGACCCAAAGAACGCTCCAACGACAAATTGCAGGCCCAACACTTCAGAGAAACTGGCAAATGCAATGACAAAGAGCAGAACAACGGCAAAAATAGACTCTTTCCCCTTCAGCCGGACCAGCAAGCGGTCAAAACGGTCTTTGGGCCACAGGAAGCGCTGGGGAGAATAGTGCTTGGCGATCCGCGCAACCAGGATGAACCCGCCCATGAAGGTGACGGCCTTAACCAGAGCCAGCCCTGTCGAAGCAAAAGCTGTGGCAGGCCCCCCTCCCTTTACTTTCACATCCAGAATGACGCCGAGAATGAGCAGCGATGTCACATCATTAAAGACGGCCGCTGAAATGATTCTCTGTCCGATTTCAGTCTGCACCTTGCCCATATCCATCAGGATCCGGACACTGACGGGGAGAGCAGTGATGGCGATGCAGAGACCTATAAAGATGGCCCTCGTGGGGCCGAGCTGAAACACGTGGCCCACCAGGATTCCCAGTAACATAGGAAAGAAAAAACCTGCGACCCCGACATAAGCGCCGCGACCGCGAAAAGAGTTCCAGAGCGTTTTCAGATTCATCTCCATCCCGACCATGAAGACCAGCAGCAACACGCCGAGGTCCGCAACCGCCCTGATTTCATCATTGAAGTGGACCACTCCAAGAAGCGAAGGCCCCAGCACCACGCCCGCGGCGATTTCGCCCAGCATGGCAGGCTGGCCAAAATGTTCTGAGATTTCTCCGAAAGTACGGGAGAGAATCAGGAGTAGCAGTAGAGCTTCAATAAGCGGCAAACAGTTTCTCCTTATTGACCAGGAAGGAACACTTCACCGTGCCCAAGCCCACATTGTAGTCTTCCGGCAGCGGAACAGTCGAGTGGAGCAAAGGAGAGAAAACGATGGGCCGGCGGGGGGCTCAGGCGGAGGTCTACCGCAGAAAGAGGCTGTAGGTGAGGACGCTAAGCACGACGGCGGTGAAGACGGTGTACTTCCAGTTCCTGAGGACCCCCAGGAAGTAACCCACGGACGCCGCCACCCGAATAAAAGGTGTGAGCATCAGGACGGCGATGCCAAGATTGATCAGCAGGCGTGGCCGGACAGTGCCGTGCAGAGCCAGCCGGACTTCCTCTACCACGAATTGAAAGAGATTCATGCCGGCGATTTTATAATCGAGCGCAAGGCCGCCCGTACGGAGCCATCGCCAGCACAGGCCAGCCAGGATAAGCCCCAGGCTGAGCAGTACGCCATCCTGGAGAATGGTTCCAACCAGGACGTCCATATCAAACTGGCCCGCCTCCCGGGCAGGCTCGAATTCGGTGGCAGGTACGGGTCGACTCATCGCTAGATACCCCGCAGGCCCCTGGCGATCATCTCAAAGGCCAGGATCAGCAAAATCACAAGAAAGAAAATTCGTACCGACTGGTTCGTCAGGCGAACCAGCACTCGCGTACCGAGGAAAGCGCCAGCTACCACTCCCAGGATGATCGGCACGGCCAAGCCCGGATTAATGTACCCGGCAGCCAGGTATACGCTGGTTCCGGCCAGCGCCGTGACCCCGATAATCAGATTGCTGGTGGTGGTTGAAACCTTGGCGGGAAGGCCCATCACCAGATCGTGGATGAGTACCTTCACCGCGCCCGCACCGATGCCCAGCAGGCCGGCCACGATTCCCGCCCCAAACATCAGGGGCGCGCCGAGGTAGGCTCGCCGGGCCTTGTACGCAACGGTCGTGCCCGTGGCCAGGTCCGGGTAGCTGCCTTCCAGCTCCAGCCAGCGGGTGAAAGCATCCTGCTCCACGGCCTGGCGCCCGGAAAAGCGTTCAGAAATCAGCAAGGCCAGCCATGACCCCAGCAGGACCAACCCGAAAATGATGTAGAGGGGGCGCGGCGACGTGGCGAGCGTGATGCGCGCCCCCACAATCGCACCGACGATGGTGAACATTTCAAGAAACATCCCCACCTTGAGATTGGTGATGTGGTCCCGGACGTAGGCGGAAGCCGACCCGCTGGAAGTGGCAATCACGGAAAGGATGCTGATAGCAATCGCCTGCTTGATGTCAATGCCAAAGAAAGTGAGTGCAGGAATGAGGATGACCCCGCCGCCCATGCCCCCCATGGCGCCGATAAACCCGGCCAGCACAGAAACAGGAAATAAGAGTTCAAATGAGACCATGGGTTTTCAGGCGCAGGTCTCGTTCGCGTGTGCGGGTGTCAAGAACCGGCGGCATGTCAGTCCTCCAGACCGAACGTCAATCCAACGGTGCGTGAAAAAGAGGATCGGCACCGTCTGTCACCATCCACTGAAACGGCCGTCTACTTCGGTCTGAAGTCTCGAACCGTCCCATTGTTGCACAACAGCTCTTATTATAAATAGCCTGGGACATTTTGGGGAATGCTCTTACGCGGCATCGCGGACCCTCGCCTCCAGGCGGCAGAGGACAAATCGGCGCTTTGCGGCCCGGAATGAGTGCCCGCGCTCAAAGCCCGCCTGGGGCAACCGCTTGACACTCGTAGCCGGCTTTGATAGCGTCCATCGCGGTTTCGGACAATTAAACCCGGCGATAGGAATTCATCGGCACTAAAGGAGCTTCTGATGGACAGACGAGAATACTTTAAGCTAGGCGTAGCGGGCGCCATGGGCGCCGCACTTTCGGCGCAGCCGCTTGCCGCACAAGAGCAGGAAGCGCGCGCAACGCGCGGCCTGCCCACTCCCATCATCAAAGACATTCAGGTGATCGCCACCCAGCCGGCGGGCGTGCGCCTGGTGGTGGTGAAAATCATCACAGACCAGCCGGGCCTTTACGGCTACGGCTGCGCCACCTTTACGCAGCGCGCCGACCTGGTGGTGCCTGCCGTGGAGAAATACCTCAAGCCGCTGCTGGTCGGAATGCCGGCAGACCGCATTGAAGACACCTGGCAAGCCTGCTACAACAGTTCCTACTGGCGCAATGGCGGGGTTCTGAACAACGCTATCAGCGGGGTTGACCAGGCCCTGTGGGACATCAAGGGACGCCAGGCCAACATGCCCGTCTACCAGTTGCTGGGAGGCAAGGCGCGGGAAGCGGCGCTGGTCTACGGCACCACAGGGGGCACAAATCCTTCCGAGGCCGTCGATCGCGTGCGCGGGCTGATGGACAAGGGCTTCAAGGTCATCAAAGTGATGGTGGGCGTGCCCGGCATGTCATCTTATGGCCCCTCGAGCGGGCCGCCCATGCGCGGCTTGTGGCCGGGGCCGGTGTGGGAGCCGGGCCCCTACATGCGCCTGACGCAGAAGATGCTCGGAGCGTGCCGCACGCAACTGGGCGATGAAATCGAACTGATCCACGATGTGCACGAGCGCGTGAGCCCGCACCAGGCCGTGCAGTTTGCCAAGGAGCTGGAACCCATCCGGCTGTTCTATCTGGAGGACGTGCTTTCGCCCGAACATATTGACTACTTCCGGCAGATCCGGCAGCAGTGTTCCACGTCGCTCTCCATGGGCGAGCTGTTCAACAACCCGCATGAATGGCAGCCGCTGATCGAAGGCCGCCTGATCGATTACATCCGGGTGCACGTCTCGCAGGCTGGAGGGCTGACGCCGGCAAGGAAGATCGCCATCCTGTGTGAAATGTACGGAGTTAAAACCGCCTGGCACGGCCCGGGAGACGTTTCACCCGTGGGCCACACGGCGCAACTGCACCTCGACCTCGCCAGCAGCAGCTTCGGCATCCAGGA
This sequence comes from Terriglobia bacterium, assembly GCA_035691365.1. Taxonomy (GTDB): domain Bacteria; phylum Acidobacteriota; class Terriglobia; order UBA7540; family UBA7540; genus SCRD01. The sequence continues at coordinate 10,846 of DASSJE010000430.1, forward strand.
GGGCGGCATCATCACCGGCCTCGAGGCTGAAATGTTCAAGGGCTGCGCCACTTATAAGGACGGTTACCTCTACGCCAGCGACAAACCCGGTTGGGGAATCGAAGTGGATGAGGCGCTCGCCGCCAAATATCCCTTCCGCGACGACCGCGAGCATCTGAACGGCGGCTGGGGCATCGTGCGGCGATACGATGGCGCGGTGATCAATCAATAAGGCGGGCAGAACAATCTGAAGCACCGGATCCTGAATATCAAAAAGGCGGCGAGGTTTGTGTCGTTCAACTTAGGCTACTGGGAAAAGCAATTGCGACTCCCGGCGGGAATAGTGGCTCACGCTCTCCGGCGGCGCGATATTGCACTCCTCAGCGCTGAGGGACTGCAATCCGCGCAAGCGCTGTCAGTCCCAACCCGCGCCCGCAATCCGTGGCGTAGATGATGCCCTTCGAGTCCCCGGTCCAGGCCGGATGCGTGGAGTTGCAATACCCGCGAGTCAGCTGGATGTCGCGGCCTGTTTTCAGATCAAGGAGCGCGAGATGCCACGCACCGCCTTTTTCCCGGCTGTAGGCGAGCCATTCTCCGTCCGGCGACTCGGCCGGAAAACGTGACGGGGCTGAGGAACCGGTCAAAATGGGTTTGACCTGGAGCGACACGGGGTCGGCGCTAAAAATTTGAAGGGTTCCGCCGGGGCGCGCCGAATACAGGATCCGGTCATTCGAACCAAATGACACGTCCCAGACGTCGTCATTGGGCCCGGCGATTTCGCGCACCCGCAAATTGTCAGGCTGCTGCTTTCCCTCCATCAGATTGGCCACCCAGAGGCTCCCTCGGCCTTTATCATCCCTGATAAATGCAAGCCACCGCCCGTCAGCTGAAACCGCCGGCATGGTGGCATCCTCGACGATTGTGACCGGAAGAGCGCGGTGGTTTGGATTGTCCAGTTGGTCGATTCGCACGATGCGCGAACGCGAACCGGAGAGTTCCACCCAAAGTTGGTCTCCGGCAGACGACCATGACGGGTGGAAGGCGTCCGAGTCGAAGTTGAAGTTCCGGGCGTTTGTGCCCTTCAGGAAGGTCAGCCCGAAACCGGCCGGCGTGAGCCTCACAAACCAGATCCCGAGGCGGCCTGCAGCGGGATCGGTCGCCATGATACTGTCCGAAGAGGTGGTCACCCGGCTGGAATAGTTTTCGAACTGGCCGCGCAAGCTTCGAAAACCGGCCGCTGCTCCCACGCCATACAAGAAGATGAACCCCAGAGCTGCGGCTTCTCGCGTACGCAGCCGCATTTTGAGAGGCGTATCATTGGCCCGGTTAAGCTCCCTGAGCAGGAACATCCATAGCGCGAGTTCCGCGTAAAGCCGTGAAAAACTCAGGATGGCCTGCCAACCCGGCGGAGATGAAGGTGTCCACCGGTAAATTGGCAGACAGACGAGCGTGTACAGGGCAATCCATGCGGCCAGCGCGGACATTTTTCCCGTTTGTGCCAGGTAATCCGCAATAAGCGCTGCCGAAAGAATCAGCACGCAGTAGTGGTAAGGAGATGGGGCCGTCGAAAGGATCAGAAGCAGGGCGGTGTAGCTTCCCCATTCCAGCATGTCCCGCCTCGAGTCCCTTCGGCGCGGATTAGCAAACCAGAAAAAGGAGACGAAAAGCACTGCCTGGCAGAACGGCTGCAGGAGAGCGAAAGCCGGCGGGAAATTCACCAGAGGATATGGATTGAGGTTTGGCTCAGCGATGAACAGCCGGCGAAACAGTGCGGATAATGAGTTCCACCTTACGGCGTAAGGGTCTAATGAGGTCCCTGAGAGCAACCGTGGGAGAACCTCGAACAGGTAATTCCGGTTGGCCGCCCACCCGAAAAGCGCCACTGAAAGTCCTGCAAGCAGAATGCAGCCCGCCACCAGTCCGAAGACGGCCCGCCATTGCTTCTTCCAAAGGAAATAGAACAAAAACAAGGCAGGATAAACCTTGAGGGCCGATGCCACAGCCAAAGCAGCCCCGGAAGTTGCAGGCCGACCTCTCAAATAAGCCCAGGCGGCTATAGTCAGCAGGAAAAGCACGAGAACGTGCATCTGGCCGAAGAGGAAGTTGACCAAAAGCGGGTCTAGCGCAAGAAACGTCAAAAGCATGACCCGCCGCAACCCGAGCTTTGACATCCTGGCCAGGAGCAGGATGACCAGCCCTAACAGGATCAGATTCACGATCAGCCACAACCGCTTGGCTGCAAGCGGCGGAAAGGATGCAAGCGGCTCGACCGGAAGCATCGAGAGCAGTGTCAGTCCGACAAAACCTATGATCGTGTTCTTGATTCCGGCGTGATCTTTCTGCCGAATAAACCAGGCCCAGTCATTCACCCGATCCAGCATAAAGCCCTGCCGATGAAGGCGGGCCGCCAGGTAGTAATTGGGGAAATCGGTTTTGAGAGACGTCCACGCTGGTCGAAAACCAAACCAAAAAAACAGGCCGATGAGGACAAGCAGTATGGCAGACTCTGCCCACGGAAGCGCCTTCATCCCTTGACGCGGCGGGCGGCCCACTGCCGTGACGATTTCCAGCGGGCGTCTATCCGACGAACCTTGCCGGGCGACTGTCGAGCGCGAGGTGGTGTCCAATCTGTTGAGAATACTAGTGAACCCGCCTTCAGAATGTGTCTCCGAAGCGTCAACGGGCCGCAAAATGTTTGTCGGCAGTGGTCTTCCAACGTCTGGGTCTCTCGCGCCCCAGGACGGCAAGTACCAGGACCTCGCAGGATGCGAGTGAAAAGCGGAAATGACGCGCGAATGCTGATATGATGCGAACGGGTTTTTAACCTTACATCTTATTCGGAATTCGGATCATTGCGGGTCCTGCAGTGATAAGCGCCGATCAATGGCGGGACTCCGGCAGTGGGAATACCGGCGCCGCAATAATTCAGGATCGGCCGGTCAAATATACACTATGCCGCGAACGCGCAATCTGATGGCTGCAACTATGGGCGAGGCTCTTTTGATCCTCATCGTTGCCGCAATCGGGTGGGCGACCGGGATGCCTCTTATTTTCGCCAGCCTGGGCCCAACCGCCTACGAACTTCTCGAACAGCCACACTCGAAATCCGCAAGGACCTACAATATTGTCGTCGGGCACCTGGTTGGATTGGGCGCAGGCTTTTTTGCCCTCTGGGTTTTCAACGCCTGGGGCAGCCCGAAGGTCCTGTCGGCGGGGTTCGTTCCGGGGATCCGGATATGGGCAACCGTGCTGGCGGGCGCTTTGACAAGCGGCATCACCCTGGCAATCGATGCAAATCAGCCGGCTTCCCTTGCCACATCTTTGCTCGTATCGTTAGGGTCCATGCAAACCGTCCGTAGCGCAGTTGCGATCATCATCGGAGTCCTGATACTGGCCGGTGTTGGCGAACCGGTAAGGCGGCAACGCGCGAAGTACCGCCCGGAAGTTAGAATTCTCACTCGAAAACGAAAGTCTCATCCCCGCACGGACGTGTAACGGGGGCAGAGCCGCCCACATCACATTTCCAAAACATCCGATAGGGTCCGGGAATTTTCCCGCTGCGATAAAACGGTGATTGCCTCAGGCTGGAACGGCAAAGGAAAGAGTGTTTTGCATTCAAGAGAAAAATGATAATGGCACGCCCGCTGCCGGCGCTCTTTCCGCAGCAGGGTCCGGCCAGAGCTGCAGCCCATAACTTCTCGTCACCCGGCAGCGGGGACGTGGTTCCTGAGTTCGTAGACGGCGCGCACGGTTGATTCGTCGGCTTTTTCGAGTGCAAAGCCCACCTTCTCCACCATGCGCTGCATTTCGGGATTCTCGCGCAGGATTTCCGCCGCCACAAAATCCAACTTTTCGTCGCGGCCGATCTGGAGCAGCCGGTTCAGCAGTTCGGTGCCCAGTCCTTTGCGCTGATAGTCGTCACTGATAACGATGGCGACTTCCGCCCCGCGCATTTCGTGCAGTTTGCTGAGGCGGCCCACGCCCAGCACCTGCTTCTCGCCGCTTGCGGGATCAGCGTGTTCAACCACCAGAGCCATCTCGCGGTCGTAATCAATGAAGCAGATGCGCGTCAGCCGCTCGTGC
>DASSJE010000431.1:0-12507 GCA_035691365.1 Terriglobia bacterium
CTGCGGCGCTCCGGAGACCAGCGCGAGCTGGACATCTTTCCAGTCCTCGCCCAGCGTGTTGTCCACCACGGCCCAGCCCTGGATCAGCGGCTTCTCGCTCGCATCCGAGGGCAGCAGAATGCGGTAGGTGCTCTTCCACACGGGCACTTCGCTGATATAGCTGACGCGGACCGTGCGCTCGCCCGTCCCGTTGTCGGTGATGGTCATGCGGCGCACGTCTTCGGCGCGCTCGGAGCCGATCAGCTTGAGATATTGCGCCACGTCGCCGCGCAGTTCGCCGTCGGCCATGCGCACGGAAACGCCCGGCCCCAGTTCGAAGCTGCGCAAGCTGCCGGCGTCGGTGATGATGGAGACCTGCAGGACAAATTCGGCTGGCAGATCGCGCCTGATTGCTTTGCTCACGTTTTCAACACTCAGCAGTCTGCCCGTGACATTCGTCGCGCCGCTCTGGATTTCCACTTGCGTGCCGCGCAAGGCGTTAAGAAACTGCTGGCGCGAGGTCTGCTGGTTGAGCGGAAGGTGCAGGGTCTGCAGGCGCTCGCTGAGTGGAGCAATCGAGTTGAACCGGACGCTGGCGATGTGCCCGCCGCCCAGGTCGTAAGCCGTGAGCGACGCCAGCGCGTCATTCAACTGGCCGGTGGTGAAATCAACGTGAAGCTCCTGGGAGCCATTCACTTTGGTGGAATGTTCAAAATAGCCAATACCGTTTTTGTAAAGGATGACTCGCCGTAAAGGCAGGGAAGCTGCGGCGGAATCGGCCGCTGGTTGAGAAGCGCCCGGCTTGCGGGTTTGGGCAGGTGCTGAAACAACGAGACAGAGGATTACAAACAGAGTTGCAGCGATCAGCTTGCGCATGTCCCCTCCTGGCAGACTGAGATGCCTTGCAACAGCTAAGATGCCGTTTTCCTGCGCCGCGACGAAGACTGCAAATCCGAACGTTCGAATCCTTACACCTGTTATTGACACCGCAGGGGGCAGGGAAGTTCCAAAAGGGTTGCCAGGCTGCATGAAAAACGCCGCGTTCTTTCCAACCCACGCCCCCCGCGGTGCATCATAGGAGCGCACGCATAGGAAAGTTGGCGCCCCGGCGGACGTGAATTCCGGCCGGCTGTGGATGCCTGCGTCAGGAAGTCTCGTTTTTTTTGACCGGCAGATTCGGCACGCTTGTCCCACAATGCGGGCAGTGTCCTGATTTTTCCGCAGAAGAGGCCGCGCCTCGGCGGAGCCGCCACACTGCGTGATAAACTCGCAGCTACAGAGCGAGACGGGACGTTACCAAGGGCGGGGTTCCAATGGATGCCAGCCGAAAGAAGTTTCTTCTGTCAGTCCTCATCATTTCCTTTTCGTTTTCGATTCCCATTTACGCTCAGAATTCCGGCGCGACGCTTTCCGGGGTGGTCAGCGACTCGTCGGGCTCTCCGGTCGCCGACGTCAGAATTTCCGTCAGCAACGTTTTTACCGGCCAGGCAGTGGAGGCGCGGACCGATGCCTCCGGCCGCTACAGCGTTTCCAAACTGGGGCCGGGCGATTATGAAGTGACGGCCGTGGCGGAAGGCTTTCCGACCAGCCAGTCAAAGGTGACGATCGCCGCGGGCGCGGCGCAGACGCTCAACCTGCAACTGGAAGGAACTTCCGGCAACAATTCGGCGCAGGGCGGGGGGACCGAGCCGTCGCTTTCGAGCCTGGGCTTCCCCTCGAACGAGGTGCAGGGCAATGCCAGGGAGCAGGCGCGGCTGAACAAGCGCACGCGCATGCTGCAAATCCATCAGAAGCTGGGCATGGTGACGGTGGCGGCGATGGTTGCCGCCCTGGCGACTTCCGCCGGCGCCAAAGGGCATCACGGACTGCCGGGCAGCCCCGGCGGCCGCAATCTGCACATGGCCATGGGAGTGACCACGGCCGGCCTTTATGCGGCGACGGCCTATTTTGCTCTGGCGGCCCCGCGAATGCCGGGCGTACACGTGCGCGGGCCCATTCGGCTGCACAAAGCGATGGCCTGGATCCACGGGCCGGGCATGGTGATGACCGCCGTGCTGGGAGCGATGGCCTATTCGCAACTGAGCAACGGCGAGCGCGTGCACGGGATCGCCAAATACCACGGAGCGGCGGCGATTGTGACCACAGCGGCGCTGGGCACGGCGGTCATGGCAGTGACATTGAAGTTTTGAGGTTGAAGGGATGAAGATCATCCGCAATTTTCTTTTGTGTTCGCTCGTGCTCATGCTGCCCGCGCTTGCGCCTGCGGCAGGCACGAACTGGGTGCTGGAGCAATCCACGCTGACCTACCATGTTTCACATCCGCTGCACCACGTCGAGGGAGTGAGCCACGCGGCGCGCGGCAAGGGCATCTGCAACGCGGGAGTGTGCAACTTCCTGGCCGCGGTGCCGGTCAAGACGTTCCAGTCGGGCGACACGAACCGCGATCTCCATATGATCGAGGTGGTGCGCGGCGCGCAGTTTCCCATGGTGGTGGTGCGCACGACGATGCCGCAAACCGATCTGAAAGGCGGATCGATCGGCGTGAACCTGACCGTGCAGTTTGCCGGCCAGACCGCGCATTACAACAATGTTTCTTTCAAGCTGGTGCCGGAAGGCGCAGAGATTCGCGTGGTGGGAACCATCCCCACAACCGTCTCGGACTTCAAGATGAAACCTCCGAAATTGCTGGGCATGCCCATCAGGAACGAAACTCCGGTGAGCGTGGATATGACCTGGAAAGAGCAATGAGCGCGCCCGGCATCGCAAAGGCCGTGGCGTCTGCAGCGCCTTCGCAATTTCGAAACCGGCATCGCTGAACCGCATTCTTCATTTGCAATCGCCTCGCAAACTCATTAGTCTGGGTTCCCCGGAGGAATCGAAATGCCCCAATACGTTCTTGCGCTCGACCAGGGGACCACCAGTTCCCGCGCCATTCTTTTTGACCGCGATGGCGAGACGCGCGCCTCGGCCAATCAGGAATTCAAGCAGTATTACCCGCAGCCCGGATGGGTGGAGCACGACGCGGAAGAAATCTGGCAATCGCAGCGCGCGGTGGCGGAAAGGGTGCTGGCCGAAGCGAACGCCGGGCCGGGCGATGTGGCGGCCATCGGCATCACCAACCAGCGCGAGACGGTGGTGATGTGGGACCGCGCGACCGGCGAGCCCGTCCACCCCGCCATCGTGTGGCAGTGCCGGCGCACCGCGCCCATGTGCGACCGGCTGCGCGCGGAGGGATTTGATAAAATCCTGCGCGCCAAGACCGGCCTGATGACCGACGCTTATTTTTCCGGCACCAAGATCGCCTGGCTGCTGGAAAATGTTCCGGGCTTGCGCCTTCGTGCCGAGCGCGGCGAACTGGCGGCCGGCACCATCGACGCCTGGCTCATCTGGAAACTTTCCGGTGGGAAGGTCCATGCCACGGACGTCTCGAACGCCTCGCGCACGCTGGTGTTCAACATCAACTCGCTCGCGTGGGACGAAGAGATCCTGAAGCATTTCAAAATTCCGGGCGCGCTGCTGCCGCAGGTGAAAGAGTCGAGCGGCGTGATTGCCGAGACGGAAATCTTTGGCGGGCGCATTCCCATCGCCGGAGTTGCCGGCGACCAGCAGGCATCGCTTTTCGGGCACCAGTGCTTTGCCAAGGGCAGCGCAAAAAATACCTACGGCACCGGCCTGTTTCTGCTGATGAACGCCGGCGAGGAGATTCCGAAATCGGATTCGGGCCTGGTGGCGACGGTGGGCTGGGGACGCAATGGCCACACGATTTATGCGCTCGAAGGCAGCGTCTTTATCGCCGGCGCGGCGCTGCAATGGTTGCGAGACGAAATGGGCCTGATCAAAGATGCTGCGGAAAGCGAGGCGATGGCGCAGGCCGTGACGGACGCAGGCGGCGTCTACTTTGTTCCGGCGTTTGTGGGGCTGGGCGCGCCACACTGGGACGCCTACGCGCGCGGCACGATCGTGGGCCTGACGCGTGGGAGCAACCGGAACCACATTGCCCGCGCGGCGCTCGAATCCATTGCCTACCAGACGCGCGAAGTGGTGGACGCAATGGCAAAAGACACGTGCGCGCGGCCGGAGGCCCTGCGCGTGGATGGCGGCGCGGCGCGGAATGACTTCCTGTGCCAGTTCCAGGCAGACATTCTGGGCATTCCGGTGGAGCGGCCCGCGACGACGGAAGCCACCGCTCTGGGTGCGGCGTACCTGGCGGGACTGGCAACCGGCTTCTGGAAGGATGAACAGGAGCTCGCCGCGCAGCGCAGGATCGCAAAGAGATTTGAGCCGGACATGGCAAAGTCGCGCCGCGACGAGCTTTACGAAGGATGGCTGCGGGCCGTTGAGCGTGCGAAGGGCTGGGCGAAGGCAGAGCATTAGCAGATTACAAACCAATGATTAACTGCTGTCACCCGCGAGGCAGTGCCCTTATTTTCTTTTCTCTATGATCTCTGTGACTGGAAAAGACTCAACACAGAGAGCACAGAGGTCCTCAGTGAACACCGTGTGAATGCTTCAGGTCACAGAGAACACAGAAACTGCAGCGAAGCTGATTCCGGCAGGAATTTGGATCACCCTCCCTCCCAGCGTGATCGCCAGATGGCGGCGTAAAGCCGCCGCTACGTCGAGTTGCATCATGCTTTCGGCATGAAACCACTTGACGCTTCTTTCGCTGGTGGGCTACCGTCATAGGGTAAGCCCCGGTGTTGATGCGCTGTCCCGGCCCTGTGGCCGGACTCTTGGCAAACCGCCGAAGATGCGAATCGCAACCATCTCCCAAGGCATGCGGCAAGATTCACCTTCTGCCGCCGGAAGCCATCGCCCCGGTCTAAATTGAGCACATCCTCACAAGCGAGCGAGTTATGGAGCTATTTGAGTTGACCAAGGCGTTGGTGAATATCGAATCGATCACCGGCAATGAAAAGGCCTGCAGCGAATTTCTTGCCGCCTACCTCGAGCAGCAAGGCTACGAGACCTCGCTGCAGACGGTCGAGCCGGGCCGGTGCAACGTGTTTGCCACGCTCGGGCGGCCCGATGTGGTGTTGAGCACCCACATGGATACCGTGCCGCCGTTTATTCCCGCCGGCGAAGACGACGAGTGGATTTATGGGCGCGGTTCGTGCGACGCCAAGGGCATCCTGGCTGCGCAGGTGGTTGCGGCGCGCGGATTGAAGGCCGAGGGCGTGCGAGACTTCGCCATGCTGTTCATGGTGGGTGAAGAGATCATGAGTGACGGGGCGCAAAAAGCAAACGAGCAGCCCCCGGACGTGAAATACATCATCAACGGCGAGCCCACGGAAAACAAGCTGGCGGTGGGAACCAAAGGCATTCTGCGCATCGACATCAAAACCAGCGGCAAAGCCGCGCACTCCGCCTATCCCGAGATGGGGGAATCGGCCATTTTGAAGCTGCTGGATATCCTGGAAGAAATCCGCCGGATACCGCTGGCGCACGACCCCGAGATGGGAGAGGCGACGGTGAACATCGGCGTGATCGCAGGCGGAACGGCCATCAATGTGATTCCCGACAGCGCCTCGGCCCAGATCCTGTTCCGCACGGTCAGCGCCACCAGCGAGCTGCGCGAAAAGGTTGAAGCGGTGGTGAAGGGCCGGTGCGAATACGAGTTCGTGCGCGATAGCAAACCCATCCGGACGGAATATTTCGACGGGTTTGAAACCGAGGTTGTTTCCTATTCCACTGACCTGCCCAGCCTGACGCGATGGGGCCGGCCGTTGCTGCTGGGGCCGGGCTCGATTCGCGTCGCCCACACGGACCACGAATGCGTGCGGAAATCGGACCTGACCAGGGCGGTTGGACTTTATACGCGCCTGGTGAAAGAATTGAAAAAGCGCATTTAGCAGTCCTGCTGAAAGAGGATGACGTGATGCTGAGCGCAGCGAAGCATCTGCCGCCTCTTTTTCAGGACGAATGAAGCAGATGCTTCTCCCGCTCTACGGGATCGGGATGACGACGGCGAACCAATGAGGGAAGATTGTTATGAAGAAGATTGAGGTTGGAATCCTTGGCGCCACGGGAATGGTGGGCCAGCGATTTGCAAGCCTGCTGGAACATCACCCGTGGTTTGAAGCAGCTTGGTTTGCCGCGTCAGACCGTTCGGCCGGCAAGAAATATGTGGAAGCCTGCAACTGGCGCCTGCGCGAGCCCATGCCCGCCGGCATGCGTGACATCGTGGTGGAGGAGTGCAAGCCGGGCAAGGCTCCGCAGCTCATTTTTTCCTCACTCGATTCGAAGGTGGCCGGCGAAGTGGAGAAGGAGTTTGCAAGGGCGGGCCACGTGGTAGTTTCCAACTCCTCCAATCACCGCATGGACGCTGACGTGCCGCTGCTGATTCCGGAAGTGAATCCCGACCACCTGGCCCTGGTGTACGAGCAGCGCAAGCACCGCGGCTGGAAGGGCATGATCGTCACCAACCCCAACTGCACCACGGTGGGCCTGGTGATGACGCTGGCGCCGCTCGAGCGCGCCTTCGGCCTGGAAAGAGTTCTCGTGACCAGCATGCAGGCTGTCTCCGGGGCAGGGTATCCGGGCGTGCCCACGCTCGACATCCTGGGCAACGTGATTCCGCACATCGGCGGCGAAGAAGAAAAGGTGGAGCGCGAGGCGCACAAGCTGCTGGGCAAACTTCAGGACGGCCAGGTGGCGAAGGCCGGCTTTATTGTGAGCGCTCACTGCAACCGTGTGCTGGTGGAAGATGGCCACACGGAAGCCGTTTCACTCTCATTGCGGCAGAAGGCAAAACTGGAAGACCTGATTGAAGCGTGGAAGAATTTCCGCTCGATCCCGCAGGAGCGCAAATTGCCCACGGCGCCCGCGCACCCCATCATCGTTCGCGAGGAGCACGACCGTCCGCAGCCGCGGCTCGACGTGGACTCCGGCGGCGGCATGGCGGCCGTAATCGGGCGCGCGCGGCTGTGCCCGGTGCTGCAATTCAAGTACACCACGGTGAGCCACAACACCATCCGCGGCGCGGCCGGCGCAGCGCTGCTCAATGCCGAGCTGATGAAGTCTGAAGGATATTTGGATTAGAGGAGCAAAATCGCGCAGGACTTGTAGTTCTGACACACTGCGGTAGTTGATTTCGAATTCATGAAAACCCGCAGAGTATCAGCAAGCTGAAACTCTGCGCTACCCCGCCGGTGGCATTGGGTTCGTCCAGGTTGCTTTTTCATCATTCATCATTCAGAATTCATAACTTAATCTTTCCGATCAGGAATTGAAGTGTCATGTCCACGCCAGCTTCCAATCTGAGCCAGCCGGGCCGCAGGCTCAACCTGGCGCTGCTGGGCCACGGGAAAATGGGCCGCGCGGTGGCGCGCATTGCGCCCGAGCGCGGCTTCGATCTGCGGCTGATTCTGGAAATCGATTCAAATCGCAATGGCGTGGGCATTACCGAAGAGAACTTTAGCGGCATTGACGTCGCCATTGACTTTACCCAGCCTGACGTGGTGGTGGAGAACATACGCCGCGTAGCCGGGCTGGGCGTCAGCCTCGTTGTGGGAACCACGGGCTGGAACGACCGCTTTGCGGAAGTGGAAAAGATCGTCGCCGAAAGCGGCATCGGGCTGGTGCACGCCGCCAACTTTTCCATCGGCGTGCAGCTCTTCTACCGGCTGGCGCGCGAGGCCGCGAAGATCTTTGCGCCCTACGCCATGTACGAACCCTACATTGTTGAGGCCCACCACAAATTCAAGAAGGACGCGCCCTCCGGCACGGCTTTGGAACTGAAGCGGCAAGTTGAATCCCTTCTGCGCGGGCGCGAGATTCCCACCTCCAGCGTGCGCGGCGGTTACATTCCCGGCACGCACGAGCTGGGATTCGATTCAGAAGCCGACACGGTGATGGTGCGGCACAACGCCCGCAGCCGCCAGGGATTCGCCGAGGGCGCGCTCTACGCCGCGCGCTGGGTGGCCGGCAAAAAGGGAATGTTCGCCTTCGACCGGATTCTCGAAGAACAGCAGTAGCCTCAGCGGCGGTAGTCTTTTATAATCAAACTCTCCATGGAAAAGGCTTTGTGGCCGAAGGAGGCTTTATGAGCTTGGACATTCGAGGCTGCGGCACCGCCCTGGTGACTCCCTTTTCGAAAGACGGCACTCTGGACGTTGACGCGCTCCGGAGCCTGGTGGAATTTCAGCTCAGCGAGGGCATCGACTTCCTGGTTCCCTGCGGGACCACCGGCGAAGCGCCCACGCTCGAGCACGAAGAGTATCTGGGTGTGGTCCGCGTGGTGACGCAGATAGCCAGGGGCAAAGTTCCGGTGATTGCCGGCGCTGGCGGCAACAACACAAAAAAGATCTGCGACCTGGTGCAGGACCTGCAGGGGCTGGGTGTGCAGGGGATCCTTTCCGTCGCGCCTTATTACAACAAGCCGACGCAGGAGGGCCTTTATCAGCATTTCAAAACGATAGCCGATTCCACTGACCTGCCGGTGATCCTTTACAACGTGCCGTCGCGCACGTCTTCAAACATTTTGCCGGAGACGGTGGCGCGGCTGACCGGGATCTCAAACATTATCGGCATCAAGGAAGCTTCCGGCAGCATCACGCAACAAATGGAAGTGCTGTGCGCCGTCCCCCCGGATTTCAGGGTCCTCTCCGGGGATGACGCGTTTACTTTTCCACTGATGGCGCTGGGTGGGGCGGGCGTGATCTCCGTGATCTCGAATGAGATTCCGCGGCAGATGACGAAACTCGCCCACCTGCTGCTGGAAGGGAATTACGATGAGGCGCGCAAGCTGAACGCGAAGCTTCTGCCGCTGATGCAAGCCAACTTTATCGAGACGAACCCCATTCCGGTGAAGGCGGCGCTGGCCATGATGGGGAGGATCAAAGAGGTCTACCGGCTGCCTATGTGCTCGATGAAACCGGAAAATCGCGCCCGGCTGGAAAAAGTTCTGGCCGAACAGGGATTACTCCAGACACAAAAAGTTTGATGGTTCCTGGTGACCGTGTTTGTGGCGTGGGCCCATTGGCGTGGCCTGCAAATGTCCAACTACGGCAGCCACGGCCGGGCCGCCTCCGGCAGCACTCTGCGATCTCAGTGTGAAGCAATATTTCACACAGAGGATACCGAAGGCACCGAGGGCTCTGTGATCTCTGTGTTCAAGCTTCGGGGGCTACCCCAATTCGGAGGGGGGAATTCTTCCTCGACGCGCTGCGATGTTGGGCGATTTTGATAACCTATGACTCTACAAGAAAAGATCGAAGAACTTTTCGAGCGGAAATCGGACCACTACGGCGAGGAATATTTCGCGGCCTTTGAGGAATTCAAGAAAGCGTTGAATGAAGGCCGGATTCGCGCCGCGGAGCCGGACGCGCAATCCGCCACGGGCTGGAGGGTGAACGCCTGGGTGAAGAAAGGCATCCTGCTGGGGTTCAGGATCGGGCGCGCGGAGGAGATGCCGCCCGCCGGCTTCCAGTTTCGCGACAAGCGGACTTATCCGCTGAAGCAGATTCCCGCCGGGCAGAATGTTCGCGTGGTTCCGGGCGGCTCATCCATCCGCGACGGCTGCTACATCGGCAAGAATGTTACCTGCATGCCGCCGATGTACGTGAACGCGGGCGCCTATGTGGACGATGGAACAATGGTTGATTCCCACGCGCTGGTCGGTTCCTGCGCGCAGATCGGCAAGCGATGCCACCTGTCCGCGGCGGCGCAGATCGGCGGAGTGCTGGAGCCAGTGGGCGCGCTGCCCGTAATTATTGAGGATGACGTTCTGGTGGGCGGCAATTGCGGCGTTTACGAGGGCACCGTCGTCGGCCGGGAAGCGGTGCTGGCCGCCGGAACGATCCTGACGGGCTCGACGCCGGTTTATGACCTGGTGCGCGAGATGGTTTACCGCCGTGAGGGCGACCGCCCGTTGAGGATTCCTCCGGGCTCGGTGGTTGTCCCTGGAACGCGAGCGGTGACGCGGGGGCGCGGCAAGGAATGGAACCTTTCACTTTACACTCCGGTCGTCATCAAATACCGTGATAAAAAAACGGACCATGCCGTGAGGCTTGAAGACCTGCTTCGCTGAGGTTCTGTCGTGCCTGAAAATGACCAGGTCGCCTACACGTCGCGGGTCCGGATCGAGCGCAAGGTCGGGCCTATCAGGCTGGCCTACCTGCCCGCAACCAAAAAACCCGTGCAATTCGGCGTACATTCGGAAGTGGCGGAGCATTACAAGGTCCCCCCTGACAAGTTTCCGCCCTGCGCAACCACCCTGGACTATGTGGTGGCTGCCACCGGCGGCTGACTGACCGGCACTTTTGGCGGTGCGCTGGAAGCGCGCCAGGTTGATGCCAGCAACGGCAAGCTGGTTGCTGAAGTTACGGGTGAGATTGAAGTGGACTGCGGAGTCCTCGTCATCCGGCGCATCCACGCGCATTACAAGTTGCAGGCCCCGGAATCCCAGCGCGAAACCATCAAGCGTGTTCACCAGATGCACAAGGACCGCTGTCCGGTGGCCCGCTCGTTGAGGGGCGCGATTTTTGTTTCCACTTCGTTTGAACTGGTCCCCTGATTCACGCGCGTTTTGGGCTAGTGCCCGAACAGGGCTGCAGTTGAAATACGGTGCCGCTGTTTCATAAGGGCTTCCTGCCTGTTTTCCCGATAGATAAGCAAAATCTATCAACTGCATAAAAATTTAGAATTTCCCTTCTCGGTGGCGCGGGATCTATTCTGTTGCGCATAAGGAGAAATCTCATGAAACCGAGGTCCATCCTCGTCAAGGTGCCTGCCACCGTCGGGAACTTTGCCGGCGCTATGAATTGCGCGGCGGTGACGTTTGACGCCATGTTTAACGTGAAAGTCACTCCCCGGCTGGACGGCCGAGTGGGCATCCGGTACTTCGGCGAGAACGGCAACCGGGTTCCGCGAGACCGCCGCAACCTGGTGGTGCGGTCGATGGAAGCGGCGCTGCATTTGAAAGGGCTGGAATTCAGCGGCGCCGATTTTGAAGTTTACAGTTCCGTCCCGGTGGGCGTGGGCATGGGATCGAGTACAGCCGCTGTGCTGGCGGGTTTGATTGCGGCAGACCGGCTCTACTCGTTACAGTTGAACGAGAAAACCTTGTTTGAGCTGGCGCAGATCTACGAAGAGCGCGTGGACAACCTGCACGCCGCCTGGCACGGCGGTTTTGTAGCCTGCACGGGCGAAGCCTCCGCCCAGATCCTGCGGCGGACATTTGTCCCCGGAGATTTTGTGCTCACCGTGGTTACTCCCGAGTTCGAGTCAGTTGTTGCGGCTGCCGCCGGCAAAACTCCTGACGAATTTTCCGGGCAGGACGCATCAATGCATTTTGACCGCGCCCGGACACTTGCCGAGCTGTTTGGGCGGACCGGCAGTCGCGACGCCGCCGGGCTTGAACACCCCCGCCCGCAATCCTCACGGAAAATAGTGCCGGGGCTGGAAGCGGCGCTCAGGGTCAGCGCGGATGGAGTGATGGATGTTTTCGTCTGCGGCTCCGGGCCTGGCGTGGGCATCTTGAGCCGCCAGAATTCCGAATACACTGTCCGTGCCGTGCAGCAATGCTTCCTTGAGAGCGGCCTTGCCTCAACATACGGGGTGTTCCGGCCAACGAACGTGGGCGCGCGGGACCTGAATGCCGTCCGGCCCCATATTGCCTTACCTGCTTCACGGTTGACAGAAACTCTCGCAGGCGGACCAGCATCGTAATTCCTTCTCGATGATTTTTCCCGCGCATATTCAAGAGTGAAACCGGCCGGCAGTCAAGCCGCCGGCGCAAATAGGTTTGACCGCCTGGAAATCTCTCTGCTATCGTAACGGTTTAATCTTTTATGGGAGAAGACTTCTAAGTAATGGGGAACGTTAAGGTTACCCTGCCTGACGGCACTCAAAAAGAAATTCCGCAGGGAACCACCGCCCGCGAGGTGGCGCAGTCGATCGGGGCGGGCCTTGCCAAGGTGGCGCTTGCGGCCAAGGTCGACGACCGTCTTGTGGACCTCAGCGCGCCGCTGGAATCCGACAGCGCATTTCAGGTGATCACGCCTTCATCGCCCGAGGGATTGACGATCTACCGGCATTCTTCCGCGCACCTGCTGGCCGCGGCAGTGCTGGAGCTTTTTCCGGACGCGCATCCCGGTATCGGACCGCCCACCGACACCGGGTTCTTTTATGACTTCTATCGCGAAAAGCCGTTTACCGAAGCGGACCTCGCGCGGATCGAAGCCAAGATGAAGGAACTTGCTGACGCCGATATTCCGTACGAGCGCGTCTATTTTCCCAAAGCCGAAGGGCTGGAAATTTTTGACAAGATGGGCGAGTTTTTGAAGTGCGAGCTGATTGAAGAAAAGGCGGAGCCGGTTTTTTCAGCATACCGGACGGGGAAGTTTCTGGATTTCTGCCGCGGCCCGCACATTCCCTCGACGGGTCGGATTAAAGCTTTCAAGCTGCTGAGCGTTGCGGGCGCGCACTGGAAAGGCGATGAAAAATCGCATCCGATGCAGCGGATCTACGGCACGGCATTTTTCTCCAAAAAAGACCTCGACGAATTTATCAACAAACTGGAAGAAG
>DASSJE010000432.1:0-2307 GCA_035691365.1 Terriglobia bacterium
CACAATAATCTTGTCGTTATCTTTGCCATGGCCAGAAGGTTCCTTGGATTGGAATTATATACGCCAACCTCACCAGGTCAAGCTGGACGTGAGGCGGAGGCGGTTTCGTCCCTTCGTAGTCCCGCGGCGGGCGCGGCGCAATCAATTCACCGGTTCGGCTGGTGATGGTGCGGGAGGGGATGGCGGGGCATGAGTTGCGAGGGTGCGGTGGTCGTCCAGCCAGTAGGCCCAGGCGATCAGCAGCCAGCTCAGGACTCCGGCCCACTCCACCGCATTCACGCTGGGCGGCGGGCTGATCAGCGAGCCGAGGTAGATGAGGACCATGAACGCCAAAAACGTTTTGTAGCTGTAATCGCCGGCCTTATTCCGCGGGCGGGTGGTGCGGCTGTAAATGACCGCGCCGGCCACGAACAGGCCGCCCTCAACCAGAAGAGTAACCGACACGGAGTTCCAAATCCCCAGGCCGAACAGCCGGCTGCCGGGATAGAGCGGAAGATCAGGGCGGTGGCTGAGGTAGTCCAGCAGCCAGTGGCTCATGACGCACGCCCAGACGACGAAAGCGCCGCGCCTGCTCTTTTTGACAATCAGGTAGATCCCGCCCAGGACCAGCCCCCAGCCGAAATCCGCCAGCAGGCTGTGGGTGAGGGGATAGCTGGTGAAGTCCAGCGGGCTGACGGCCGTGATGCCGGGATCAATCCGCACTCGTTCCCATCCCAGCATCAGGAAGAACGGCCAGAGCAGGTCGGGCCACTGCGCGGCAAGCAGCAATGTGCCAAATGAGGTTTTGGGCGCCGCCTTTTTAGCGCCCAGCGCAACTGCAACGTGGCCAATCAGCATCAGGAATTCTCAGTGACCTGCAGGGAAAAGCTTAACATACCACATTGCAAGGATTCCCACATAGACCACTGAGATGATGAGGCACGTCCAGAAGGTTTTTCCCCAGAAACGTTCATTCACTTCGCGGCGCCAGGCGGCCAGACTGACCGCAAACAGGAAAACTGCCGCGAGCCGCGCAACGCCGTCCAGAGGAGTGCTCATGGGGCTGATGCCCTGGTTTGCCGCATAGTGGAAAAGTACGCTGAAGTCGTTGATGAATCCCCCCACCAGAAGGTCCACCACGAACCAGATGGGGACAAAAAGCGTTCCCAGCATGTAGGAGTAGCGGTTCTCGCCAAAGAACACCAGAACGGCGATGGCAACAAAGATGGACGACTTTGCCAGTTCAAAGTAGAAGAACGGCGGAAGCGCGAAAGCCCCTGCCACCATCAAGGCGGCCGTGAGAAAGGCTGCGAGGAATACCCAACGGTTTGACATGGCTAAGCTCCTTTCGCCGGCGTCAGCGCCGCTCGTCCCTTTGCCGGCCGGCCCCGCCTGCCCCCGGGAGACTGCCCGTCATCCCCGCTGGACAAGCCCACTTTGCCGATGCTCGCTGGTTACATCTAAAAGTTAACAAATCGAAAACCTCCGCTCTGTGACAGCCATCACCCGGCATTGGCCGGAAACCGGAGGCTACACACCTGCGCGTCCGCGGCAATTCGGCGATCGGCGGGCGGCGCCTGCTGAAGCGTTTCCATCCTCGCGCCCGGGTGGCGGCATGAGGGCACAGGCCGGGCGGCCGCAGACTACGTTGGCCTGAATAAGATCGAAAAGCGCCTGGCGGTTTTGCAGGCGTGAAGAGAAACCGCGAGTTTACAAACGCAACTGTGTCCTGCCACCTACGACCTGCCACATGCCACCTGCTGCCACATGATCTTTTCCCGCCCAAATGAGGTAAAATTCGGGCATGAAAATCGGGCTTGGACTTTACCGGCACATGCTGACCCCGGAGAACTTCAGGTTTGCGCGGCAGGCGGGCGCGACGCACATTGTGGCGCACTGGGTGGATTACTGGGGGACGAAGGAAAAGATTCCCGCAACCGACGGCGCGCGCAACTGGGGCGTGACGCGGCAGCAGGGAAAGCTGTGGACTTACGAAGAGCTACTCAGCCTGAAGAAGGCGGTGAACGCCGAGGGGCTCGCGCTTGAAGCCATCGAGAACCTTGACCCCGCGCACTGGCACGACGTGCTGCTGGACGGTCCGCGGAAGAGGCGGCAGCTCGAAGACGTCAAGACCATCATTCGAACGATGGGCAAGGTAGGGATTCCTATTCTCGGTTACAACTTCAGCATTGCGGGCGTGTGGGGGCACGTGCAGGGGCCCTATGCGCGCGGCGGAGCGGAGTCGGTCGGATTCCTGGGCAAGGACGGGCCGGAAGAAACGCCCATACCGAACGGCCAGGTCTGGAACATGACCTACGATCCGAATGC
>DASSJE010000433.1:0-2759 GCA_035691365.1 Terriglobia bacterium
TGGCCGTGGAGCAGCTTTCGTCACTATGCACTGCGAGAAAAAGGAGCCGTGGAAATCGAGTCAGAGTGGACGGCGCGGGATCGGGAGAGGCAAGCGACAGGCGGCGGGGAGAGGATATTGCTGATCCCAGGTTAGCGCCCAGAAGTGGGGCGCGAACCTGGGCCACCCGCCCGCCGCCGGCACAATGGAGGGGAAGCAGTGCGAAAGCCGGGCAGTAGAGGGGGACGTGACGATTTCAGTATGCGCGTTAAGCGCGCTGTGTCTGCCAGGGTGGCATTACTATGCTCAAACCCAGACTGCCGTGCAGTTACTTCAGGACCGCAGACCTCTCCGGAGAAGGCCGGCAACATAGGCGTAGCTTCACATGTCAGTGCGGCTGCGATCGGTGGGCCGCGTTACAACGTCCGCTTAACTCCCGCGGAGCGCAGTGGTATCTCGAACGCGATTTGGTTATGTCAGAACTGTGCGAAACTGATCGACACGGATCCAGCGCGTTTCTCGGAAGGAGTCCTTCTCAAATGGAAGCGAGACGCGGAACTTGAAGCGAAACACCAGCTTGGGAAGAAGCGACTGGCGAAGCGTGCTTCGTCGGGGGCTGCGGTCAAGAAGAAGCTGGCGATGAAACGTCGCATGGAACGCGATTTCGCTAAGGCGAAGAGCGCGGAGATCATCATCCATTCTGAAGAAGATGACCTCTACCCTGAGTTCTGGGACCGCAAAGGAATTAGCAACTGGTTCAAGGTTGAGTTCTGGCGGATGTATCACAACGGATTCGAGGTCGTATTGGGGGTTGAGTACGCAGTTGTTGCCCCCGATGGCCGATGGGCGTTTGTTCCAGACACTCAGTACGATGCAATTAAGGAAAAGGTAACGGTTTTAGAGCTTGGCCGTATCCCCTTCAGGAACGTAATTGATTATGACCTCGATGGAGACGAGTACTACAATTTACCGCACTTCTATTGTCGCTTCGCAGATGATGGACAACCGTACGAGGAAATACTCGCTGAGCTAACTGATGTTCCGTATCGACAACGCCTACCTGGCAATCAGAAAGTTCGATTCGAACAACTTGAACCGTTGCTGAAGGCAGGTGGCCCAGGTTAGCGCCCCGCTATTGGGCCCTAACCTGGGATCAGCAATGTCCTCACGGTCAAGCGCGCAGCAGCGGCGGCAGATGGGCCCGCACCCAGTCGGTGGCCTGTTCGTAAGCGTAAGCCACTTGCAGCACGGCAAGGTCAGCATTGTGTCGGCCCATTATCTGCATGCCCATGGGCAAGCCTTGGGCGCTGAAGCCGACCGGCACATTAATCGTAGGGAAGCCCAGCAGGGAAGCCGGCACCACCACCTCCATCCAGCGGTGATAGGTGTCCATCGCAACGCCATTGATTGCTTTCGGCCAATGGACGCTGGCATCGAAGGGAAAAACTTGCGCGCTGGGCAGCAGCAGGTAGTCGTATTTCTCGAACAGCTTCTGCACCGCCACGTACCATTCGGAGCGGGCGCGAGAGGCGTTGTACACCTCGAGAGCGCTGAGCTTGAGGCCGCCTTCCACCTCCCACTGCGCCTCCGGCTTCATCAGTTTGCGTTTAGAAGCATCTTTGTAGAGCTCCACCAAGTCGCCCGCGACCAGCCAATGGCGAAGTGTTACCCAGGTTTCCCACATGCGGTCAGCCGAAAATTTCGGCAGCGCTTCCTCCACCGCGCAGCCGGCAGCCTCGAAGGCCTTGAAAGAAGCGCGGCAAAGGTCGGTGATGCCGGGCTCCATAGGCAAGTGTCCGCCCAGGTCGCCCAGCCAGCCCAGGCGCGTTCCTTTGAAGTCACGCTTCAGAGGCTCGGCAAAAACGGCGGGGTCCTGCTCCAGCGAAAGCGGCGCGCGCGCATCGGGGCCGGCCATCACGGAAAGTAGCCTGGCCACGTCGGAAACCGTCCGGCCCATGGGACCATTCACGCTCAACTGTTCCAGGAACAGCTCCTCACCAGCCGACGGCACGCGGCCGAAAGAGGTGCGAAAGCCGATCACGTTGTTGTAGGCGGCGGGATTGCGCAGCGAGCCCATCATGTCGCTGCCATCGGCTACCGGCAGCATGCGCAGGGCCAGCGATACGGCGGCGCCGCCGCTGCTGCCCCCCGCGCACTTTGACTGGTCGTAGGCGTTGAGGGTGGTGCCGAAAACTGAATTGTAGGTCTGCGAGCCCAGCCCAAACTCGGGGGCGTTGGTCTTGCCGATGATGATGACGCCGGCCCGGCGCAGGCGCTCCACAAAAATGGAATCGAAGTCGGGCACCGTATCCAGCAGCGGCGAGCCCCAGGTGGTGCGAATGCCGCGCGTGGCGGCCAGATCTTTTACCGCGTGCGGAAAGCCGTGCATCCATCCCCGGTATTGGCCGCGCGCCACCTCGGAGTCGCGCTCGGCCGCCTGCTTCATCAGTCCATCGCGGGGCTGCAGGGAGACGATGGCGTTAACCTTCGGATTCAGCCGCTCAATGTGAGACAAGTAGGCGGCCATCACCTCCTGGCAGGAAACCTGGCGAGTGCGTATGGCGCGGGAGAGATCACCGGCGCTCATCATCACCACGTCGGAACTCGGCGAGGCCTGCCCCTTGCTGGTGCCGCTCACGTCGCCAAGAATAACTCCCGCCGCAACTGCAGTCGAAACTTTGCCTGCCTGGCTCATAAACTCGCGTCGAGTCAGGCCCGCTGGAAGCGCCTGGGGAAAGCCGTTTTCCATGAGAGGTCTTCTTTCGCGGTGCCGCGATTGC
>DASSJE010000434.1:0-14470 GCA_035691365.1 Terriglobia bacterium
TCGCACCGTCTTTGTGCAAAACCAATGGGATGGACTGATTCCCGGACTGGAGCGCGGTGATTATGACATCGCCCTCAACGGGTTGGAAATCACGGAAGATCGGAAGCGTGTCATCAACTTCACGATCCCCTATTACGCCACCACCGAGCAACTGAGCGTCCGCAAGACGAACAACTCCATCCACTCCCTTGCGGACCTGAAGGGCAAAACCGCCGGCACGCTGCGGTACTCGCTTGCCGAGCGAGTGCTCGAGCGCCAGCCCGGAATTAATGTTCACACTTACGACGGCCAGATCAAGGCTTATGAAGACCTTGCCAACGGGCGGCTGGATGCAGTCTTGATGGACTGGCCGATTGCTCTCTACTACAGTAAACCTGACCCGAAACTGAAATTCACCGGCGGCCCGATCAGCCATATCGAGTACGGCATCGGGGTGCGCAAGAATGATCCGGCACTGTTGAAACAGTTGAACGGCGCGCTGAGCGACCTGATTCGATCGGGCGAACTGAAGAATATTTACGAGAAATGGGGCCTGTGGAACAGTGAAACGGCAACGCTGTTCGCCCAAGTCGATGCCAATCCGCAGGAGTACGAGAACTACACCCGTAGCGTGACC
Source organism: Terriglobia bacterium (assembly GCA_035691365.1). GTDB lineage: Bacteria > Acidobacteriota > Terriglobia > UBA7540 > UBA7540 > SCRD01. The sequence goes on from DASSJE010000434.1 coordinate 617, forward strand.
CGGAAACTGACTTGGCAGGAGCGGCTGAAACAGTATGCCAGTTATCTGCCCTTGTTGTTGGGCAAAGGCGCTCCGATGACGCTGCTGATTTCAATCCTCGGAATGGCGCTGGCCGTAACGTTCGGCCTGATGCTGGCCCTGACGAATCTCTACGGACCGCTTGTACCGGCGGGGGCGGCGCGCGCTTTTATTGAGGTGATGAGGGGAACACCGCTGTTGATCCAGCTTTATCTCATCTTTTACGGCCTGCCCTCAGCGGGCATCAGGCTCAGCCCACTGGTGGCCGCGATTGTCGGGCTGGGCCTGAACTATGCTGCCTACGAGGCGGAGAACTACCGCGGTGCCATCCAGGCGATTCCGCGCGGCCAGATGGAGGCGGCGCTTTCACTGGGAATGACGCGTGCCCAGGCACTGCGAAGCGTGATCCTACCCCAGGCCATCCGGCTGGCCATTCCGCCGGTGACCAACGACTTCATCTCACTTTTCAAGGATTCATCGATCGTCTCCGTCATCACCATGGTCGAATTAACTAAGGTCTACGGCGAGCTGGCATCAACCTACTACGACTACATCGGCATCGGATTGCTGACGGCCGCCATCTATTTTCTGCTGGGACTCCCCTTTGTTCGTTTGGCTCGCTGGGCTGAGGCGAAAATGACGTTTGATAAGGCGACTTCCGCGCCGCTTAGGCGCCGCTGGTTCGGCGTCGGCGCAAAACCGGCGGCCGGATAAATCCGCGCGGCGGGCCTTTCGAGTGCGGGAAAGGCAGCGCTCAATCTAACAATTCCCGCGAAAACCCTTACAGCTTTTTCGCGGTCACGTTTTCAAGGTGCGTTTCAGGGACCGGACGGCTGAGATAGACGTTGAAGTCTTTCACGTTGTCGAGCGCAAAAGCCCCCGTGCCGGCCTGCGTCTTGACGTGGACAAAGTCGGTGTGCTCGACGTCGTCCAAGACGAAGGCGGGCCGGGCGTCCTCTTTCATCGTCCGCACCTCGACGTCGCTCACCTGAAGTCCATTGATGTGCCGGAAGAAGAAACCGTATGCAGGCATGGCGCCAAACATGTTGGGCTCAGGATAGGCGTTTTCCTTTTCCGGAGGCTTGATGCCGGCGTCTTCACTGGTGCCGCCGCCCTGGTTGTAGATGATAATGTCGCTGAGCCGGACATCTTCAATGGGATGGCCGGGAATGCCGCTCAGGATCGAGCAGAAACGTCCGCCGGTGTCGTGAGCGACCAGGTTGCTGATGCTGACGCGCCGCAACTGCCCGATCGGCCTTCCTGCCGGGCCGCGCATCCGGCTGCCCAGCCGCATGAAAATGGGGAGATCGGGAATGTCGCGCATGGTGATGTTGCTGACCGCAATGTCTTCCAGCAGCGCGCCGTCCACCGTCTCCAGCGCCAGCCCGCGGCAATGCTCGAAGACGCAATTCGAAATGGTGATATTCTTGAAGCCGCCGTTAGATTCCGTGCCGCACTTGATGCGCCCGGTGGGGAACGGCCGCTGGCCTTCAGCCCAGCGCCTGAAAGTGCCGTCGAGCACGGTGCCAAGCTGGTAGCCGCCGGTGACAAAGCAGTTGGTGATGGTCATATTTTCCGTGGAACGCGCATAGCCCAGCGCCCAGGAACTCTTGGGGCAGATGCCGTCATCCCAGGGCGAGTTCACCGTCAGGTTCGAGACGCGCACGTTGTGGCAGCAGTCAAAATCAACGCCGTCGCGGTTGGTATCCATCAGCACATTGTCGAGTGTAAAGTTGTCCACGCCGGTGGCCAGGATGCAGAAATGCCCCCCCTGCAACATCGAGATGTCGCGGATGAGGACGTTGTGGCAGTTCTTCAGGCTGATGGCTTTATCACCCACGCCCGGGTTGGACTCACCGGGCCCGCGCGTCAGGCCCTTGCCATAAATAGTGCCCTGGCCGAGGATCGACACATCATGGATCCCCACGCCCCACAGCAGGGCGTTGTGCCAGTGGCGGTGCCCGAAATCCTCGTACTCACCGGCCTCGGGATTATCTTCCGCCGCATCGTAATTTCCGCCTTGCCCGGTCTCGCCGGCCAGGATGATGGCGCCGCGGTCGAGATACAACGCAACGTTGCTTTTGAGGTGGATCGAATAACAGAGATAAGTGCCCGCCGGGAAAAACACCGTGCCGCCTCCGGCGCGTGCAGCCGCTTCAATCGCCTTGTTGATGGCCGGGGTATCCACGGCCTGGCCGTCGCCCACTGCTCCCATGGCGCGCACGTTCAGCACCACCGCGCCCTGGGCGCCATTTGTCGAGCCGGGCATTTGCCCTTTGGCAGGCAGACCAGGCACGGCCGCACGGCCCGAAACGGGAAGCAGCAGGTCCGCCGCTGCCAGCCCCGCTCCCAGGCCAAACATTTTTTGAAGTGTCTGCCGCTTGTTGATGCTGATATCTGCTGTATGATCGTCCGCCATCGAGAGCCCTCTTTCGAGAAATGTGGAATTCTGTGCCCCGGAATCAGATGAAGTTCGAGGACGCTATCATACCTGGCGACTACCTGAGAGCGCGAAGCGGCATCACAGGCGTGATCGCTTGCGAGTTGCTCATCTGATAGCCTTTGACATGCTTGCTGGTGGTCTGGTTGGTCATCTTGCCGTTATTTTCGAGAGAAGAAGTTGCGCAACCCGCGGCAAAGAGTCCGGTGAGCAGAATGGCCGCACCCATCAGGATGTAGCACTTTGACCTTACAAGGTTCCGTATCATACTTGTCTCCTCGTTAGTAATATGATGGCTTGTCAGATTGCTGAAAAACCCGTACGCTTCGGCACGGCGCCCTTACGTTTTTCGGCAACCGCTTATTGTAGCCCAAGGGTTGCACGCCATGCCATCGCAGTAAGTGATCCAGGGCGCGAAATGAATGAGCGCGTTTTTCTCTAGCCGAAGAACCCGGCCTGGAAATTGCCGAACATGAAAAGGACCGGAACTAAACATGAAATTTGCAGCGATACCAGCCACTGCCGCTATTATCTTCGTCCTGGGCGCGATTGCCATGACGCCGCGCATTAAAAGCCGGGCGGCAACACCGCCGCCTGCGTGGATCAACATTACGCCCGGCCCTTCCCTGCGGCACTGGACGCGTGTGGCGATCCCGCCCGACCGCCCGTTGTCCAAACGCTCGCAGTGGAGCGTGGATGCCGCAACTCATACGCTCGATTGCGCGGGCAACGGCGGGCACGAGTTTCTGCGCTATGACGGCCGGCAACTGGGCGATTTTCTGTTCCACGTGGAGTGGCGGCTTATCCGGCGCGATGGCAACAAGGATTACAATAGCGGCGTTTTCGTGCGTAATAACAGCGATGGAAGCATCTGGTACCAGGCGCAGGTGGGCAGCGCGAGCGGCGGCTACTGGTTTGGTTATGACGACCCTGCGGTGAAAGGTCCCATCAGCTTTAACCTGCAATCGCGGATGACCGCCAACGCCGTCAAGCCCGCAGGCGATTGGAACACATTTGACATTCGCTGCGAGGGGAAGAAACTCATCCTGAAAGTGAACGGAACCGTGACCAGCAAATTCGACAAGTGCAGAAACCGGAAGGGCTACCTCGGCCTCGAAGCCGAAGGTTCACCGATCGAGTTCCGCAACATGAGAATCAAATTGCTGAAGTGACGCGAATTGCGGCGGCTTGCAAATGCCGGCGCGAGACGTCATCCGCCATCACGCCCTGCTGACCTCGATCAGCAAGTGCTGAATGAAGTCCGCCTTCAGTCGGGGATTTGAGGCGTCGACGGTCCCCAGGTCCTTTTCGTTCTCATAGTCGAAAACCCGGTAGCTGCCGGGATCCAGGCCGTGCAATTCCACCTCGCCCTTGTAGCGAAAACTCGGGCCGGCCGCGTAGAAAGCGTAATACATCTTGCCGTCTTTCCGGATGGCGTAAGCTTCCGGGAAGTCGTAGCCGTAGTTATAGAGGTCCAGAAAGTCGCCGCTCGAAAGCATCTCGCGATTGTAGATGGCCGTCCACTTCTTCCAGATCTTTTCGCGTTTGGGCGAGAGATAGACGTTCTTGAAATGCGGGCCGGGATCAGGCCACACAAACTTGGTGCCCACCACGCCGCCCGGCCCCACCGTCGAGGCAAAGTCGTCGCCCACATCAACTTCCTTTCCCGTATTGGGGTAAAGGACCCTGGTCAGTTCCACGTGGTCGCCGTAAACTGCCGCCTGCGGCCCGAGCAGGGCCTTATACATCTTGATGCGCCTCCGCACCTGCACGGAGCCAACCGGGTCCGCCGTCACGGCCTGGTTCATATAAGGCAGCCAGGCAAAGTTGGGCGGCGCGCCGCAGGGGCAGATTTGCGTGACGCTGTAGGGCTTGAGCGCGCGTGAAGTTTCAAAAATCGCCTGAATCACCTTCGGCATGGCCAGGACAGAATCCTGCGGCGACTGGTGGCGGTGCGCCGGGTTGTAGCAGGGCGGCGCGCTGAACACGCTGTCCATCTTGCTGCCGTCGTATCCCCAATCACGAATGAACCGTTGCACCAGCCTGATAAAATATTTCTGCACATCCGGCAGCGCCGGGCAGAGCGAAGCCACATCGCAGACCGGGCTGACCAGCCGGGCGTGTTTTCCTTGCTGATCAAGAATCAGCCAGTCCGGGTGCTGCTGCGCCACTTTGGAAGTGACGGAGTGCTTCCAGCTAAGGTGCTGGCCCTGACCGTCATCCACGGCGAGCGGCTGCCACCAGAGCTGGATGTAAAATCCCTGCTTGTGGAATTCACTTGCCAGTTGCTTGATAGTGTCGTCCGGAAAAGTATCCTGGCGCGGTTCCCAGTCGCCAAAGTCATTGAACCAGCGGTAATCGAGCGTGGCCCACTTGATGCCGAATTCCTTCAATTTGGGAATGGTCCCCAGCATCTGGGCGCGGGTAAAATCCTGCTCATAGCCCCAGCCGCACCAACTGATGTTGTAGGCTTGATTGCCCGGCTTGGGAATTCCCCAGCCTTCGCGCTGCAGCACTCGAGAATACATCCGCAGGGGCTGGTAAAAGTCACCCTCGTAAACTGAGATGAAACCCTGCGGCAGAGAGTAGGTCTCGCCGGGCTTCAGCGTGGTTTGAGGTTCCAGTTCCAGTGACGCTTCAACGCGGTTGTCGCTGCCCACCTTGACGGGAAGCGAAAGCACCAGCGGCAGCCGCTCCAGGTGGCCCATGCCAATCCCAACCTTGTCCGTCCAAAACGCCACCACCGGGATGCCGCCGCCCAGGCCTTTCGGCGTCGGACCGCCCATCAGGTTGGGCTGCGAAAATTTCGATGGAATCTCTTCGATAATGTTCTCGCCCCACTTGTAGCTCGCCCCCTGGAAGGACCACATGCGGTACGGCGGCGCCTTGCGATCAACCAATGCAGCGTTCAGCCGGTGGCGGTTGGCTACCACGCGGTCGATCGGGAGATCTTCCTTGCCCAGGTTCTTGTAGGTTTCCGTCACCACAGCCAGGTTGGGGAAATCGTCGTAAATCTCCACGATGAGGGTCTTTTGAATTCCCTTCCCGCTGCTGGCGGGTATTTCAATGCGCTTGCCGACCGGCCCGATCTTGCCCTTCGCATCGGAGATGACCGTCTGCCCGAAATCAAACGTGAAATCTGCAATCTGCTTGCCGCCGCTGACAAGATAACTGCCCGGCGCGCCGGAACGGGCGGCTGAATCGTCAATCGTCAGGTTGCCGTTTTGCTTGCGGAGAAAAGCGTGGATGTTTCCGGAAGGGAGAATGTGAAATTCCGCCGAAGCCGTCTGCAGGATCACAGGCCCGTCGCGGTTGACTCCGACGGTTACCGATGCAGCCTTCCCTGGCTGATTGCCCGGCGCGCCACCGCTCTTGCAACCCGCCAAGCCGGCCACCAGCGCAATGCCCGCCTGTTCCAGCCACTGCCGCCTGTTCATTTCAGTCCCCCCGCCTTCAATTCTTTCAAATCAACCGGACATTATACCGCTTCGTATCACGACAAAGCGCGGAAGTGGTGCGGCCTGGAATAGAAGCGCCAGAGCTGCGGAGCAGGCTGAACGGACGGATCATCCGGTCTGTCTTTTTCAGGCGGCGCGCTACAGCGAAGCGGCGGGTGCTCCGGCAGGGAGAAAGAACCTGCGGCTGTAAGCCAGCAGGGCCAGGTAGGCGGCGCAAAAGACCAGGCTTGCTACCATGACCACCGTCATGAACTGGGGGAATAATTGTGCAAACTGTTGTTGCGCCGTGGTCTGACTAATCTCAACAAATAACCGCGACATGCTGCCCGTGGCGAGGCTCATGCCGGCGGATGCCCCGAAGAACAGAAGCTTCCACACCGCAATTGTCCAGCCGGCAAGGCGCTTTTTGTAAATCAGCCAGGCGGCCGCCGCCGACAGCACTGAGAAGACCAGCATGAGCGCAACCATCTGCCAGCCGCGAATGATGTATCCGAACAAAGTTGTGATGTGCAGGGGCGAGAAAAGGACGACACCGGTGGAAACGGCCGCAAAAGTTTCCCAGACCACCAGGATGAAGACCGGAACGGGAAGCTTGCCCGAGGGTGCGCCAGCTGCGGGCGCGCTTTCACGCGCCAGGCATGTGGCTTTGACGCTCTTGCGGCTGTAAAAAATCAGGAAGGTAAGCGGCAGCAGGATGCCGAAGATAATCGCCATCACCACCATCATGCCCATCACAATGCTCTCGATGTGTTGCGCAGCCGGCGGGACGGGCTGCTGGAGGGTCATGATTTTGGGAAACAGGAAAAGCGTAAACAAGGTGCCCATCACCCCGAAAAGCAGCCAGATCGAGCTCCCGGCCAGGGTCAGAATCCGCGCCCAGTTCCGCCGCCGGATTGAGCCGATGCCCGCAACAATAAAATACGCAGCGATCACAAGGTAGAAACCTGCCAGGACCGCCATGCCCGCCACGTGGACCCCGGGGGGCAACTCAGCCGGGTGCGACGGCCTGGAGATCAGCAAGGACATGAGCGCGAAAAAGCTCATCAGCACGATGGCGGCGCCCAGCAGAATTTCCACGATACCGAAAGCGATGAGCCAGCCACCGCGGTCCTTGCAGGGGAGATCGGGCGATCCAGCGATCGCATTGTCCATGGCTGGTTCCTCCGGGGCTGAAGTTGCCGTGACTATACCACAACCAAGGCAGCGGGAACAGGCAGGCGGTTCCGAGTGCAGCATCAACACCAGTGCCGACAGGAAATCCGCACGCACACAGATCAACCCTCCGGGCACGCTTCACGCGTGCAAAGTGTGCTACGCTAAGCGAACGAGCGGGCGGGAGCGGGTAAATCTGGCGGGCTCCCGCCGCACTGCAGGAGCGAAGATGGCACAAAAGGTTGGAATCCTGGTTCACGTGGAATCGGGGTTGGGCGTGCTGCATCAGTTGACGGGTGTGATTGCCGCCCGGGAAGGCGACATTTCATCCGTGGCAATCGTGGACAGCAGCGCGACTGAGGCGCGAATCTATTTTGAAGTTGAACTGCCTGGCCCGCCCGAAGCTCTGCTGGAAGGGCTGCGGGCGCTGCCTGTGACAAGGGAGGCGAAAATGGTCGACTCCCTCGAAAAGATTTACGGCAAGCGCATCATCGTGATGGGCGGCGGCGCGCAGGTGGGGCAAGTGGCGATCGGGGCCATTTCAGAAGCCGACCGGCACAACATCCGCGGCGAACACATCTCCGTGGACACCATTCCGCTGGTGGGCGAGCAGCCCCTGGCGGAAGCCGTTCGAGCGGTGGGCCGGCTGCCGCGCGCCCGCGTTCTGGTGCTGGCCGGGTCGCTGATGGGCGGCGACATCGAACGCGCGGTCCGCGAAGTGCGCGCCCAGGGATTGCTGGTGATCAGCCTGAACATGGCAGGCAGCGTTCCCGAAGTGGCCGACCTCGTGGTCACGGACCCCGTGCAGGCCGGTGTGATGGCCGTCATGGCCATTGCAGATACTGCCAAGTTCACCGTGGACCGGCTGAAGAAAAGAATATTCTAGAGTGAAGCGTCACAAATCTCATCACCTTTCAGGTTGCCTTATTGGAGTGCGGTAGCGCCAGCTACGGACCCGGACTGCGTCAGGTTTCTTCACCTTCTTGCGGCGGATTGCCCGTCATGCGGTAGAGGGTGCTGCGGCTGATCCCAAGAATCTCAGCGGCCTGTGCTTTGTTGTTGTGGGTCACCTTTAACACGTAGTCCAGATAACGCCTGCCAATTTCTTCCAGGGTCGGAAATCCCTCGAACAGAGCATCTACAGGCTTGCCATCCTCACGATTAGAAAACAGCTTGGAAGGCAGGTCCGGGAGTGTGATCACGCCGGAGCGATTGAGCGCCGCGACTGATTCCAGAGTGTTCAGCAGTTCCCGCACATTGCCGGGCCAGGAATAAGTGACCAGGGCCGAAAGCGCGTCGGGAGCCAGGGTAAGCGATCGTCCGGACTCGGCGGCCAGCCTCTGAAGGAAATGCCCCACCAGGAGCGGGATATCTTCTTCGCGGCTCCGAAGAGGCGGAAGGTCGATCTCAATAACCCGCAGGCGGTAAAAAAGGTCCTCGCGAAATTTGCCTTCCGCAACCAGGTCCGCCAAATTACGATTTGAAGCCGCGATCATTCGAACGTCAATCCGCACGGACTGGTTCGATCCCACCGGACGGACTTCCTGGGCTTCCAGCGTGCGGAGCAGCTTCACCTGAAGAGCGGGGCTCATTTCGGAAACTTCGTCCAGAAAGACGGTGCCCCCGTTGGCATCCTCAAAGATCCCAATTTTGTTCACACTGGCGCCCGTAAACGAGCCGCGAACGTGGCCGAACAGTTCCGATTCCAGCAGCGATTCGGTAAAAGCGCCGCAGTTCACCGCCAGAAAACGCTGCTTGGCCCGCGGCCCATTGGCATGGATGGCCCGCGCCACAAGCTCCTTGCCGGTCCCGCTCTCGCCGGTGATCAGCACTGTAGCACGGGAATCAGCGACCATCCCGATCTTCTTGTAGACCTCGAGCATGGCGGAGCTGCGGCCCACCAGCGAGGAAAGCGGCAATGGAGCGCCTTCCACCGGGGCCACGTTACGCGTTTCGCGCACCAGGTTGCGGTTTTCAAGAGCGCGCCAGACGCAGGCCAATACCTCCTCGATCTTGAAAGGCTTGGAAAGATAATCGAATGCCCCCGCCTTGACGGCTTCGATGGCCGTCTCCATTGACCCGAAAGCGGTGATCAGAATAACTTCCGAATCCGGCTGAATCGACTTGAACGCGCGAAGGACGTCCAGGCCGTTCAACTCCGGGCCCAGACGGATGTCGCTGAGAATCACCTCGAAGCTGGCCGCCTTGCCCGCCGCGAGGGCCTCCTTCGCCCCCGAGGCAGCAACCACCTGATAGCCTTCCGCCTCGAGAAGCTCGGAAAGCAGATCCCGCGTGTCCGGATCATCATCCACCACCAGGATTTTTACGTTTCGGTTAGCCATATGAACCTGAATTATGGGATGCGTGCTACGCCGCCGTTAAACCGGCGATTCAACTTTAGGAGCGCTGGCCGCGCCGGCCTCTGCCTGAAGCTGTTCTCGGCAATCCACCGGCAGAATGATGGTAAATCGCGTGCCGCGTCCGGGTTCGCTCTCGGCACGGATGCTTCCTTTATGCTGGCGGATGATCTGGTCTGAAATGGCAAGCCCCAGGCCGGCTCCCGTCCCCAGCCGCTTGGTTGTAAACATTGGCTCAAAGATGCGCTGCAAGGTTTCCTGGGCAATGCCGACGCCTGTATCTTCCACCTCGATGATTATCGCCTTCTCCTGCTCAGAAGACGGAAACCGCGTTCGGGTTGTCAAGGCGCCGCCGGAGGGCATCGCATCCATGCTGTTGTTGATCAGGTTCAAAAAAACCTGTTGCAGGTAACCCGGATCGGCATAGACCTGCGGGCAGCCGCGCGCCCAGTCCTTCACCACACGGATATGCCGGAGCTGGAGAGCGGGAGAAGAAAGCATCAGCGAATCTTCCAGAAGCCGCGCGACGTCGACTTTTTCCAGCCGAAGATCAAACTGGCGGGTCCAGGAGAGCAATTGCTTGACGCTGCGCACAATGCTGTCAATCTGGCGCTCAATGATTTCGAGCCGCCGCGCGCCCGCCGCGCCACCCACCTCCTGCCGCGCCAGCAGTTGCACGTGGCCGGAAATGGAATTCAGAGGCGTGCCGATTTCGTGCGCCAGGCCGGCGGCCAACTGGCCCGCAATGGCCAGCCGCTCGGAATGCGCCAGGCTCTTCTGGGTTTCAAAGAGTTCCTCATTAATCCGTTTCAGCTCCTCGTTCCGGCTGGCCAGCTCCGCCGTGGCGTCCTGGACCTTCTGTCCAAGTTCCTCATTAAAACTTTCCACCCGCGCCAGCATGCGGTTCAGGCGTTCGGCCAGCTGCCCGATCTCGTCATGGCTCCGCACGCGGGCTCGCGCGGCCAGAGATTTCCCTTCCGCCGAATCCATCACCCGGATCATCTCCTTGACGGGCCCGCGAATGCTCTTGAGGAAGAAAATGTGAATCACCAGAATCAGAAATGCCAGGCCGGCCAGTGTCACCAGCAGGTTGCGGAGCACCAGGCGCTCCGTAATCATGCTCAAGTGCAGCTTGGAAACCTTCAGGTTGAGGCACGCAATGGACCGGCCGTCCTGGAGGATGGTGGTCCCCATGATCCAGTAATCCCCGTCCGGTGTGTCAATCGTGATCTGGCCGGATTCATCCCGCTGGTAGTCGTTGTAGTTTTCAATGTCCCGGGTATGGTCAAGTTCAAGCACCTGGCCGTTGCGCTCGGTGGTCACAATCAGTTTGTGCTGCGGCACATGAGTGAAAACGTCGGCCTGCGTGATGCTGGGAAAGTCATGCTCCAACTGCTTGAGACCGCGCATCAGAATGGCTGGATTTTCAAGAGCGTGCTCGTCCACCAGTTGCTGCGCAATTGACCGGGCCTGTGCAAGCGCCTTGCGATAGGTGTCCTCCTCCACCAGTTGGCGGGTGAGAAGCATGGCAATATAGGTGGAAACGGCGACGACGGAGATAACCGCCACCGCAATGATGAGGACGATCTTGCCCTGTAATCCAAGCCGGCGAAACGTCATGTTCTTACGCATGCAGATTCTAACACTGAGCCCGCCCTCAAGGAAACATCTTCGGCGGAGAACTGGTAACATAAAACCCGCGGGAGAATCATCGATCACACGCTGAAACCCAGTGGAACTGCAGCGTGTGCAGTCCGGCAGCCGAAAGTCCCAGGATTTTTAGAACGAAAGAGGCCTCATGGAAAATCGCGAAATTGCCGCCGTCTTTGAAGAAATCTCCAACCTTATGAAGATCCTTCAGGAGGACCCGAAATGGTCCTTTAAAGCCGCAGCCTATGACCGCGCTCGCCGCTCGCTGGAAGGGTTCCACGAACGCGCCGAAGATCTGGCCCGTGACCCCAAACGCAAAGTCACGGAAATTCCCGGAGTCGGAGAAGACCTTGCCGGCAAGATCAAAGAACTGGTGGAAACGGGCAAATGCCAATATCACCAGGACCTGCTGAAAAAAGTTCCGCGAAGCCTGCTGCGGCTTCTGGAATTGCAGGGAGTGGGGCCGCAGAAGGTACGGCTGTTTCACAAGGGACTGGGCGTCAACACCGTCGAGGACCTCGAAAAGGCCGTGAAGGCTGGAAAGCTGCACGGGCTGCCCGGCATGAGCGCCAAGACAGAAGAAAACATCCTGAAGGCGCTCGCAACTTTCCAGCGTTCCGCCGGGCGCTTCCGCCTGGACACCGCCTGCGAAACGGCGGAGGAACTGGTCGAATATCTGAAAAAGCGGAAAGAAGTGGAAGAGGTGACGCCCGCGGGCTCGCTGCGGCGTGGCCGCGAAACCGTGGGCGATCTTGACCTGCTGGTCACCGGGACGGACCCTGCAAAAGTCGCGGACCATTTCGCAAAATATCCCGGCGTCGAACAGATTCTGGGCAAAGGTGAAGACAAGGTCAGCGTCAAGCTGAAGAACGGCATGCAGGTGGACGTCCGGCTGCTCGAGCGCGAGAACTACGGCGCCGCGCTGATGTATTTTACAGGCTCAAAAGAACACAACATCAAGCTGCGAGAACGCGCCAGAAAAAACGGTTGGAAACTGAGCGAGTATGGCCTGTTTGAAGGCGAAAAAGTTCTGGCCAGCCGCACGGAAGAAGAGGTCTATCAGAAATTCGGCCTGCCCTGGATCCCTCCGGAGCTGCGCGAGGACCAGGGAGAAATCGAAGCAGCGGAAAAGGGCAAGCTGCCAAAGCTCGTCGAACTGAAGGACATCAAAGGCGACCTGCAGATGCACACCACGGCCTCCGACGGCAAGACGAGCGTGGAAGAGATGGCCGGGGCCGCCAAAAAGCTCGGCTACGAGTACATCCTGATCACCGACCACTCAAAAGCCGTGACGATTGCCAACGGGTTGGATGAGAAACGCGCCGTTGAAAACATCAGGCGCATCCACTCCGCGCGCGAGAAGGTGAAAGGGATCGAGATCTGGGCCGGCTCCGAAGTGGACATCATGGGCGACGGCAAACTGGATTACCCGGATGAATTGCTGAAGCAGTTTGATATTGTGCTCGCCAGCGTCCACTCGCGCATGAGCATGCCCGCGGAAGAAATGACCGCGCGCCTGCTGAAAGCTTTGGAAAATCCTTACGTACGAATCCTGGGCCACCCGACAGGCCGCCAAATCCTGCGGCGCGACCCCTTCCAGTTTGACGTGGAGAAGGTTTTTGCCGCCGCCAAAAAGCACGGCGTCATTCTGGAATTGAACGGCAATCCGGAAAGGTTGGACCTTTCCGACCGGCACGTCAAGCTGGCCAAAGAGCGCGGCATGAAAGTCATCATCTCCACTGACGCCCACCATCCCGACCACTTCCAGTTGATGCGCTACGGCGTGATGACCGCTCGCCGCGGCTGGCTGGAAAAGAAAGATGTGCTCAACACTCTGCCGGCAAAGAAATTCCTGGAGTCACTGCGAAAGCTTCCGAAGTGAATTCAGCTTTGAATTCCAGATGAAGGGCCGTCCTGGCGATTCGGAACGATTCGATGGCATGAGCACGCCTGCGGTGATAAATTCAATATATCGGGGGGCGAAATCCATCTGAAAGGGGGCAACCATGAGTAGCAATGTGAAACCTATCCCGGAGGGCTACCACGCGGTGACGCCGTATCTCATCGTCAAAGGAGCGGCGAAGGCTATCGAGTTCTACAAGCAGGCGTTTGGAGCAAAAGAGATCTTTCGCATGCCGCAGCCCGATGGGAAAATCGCTCACGCGGAAATCCAAATCGGCGACTCGCGGATCATGCTGGCTGACGAATTTCCGGAGAGAAATATCCGAGGGCCGGAATCGCTGGGTGGCACGCCCGTGATGATCCACCTCTATATCAAGGATGTCGATACGGTGGCCAAACGCGCTGTCGCCGCCGGAGCGAAAGAGATTCGGCCCGTTGAGAACCAGTTTTACGGCGACCGCTCGGGCATGTTTGCCGACCCCTTCGGCCATCAGTGGAATATCTCCACGCACGTGGAGGATGTGCCTGCCGAGGAGGTCGTAAAACGCGCCGCTGCCGCCACTCATTGAATTGGCCGATTAGCTCCAGAACAGGCATCCGCAGCCGCGGACGCGTTCATCGCCATGCTATAATCGGTCCATGGCTGGCGAATTTGAATCCCGGATGCAGTTCATTATAGAGCAGCAGGCCCAATTTGCGGCCGATATGCAGGCGCTCAAGGAACGTCAGACTGAAGGGCAGCGACAGATCGAGGAAAACCGGGAGAGGATTCGCCAACTGTTGGACGCAGCCATGTCGCTGGTGCGGCATGGCGAGGAAACCGACCATCTCATCAGGGAACTTCGAGAAGCTGGAAAGGAGACCGACCAGCGCATCA
>DASSJE010000435.1:0-3220 GCA_035691365.1 Terriglobia bacterium
TTCGCCGACAAGTTGTTGTCCGCGCTTCGTTACCAGTTCGGTGGCCATGAAGAAAAGGCAGCCACCAAGAAAGTGGGCGCTTGATGGTCGCATCCCGTTCCGACGCCCTGGTGGTTTTTGGTGTGACGGGCGACCTCGCCCACAAGATGATCTTCCCGGCCCTCTATGCCATGGCGAAACGAGGCGCTCTTAAGGTCCCGGTAATCGGTGTCGCCTTCCCGAACTGGAGTCTGGAGCGTCTTCGCAATCGCGTAACGGACAGCATCAAGCGATCAGGTGGGATCGATAACCAGCGTGCCTTCCGCCATCTTCTGTCCCTGTTCAGTTATGTGAGTGGGGATTATAAAGATCCGGCCACGTTTACGGCGCTGAAAAAAGCTCTGGGTAGCGCTCACCGTCCGGCGCACTATCTGGCCATCCCTCCCTCGCTCTTCGAGATCGTCATCAAAGGGCTTGGCGCCGCGAAATTGTCCAAGCATGCACGCGTCATTGTCGAAAAGCCGTTCGGACGTGATCTGGCCTCTGCGAGGGAGCTCAACCGCATCGCCCGGTCGGTGTTCCCGGAAGATTCAATCTTCCGCATCGATCACTTCCTCGGGAAAGAGGCGATCATGAATATCCTCTATTTCCGGTTTGCCAATTCGTTCCTGGAGCCGATCTGGAACCGCAACTACGTGGCCAGCGTCCAGATAACCTTATCCGAGGATTTCGGCGTGAAGGGCCGCGGAGCGTTTTACGAAACCGCCGGTTGTCTGCGCGACGTGATTCAGAACCACCTCTTTCAGATTGTCGCACTCCTTGCCATGGAGCCCCCGGCCGGCAGGGACTTTGGAGCCGTGCACACCGAGAAAGCCAAGGTTTTTCAGGCCATGCGGCCTCTGGCGCCCGATGACTTGGTGCGCGGCCAGTATGCGGGCTACCGGAAGGAACCGCACGTGGCAAAGGACTCTGATGTCGAAACTTTTTGCGCGTTACGACTTTTCATTGACTCGTGGCGCTGGGCTGGGGTGCCGTGGTACTTGCGTTCCGGCAAATACCTCGCTGAGACTGCGACCGAGGTCCTGGTGGAATTGAAGCCGCCGCCGCAAAGGCTTTTTGCCGACTCCGCGCCGTCGACCGGCCGGGCCAACTACCTGCGCTTCAGGCTCTCCCCCCAATCCGCCGTCGCGCTCGCCGCTCGCGTCAAGCGCGCAGGAAAGGAGTTCGTCGGGGACCAACGAGAGCTGTACTTGTTCGAAGAACAGCCCGGAGAGGAAACGCCCTACGAGAGGCTTTTGGGCGACGCCATGACCGGCGATGGAGCTCTTTTCACCCGTGAAAATGCGGTTGAGGCCGCCTGGGCGGTGGTTGATCCAGTTCTGAAGACCCACCACCCGGTGTGCCCCTACAAGCGACACAGATGGGGTCCGAAAAAGGCTGATGCGATCATCGCCTCAGACGGGTGTTGGCACAACCCCAGCCTCGAGAAGTAATCCGGAGGATGAACTTGCCGTCTCTTTTCAGCCTGCCCTGATCGCAGTCGGCCAATCCGCCAACACCAGCGCTGCACCGTTCTGTCCAGGAGGGAAATGATGAAAGCGACCCAAAAGCTGCACGAAATCGGCCAGAGCCTCTGGCTCGACAACATTACCCGGGGTCTCGTGACCAGCGGCACGCTCCGTCGTTACATTCAGGAGTTCTCGATCACCGGGCTCACCTCAAACCCCACGATCTTCGACCACGCCATCAAGAACAGTCACGACTACGACGACGGCATCCGAAAGAAAGTGGAGGAAGGCAAGTCAGGCGAGGAGCTGTTCTTCGAGCTGGCGCTGGAGGACCTCAGGCAGGCCGCTGATTTGTTTCGGCCGACCCATGACCTGACGAATGGTGTGGACGGCTGGGTGTCCCTGGAGGTTTCGCCCCTGCTGGCCCATGACACCTCCGCAACCCTCACGGCGGCCAAGGCTCTCCACGCCCGCGCCGAACGGCCGAATCTCTTCATCAAAATTCCGGGCACCCAGGAGGGCCTTCCCGCTATCGAACAGGCGATCTTCGCGGGGGTGCCAATCAACGTGACACTTTTGTTCTCCCGCGCACAATATGTCGCGGCCGCCGAAGCGTACCTGCGCGGTATCGAGCGGCGTATCACTGCCGGGCTGAATCCATGTGTCGGCTCCGTGGCTTCAATGTTTGTCAGCCGCTGGGACGTCGCAGTGATGGACAAAGCACCCGAGGCGCTGCACAACCGGCTTGGCATTGCCGTTGCCAGTCGCATCTACAAGGCGTACCTCGATCTGTTGAGCGACCCGCGCTGGCAGCGTGCGTACAATGCCGGCGCCCGGCCGCAACGGCTGCTCTGGGCCAGCACCGGCACCAAGGACCCCAAGGCGTCCGACACCCTTTACATCCAGGCACTGGCCGCGCCGTTCACGGTGAACACGATGCCCGAGGGCACGCTGAAAGCGCTCGCCGATCACGGTGAACTCGGCCCGATCATGGCGGCGGACGGCAGAGAGGGCGAAAAAGTTTTGGACCAGTTCGCAAAGGCGGGAATTGATGTTGACACCTTGGGCGCCCAACTTCAGGAAGAAGGGGCCGGATCGTTCGTTAAGTCATGGGAAGACCTGATGGAGTGCATCGCGTCCAAGAGCGAAGCGCTCAAAGCCGCTTGAGTCCGGTCGGTGGGTCCAGGCCCAATTTCCGCACCCGGATTTGCGATGGGTTGGGATTTCTTGGATTCGAATTCGAAGAAGAATGGAACGCGGCAAATTGGGCTGTAAATTCCGCGGCGGCCAGCCGGGTTGCGGTCCGAGTCATTCTCACTGACGAAGAACGCATGATCGCCAAGACGGTTTGTTGCGTTCCCGGCCTTGGCTGGAAAAAGGAGAATTAAATCATGAAGACAGAAACTCTTTCCCCGGAACTGCTCCACATAACTGCAAACGTTCTTCCTCCGGATGTGCTCCGTAAGATGGATGCCTACTGGCGCGCCGCCAACTATCTGTCGGTGGGCCAGATATATCTCTACGACAATCCGTTGCTGAAGGAGCCGCTAAAACTGTCGCATGTGAAGCCCCTGGTGGTTGGACACTGGGGTACGACCCCGGGCCAGAACTTTATCTATGTGCATTTGAACCGGGTCATTAAGAAGTATGACCTGGACATGTTCTACATCGCCGGTCCCGGCCACGGCGGTCCGGCGATTGTCGGAAACGTTTATCTCGAAGGCACCTGGAGT
>DASSJE010000436.1:0-2896 GCA_035691365.1 Terriglobia bacterium
TCACAAAATGCGCACCGCTTCCAGGCGGATGTAAGGGCGGGGGTTGCCCCGCCCTGGATGGCGCAAAGGCCGTCCCAACACCGGCGATTCTTCCGCCGGAGACCAATCCATATCGCGCGGAATCGGCGGGATCGTCGCCGTCCATTTTGCGAATGTCTTCGATGTTGGAGTTGTCGCGCACGAGCGTCGGGATGCACTCGATCAGCTTCGTGCAGTTTTCCGCGATGATCCACGCGTCCGATTCGAGCAACTGGTACATGAACTGCCAGCCGCCGATGCGGTCATCGTCGGCGGGCGAGGGCCGCGGCAAGCCGTTCGCGTTCAAAACATCGCCGAGTTGCTCCGCGATCGAAGCTTCCGCCGTGCGATGCGCGAACGCATCCGGCGAAAGGAAAATCTCGTTGATATTTTCGCGGCCGCTGCGCTCCGCGATTCCCTGCGCCAGCATGCGCGGAGAAAGCCCGCTCTGGACAAACTCGCGATACGTGAAAATGCGTGAGCTGTAGCCGCCCTCTTTAGAGGGCGGGGTTTTTGTTGCCCACGGATCCAAAGTTTCAGTAGCCGCGGCCGTGCCGCCGAACCGAAACTCCCGCGGCCTGTAAACGGCGGCCACAGGCACGGCGCAATGCCAGTACACCGCGCTGGGATGCTGGAATCCCCAGTCGATCGAAATCCACCGCGGCCACCACGCTTCCAGCCGCAACTCCTCCGGCCGCGCGGTGTGCCTGCCGTAATCGAAAATATCGAAATACTGCCCGGCAAAAACGTTCCAGTCGCCATCGAGAAACGCTCTACGCAAATGCTCTGGCAGCGTTTCGAGAGTGCGACGGTATTCCGCGTCGTGCGCGTAAATCGGGTTATCGTCCAGCCGTGCCCGGATGAAGTCGTAATCGCGCGCGTCGTAGAGATCCGCGCGCTCGAATCCCGAGGGTGGCTGGTGATCGACCCAAAGCGACTTCACCCACGCGTGGCCGATGTTTCCCGGATTCGACGCGCCTGCCATGCACGGGTGGCTTCCCTGCAACGGGCAGCGGTTGCGGCTCGTGAGAAACTGCCATTGCTTCAGCGTGAAGTGCGTGAGCTCATCGAGCCCGATGAACAAAAACTCCGCGCCCTGGTACTGGTAGACGTCGTTTTCGTTCCGGCAGTATCCGAAGCGCGTGGTCGCGCCGTTGTTCCAGGTCACCAGGTGCTTCGATTCGTTGTACCTCTTGTAGAACTCCCGCGGCACGTCCCGGCGGAAGTACGCGAGAAGCGAAGATTCCAGCTCCGGGTACGTGCGCCGCAACAGAAGCGTGTCCGCGCCCGGCGATAAAAGCGCCTGAGAAATCGCCTCCCAAAGAAGCGCCTTGGTCTTGCCTGGTCCTGCAGCCCCGCCAAAGAGCCTGTACTTGGCGGGACTATCATGGAAGATCTGCTGGCGCGGAAAAGGCCGGTAACAATCGCTGACTTTCACTTAACGATAAATCTTCGTGAAGCGGCTGCCCACGAGCCACGCGGACACGGAGGCCAGAATGCCGAATTTCACGCCCAGGCCGAGCGTGTGCCAGGACGCCAGAAATGCAAAGACGAAGCCGCCGACTCCGGCGACCTTCAGCACATAGTCGAGATAAATGGCGCCGGTCAGCTTCTCGAAAAAAGACGGCGCGGGGATGACGCTGCTCATTTTTCGCCTCCTTGGGATGAGCGCCGTGCGACGGCGCTGTCGATATCAAAAATAATCTGCTGTGGTTCCTCTTCCATGGCTGCATCGCCTTTGTAGCGGATGGCCGTGAGCCGCTCGACGGCTCGTTGCTTTATTTTTTCGTCATCTGAGGCCAGCAACCTGTGCCAGACCTCGATCAAATCAATCCGCCGGTGAATCTCCTCGACGAAGTCGCTGGCATGACCAGGAAGAGGCCCCTGTCCCGGCGGAATCGGTTTCTGAACGGAAGTTTTATTGGAACTTCCGCTGGTCGTGTCCGGCTTTTCGTTCCCGTGCGCGCGGGCTGCTCCATTCGGGCGGGACGCCGCCGTGCCAGCGTACGCGATGCGGTCCGCGCCTGGTTCAGCCTGATGGGCTGAATGAGTTGCAACGGATGCTCCGCTCGCATCGTCAGGTACAGCCTGGTCCCGAAGCCCCGGGACCGCGTCCCGCTCCGTGGAGGCCGGCGCATGCCCGTTGGTACGAGGCTGCGGCCCGGCGTGCCCGTTTGGTTTTCCGGAATGTCTTACGCGGGTCATGGTGAGTCTTCACGCAGCGAGGTCATACCGGCGCCGCGCCCAGGAAACGAGACGGTCCATCGGCAGCTCCGCGAAGCCGCAAACGAGCGCGAGGTCAGCGGCTTCAAACTGGCTCTGCGCGCGCAGATACGCCCGCGCTTTCGCGCGTTCGGCGGGACTGCCGCAATCGGCGGGCATCTCCGCCTCTTCGTACGCCAAGGTTAGAACGGCCCGCCAGAGTTTCCGCTCGGGTGTGAGAACTGGTTCTTGAGCGCCAGGCGACTTATCAAAGCGGCCATCGCCTAGCTTGCCCATCGGTTCGCTTCACACTTACTGGTTAGCTCAAATGATTGCGGTAAATGGAAACCAGCGGAATTAGACGAGCAACTTGGCGGTCAAACCGCTGCCGCCGGTCGAGGACGTAAACTTGATGCGCAGGAATTTGGCCTGCACAGCGGCGACGGTACGCGCTTCTCCCGCCGTGTTGGTCGTGGTATCGATCGTTTGGTATTCGGAGTCAACGTCGGCCATCGCGCCTTGCAGCGCCAGGCTTACGGCCGTGGGCGCGGTTCCGAAAATCGTCTGCCAGCGCACCGCCGTCCCGCCGTCGGGGAGGCCCGTGAAACTCGGCAGGGCAAATTGGCTGCCGGCCTGCGCGCTGCCCGGAAAAGCTTCGTTGTTGAAGCTGAAACCC
>DASSJE010000437.1:0-14918 GCA_035691365.1 Terriglobia bacterium
GTAGCCGCGGGTTTACCTCGTCCTGCACCGTCTGGTGCAGGACTTCGCCATCAGCCTGCTTTTTATGCGTGGCGGCATAAAGCCGCCGTTACACATTTCTCACCAACCTGGTCGAACTCGCCAGGGTCCGTCTGGCGGGAATCGGCAACCTCCGTTAGACTGGAAATCCGAGCCGCGGGCTCATTGGCAAGAATAGCACAGAAGCTTTCGGGCCGAATGCCGCCGCCGCGGCGATTGAGTTTCCAATGACTAAATTGCCACTGATCGTGATTCTGGGACGCCCCAACGTGGGCAAGTCCACACTGTTCAACCGGATTGTGGGTAGCCGCCGCGCGCTGGTGGGCAATGAGCCGGGCATGACGCGCGACCGCATTGAGGACACGGCCGAGTGGCAGGGCGCGCGCTTCAGGCTGGTGGATACGGGCGGAATCGTTCCTCAGGACCGCGACACGATCCCGGTTGAAATCCTGCGGCACGCGCAGATGGCCATCGAGAAGGCCGCGCACCTGATTCTGGTGGTGGACGGGCGCGAAGGACTATTGCCGCTCGACGAGGAACTTTGCCACCTGCTGCGGCGGATGGGCAAACCGCTGTCCGTGGCCGTCAATAAAATCGACCTTCCCATGCACGCGCCGCTGGCGGCGGAGTTTGCCCGGCTGGGCGTGGAAAACACTTTCGCTGTTTCAGCCGAACATGGCCTGGGAGTGGATCAACTTCTCGAGCACATCACCGCCGGCATGCAGGCGCCGGGAGAGCCCGCTGCCGCCCCGGAGGCGAGCGTCAGGATCGCCATCATCGGGCGGCCCAACGTGGGCAAATCAACGCTGCTCAACCGCCTGGCCGGGCAGGAACGTTCCATCGTGACGCCCATTGCCGGCACCACTCGCGACGCCGTGGATGCCGAGGTTGAACACGAGGGCGCGCGATACGTCTTTGTGGATACGGCAGGCATCCGGCGCAAAGGGAAAACGAAGCTGCTGGCCGAAAAGCTGAGCGTGATCCAGGCGCGCAAGCACCTGGAACAGGCTGATATCGCCCTTTTTATCATTGACGCTGAAGAAGGCCTGACGGCCCTGGACACCCACATTGCCGGCTACGCGCATGAGAGCCGCCGCTCCGTGATCCTGGTGGTGAATAAATACGATGCCATCCAAAAAGGGCCCACCGTAACTCGCGACTACACGCAGGAGTTAAGGCAGCGCATGAAATTTCTGGATTACGCGCCCATCGCTTTTATTTCTGCGCTGAAAGGCCAGCGGCTGGAGAGCCTGTGGAAGCTGATCGCAGAGGTGGCGGCGGCCCGGAAGGTCCGTATACCCACCGCCCGGATGAATGCCTTCGTCCAGGGACTCGATCTCCGGCGGCTTCCCAGCCCCCGTGGCCGCCCCTTGCGCATTTATTATCTCACCCAGGCCGCGGCTTCCCCGCCCACCTTCGTTGCCTTCACAAACCGCAAGGAAAAACTCCATTTTTCCATCGAACGCTACCTTGAGAACCGCATCCGGGAGGAGTTTGGCTTTCCGGGAACTCCCATCATCATCAAATCACGCTCTCACAAATAACCTCATAAAGGCCCTAAAACCCTCAAAATCAAGGTGAAATCTGATTTGTCAAATTATTGCAAATTGAGGCATCTCTTCATTGACCTTTGCCGACATAGTAATGCTATACTGAGCCGCAGCGAAGGTGTGCTTGCCCCCTCCCGGGTCAACATACTGGCCAACAACCGCTATGGAATTATACAGAAGGGAGCTCGGATTAAATGTCATGGGAGATGGCGTCACTTCGAGCAATATTCATCCTGTCCGTGATTACTGCTGCTTACCATTTGCAGCCTTTTCATTGGTCTTCCTGGGTCTCTGCGCTGGTCGGCGCAGCGCTGGCATGCGCGTTCGTCTTTATCGAAATGCGCTTGCGCAAGGCCAGCCTTAAGCGTCTGATCGGCGCGGTGGTGGGGGGGATTTTCGGTGTCACAGGCGCGCTGGTTATCAGCCACCTGCTGAGCCTGACTTCACTCGAGCGGGCCTCGATTTCGTACGTCCAGATCACCCTGCTCCTGCTGCTGGGGTATGTTGGCCTGGTAGTAGGCGCTTCCAAAGGCGACCTGCTGAACCTGGCGGCGATGGGCGGCCTTTTTTCCGCCGAGCGGCAGAGCCGGAAGAGCAGCAAGATCCTCGATACCAGCGTGATTATCGACGGCCGTATCGCCGACATCTGCGAAACGGGATTTATTGAAGGCCCTCTCATCCTTCCGCAGTTCGTGCTTCGCGAACTGCAACTGGTGGCCGACTCGACCGACCCGCAAAAACGCAACCGCGGCCGGAGGGGTCTGGACGTGATGCAGCGCATCCAGAAAATAACTTCCGTCCAGGTGCAGATTGTGGAGGAGGATTTCCCCCAGGTCCGAGAGGTGGACCTGAAGCTGATAGAGCTGGCCAAGAAGTTTGAAGGAAAAATCCTGACCAACGATTTCAACCTGAACAAGGTGGCCCAGCTCCAACACGTTCCGGTGCTGAACATCAATGAACTGGCCAACGCCTTGAAGCCCGTGGTGCTTCCCGGAGAAGTGATGCGGGTATTTATCCTCAAGGAGGGCAAGGAATACAACCAGGGTGTCGCCTACCTCGACGATGGCACGATGGTGGTGGTGGACAACGCCAAGAAAATGATTTCAAAAACCATCGATATTTCAGTCACCAGCGTGCTGCAGACCACGGCCGGGAAAATGATTTTCGGAAAATACGAGAACAATAAACAGCGTGCCGAGGTGGTCCAGTCCTAGGTTCCGGTTCGAGGGGCGGTACAGGTTCCTGCTATGAAAGTGTTGGCCATCATTCCTGCTGCCGGTGCGGGTGTCCGCATGGGCGGCGATACGCCCAAGCAGTTTCTTTCTCTTGAAGGCGTGCCCATCGTGGTCCACACCCTTCGCAAGTTCAACGAAGCCGATTCCATTGACGAAATCTACCTGGGCCTGCGCCCTGAAGACATGGAGCGTGCCCATGAGCAAATCCAGCTCGAGCAGTTCTCAAAGCCCGTGCGGCTGGTTTCGGGCGGGTCGACCCGGCAGCAGACCGTTTTTCTGGCGCTTCGCGAAGCTCCCTCGACTACGGAGATTGTGGTGGTGCACGATGCCGTGCGGCCTTTTGTAACCACGGAATTGATCCACCTGTCGGTAGAAGCGGCGCGCAAGACGGGCGCGGCCATTCTGGGCATTCCCAGCGTTGACACGGTGAAGCAGGTGGAGCGGCAGACGATTCTGGGGACCATCCCGCGCGAGCGTATTGTGCTGGCACAGACGCCCCAGGCCTTTCAGTTCGGCATCCTCAAAGAAGCTTGCGACCGCGCTGAAGCCGACGGCTATGAAGGCACAGATGAGGCCAGCCTGGTGGAACGGCTGGGCGGCGCCGTCACCGTGCTGATGGGTTCCGACCGGAACATCAAGATTACCAAGCCTTCCGATTTGCCGCTGGCCCGCCTCTTCTTCGCGCAGGAGCACGAGCAGAGCGAACGCCGCGCGAAATCGCTGCTGTAGCGAGTTGTTGAACTACCCGGCAGCGGAAGTAGCGGCGGGTTTACCCCGCCATACTTTCAACGCCTTCATCGAGGAGTGGCGGCGTAAAGCCGCCGCTACGGTTTTTTGAAAACCCGGCCAGGCGCAAGTCCCGGTAAAATGAAAAAACTGATAACCGCGGCCGCGAAGGGCGGCGCGAACGGCGAGCGCAAACTGTGAGTTCTGCATCCACGCACAGAATCGGTTTTGGCAACGACGTCCACCGCCTCGCCCCCGGCCGAAAGCTTATCCTGGGCGGGGTCCACGTTCCGTTTGAGAAGGGGCCGGTGGGCCATTCCGACGGCGATGCGCTGGCCCACGCGATCTGCGACGCGATGCTGGGAGCTGCCGCGCTGGGAGACATCGGCCGGCACTTCCCCGACACTTCGCCCGAATGGCACAACGCCTCCAGCCTGCTATTCCTGCAGCGTGCGCAGGAATTGCTGGACGCGGCCGGCTATCGAATAGCCAACATCGATTCCACCATCAGCCTCGAGCGGCCCAGGCTGGCTCCCTTTATTCCCGAGATGAAGGAAAAGCTGGCTGGCGCGCTTGGGATCGAGCCGCACCAGGTGAGCATCAAGGCCAAGACCGGCGAAGGCGTTGACGCCGTGGGCAAGGGCGAGGCCATCCGCGCCGACGCTGTGGTCCTGATTGAGCCGCTCGCCGCTGCCTTCCCCCCGCAGAAACCCGCGCCCGGCCCGATGCGTTCCGTTTAGCAGGAGCTGCAGGAAACCCTTCCGAAAGATCCGAACAACGCCCCTCCTGCGTGAAACGTCAATATAGCTTGCAATCGCCCACGCCCCGGCTTAGCATAAGGGAAAAATCCATTTCCGAGGTGAAGACCATGACGGTTTCAACCTTGACTGCATCGCGAGCCGAAGTATTCTCAATCGCGGAGGCAACCACCGTTCATGCCGCAGCCCGCTACCTCCGGGAGAAGCAGGTCCGCGCTGTGGCCGTTCGCAACGGCCAGGGCAAAGTGGTCGGCGTTGTTTCGCAAAGTGATATCTCTGACAAGGTAGCCGCAGAGAACAGGTTTCCGGAACAGATTCGCGCTTCAGAGATCATGAGCACACGCCTGGTTTCAGTCTCTCCGCAGGAATCCATCGAGAGATGCTTCGAGTTGATGGAGCAGCATGGCATTTACCACCTGCTGGTGATTGCTGTAGACGGCGTCTACCGCGGGATGATCTCGGTCCAGGACCTGCTGAAGATTATGGCGTTTGAAAACAAGGTCCGCGCCGACAGTCTGGAAGACTACATCGTGGGCAGGCGTTAGCCACAGGGGCGCACGCATACTGAGTGCCATTTGAGAAGTAACCTGAGCTATGCAGGCCGCCGCCGAGGAGTGGATTGACCGTCCGTTCGCCGGAGGCGCGCATAAATCCTGCACTAAGAATAACTCCGCCTGAAAAGCAGCCTATCTGAGCACAGTTTGCGAAACCGGCAAGGCCCGCTTGCGGCCGGCGGCCGCCGGGGACCAGGTGAAATCTGCGGTATGATGAAGGGTTTGCGGCCCTCTCAACATCACGGGCATTTCCCCGATTCGGTGACCAGCAACTGACGCAGGCAAATCAATCTATGAAGCGGAACATGGCGGCGCTTGCGGGAACCCGGTTTGACCTTGTGGTGATCGGGGGCGGCATCAACGGGGCTTCCACGGCGCGCGAAGCTGCGCTGCGCGGAATGAAAGTTGCGCTGCTGGATGCGCACGATTTTGCGGGAGCGACTTCCAGCCGCTCTTCAAAGCTGATCCACGGGGGATTGCGGTATCTCGACCAGTTTGAATTTCGCCTCGTGCACGAAGCCCGGCGCGAACGGCGCCTGCTGCGCAGGCTGGCTCCTCACCTGGCATGGCCGGTGCCATTCCTATTCCCAATTTATCGCGGCGACCCTTTTTCCCCGCTGAAGGTCCGGCTGGGCCTGAGCATTTACGACCTGATGGGAAATCTCGGCTCCGCGGACCGCCACCAGACGCTGGGCAAGGACGAAATGCTGCGCCGCGTTCCGTTGCTCAAGCCGGACGGCCTGCGCTCGGGTGCGATCTATCACGATTCGCTGACGGATGACGCGCGGCTGACCGTCGAAAACATTGTGGATGCGGCGGCAAACGGCGCCATCATTGCCAACTATGCTGAAATCCACAGCTTCGAACTGGACACGCAAAAATCAAATGGCGGCCCCAATGTGTCCAGCGCAGAAGTGGAAGACTGCCTGACGGGCCGGCGGTTTGAAATCTCATCACGCTTCTGGGTGAACGCCACAGGCCCCTGGGTGGATTACGTTCGCGCGTTGCTGCCGGGTTATAACGGCTCAAAGACCGTCCGCCTCACCAAAGGCACGCATATTGTGATTCCGCCCGTGGCAGGAGACTTTGCCATGTTCGCGGCCATCCGGCCCGGCAAACGCATTTTTGTGATGATGCCCTGGCACCAGCACGGTTTGCTGGGGACCACGGACACCGATTACGACGCCGATCCGGCTCGCGTGCAGCCGGATGCCGAAGACGTTGAATACCTCCTGCGTGCGGTGAATCGAGTGTTGAGCAAGCCCCTCGAGGTGAGTGACGTGATCGGCGCGTTTGCGGGCTTGCGGGCTCTGGCTATCCAGCCCGGCGCAAGCCCTTCGGAAAATACCCGCGAGTACCGCTTGCACCGGGACATCTGGGCGCAAAACCTGATCACGGTGTGCGGGGGAAAGCTCACCACGTCACGATCGCTGGCAGAGAAGCTGGTGGACCAGCTAGTGGCCTGCCTGCCCGGCAATCGCCCGGCCAATTGGGCAGAGCATCCGACACGCGAAACGCCGCTGCCCGGCGGCCATACGGAGAACTTTGAACATTACTTCAAGGATGCCGCGGAGGATGCCGTGCGGCTGTTCGCTGTTCCGCGGCCGGCGGCCGAACGCACCGTGCGCACTTACGGCACGCGCTGGCAGCAGGTGCTGGAGCCGGTCCGCGCGGACCGCAAACTCGCTGAACTGCTTCCCGGCAGCAACGATTGCCTGGGCGCGGAGGTTGCATTTGCGATTGAGAATGAGATGGCCCGGAAAATTGACGACTTTCTTCTGCGCCGCTCAGGGTTAAACTGGTACGCTGCTTATGCGCTCGACGAGGCAGTGCCCAGAGTGGCGGAGATTTTTGCCGAACGCCTGGGATGGAACGCGGAACAGCGGGAAGCTGCCGTCCGAGAGTTCCATGCGGCAGGGCATTTCAACTTTGATGGTGCGGCCCGGGCGTATACCGCAGATTCGGAAACATCATGAAGAAACTGGCCAGGAAATACGTGGTGATGGGGCGCGTGCAGGGCGTGGGGTTTCGATTCTTCGCCGAGGACTGGGCGCACCGCCTGGGACTTTCGGGATATGTGAAGAACTGCGCCGACGGCACGGTGGAAGCCTACGCGGTGGGCGGAGCGGCGGCGCTGGAAGAATTCAAGACGCATCTCGCGGAAGGGCCGCGCAGTGCGCGAGTGGAGCAAGTTCAGGAATTTGAAGAGCAAGTCAATAAGAGTTACAGCCGCTTCGTGGTTGAAAGCGACTGGTAGCTGATCAACCGAAATAGGAGACGCTGCGTGGATAATCTCAAGTCACTCATCCGTGAAGTTCCGGACTTCCCCAAACCGGGGATTTTGTTTTACGACATTACGACGCTTTTGAAGGACCCCGTGGGCCTGCACACAGCCGTGGATTCGCTCGCCGGCCACTATGTGGGCCAGGTGATTGATCGCGTGGTGGGCATTGAGGCGCGAGGCTTTATTTTTGCCCCCATGGTCGCCTATCGCTTGAACTCCGGGTTCGTTCCCGTTCGCAAGCCAAAGAAGCTTCCGGCGGAAACGGCAAGCGTGCAGTACAGCCTGGAATACGGAAAGGATTCGCTTGAAATCCATCGCGATGCCATCAGCAAAGGCCAGCGCGTGCTGGTGATTGACGACCTGCTGGCCACCGGCGGCACCGCCGCGGCCGTGGCCCAACTGGTCGAGTCACTGGGCGGCGTCGTGGCCGGCATGGGGTTCCTGATCGAGCTGGAATTCTTGAAAGGAAAAGCGAATATCTCGAAATACGACATCCATTCGGTGCTGAAGTACTAAACCGAACTTTTCACCAAGCAGCGGATGTTGCCGCGAAGAAGCAGAAGGGGCTCAGTGCCGTTTCGGAATGGCAAAACGTGGCCGGATAATTCGTAATTTGTATTTGTTTTCAACCGCCAATCACCCGATCGCCGATGGCGGCGGAACGTCGCCCGCGCCCTCTTCCGCCGTCTGCACAGCCGACAGGATCATATCCAGAAAATGCCCTTCCGGCATCGAGCCTTCAAGCGTCTCCTTCTGGTTGATCACTGTTTTGGGGACGGCGTGGACGCGGTATTGCGCGACCAAGTCGGGAAACTCCGTGGCCTCGATGCAATCGGCCGTGACGTGCTCGCTTTCCATTGCAAACTGGTGGGCCAGGCGCACCGCCTGCGGGCAATGCGGTCACGTAGGAGTGACAAAGACCTCGAGATGGACCGGCCGGCTGAGGCGCGAAAGCTTTTCCCGGCTCTCCTCGCCCAGGCCCGACTCTCCCTTTGAAATGTCGAGGATCGCATCGAGCAAGGTTGAAAATTCATAGCCCGCCGGCATGCCGTAATAGCGAATGCCGTAATCTTTCCCGTTGCAGATGACGGTGGCAGGCGCCTTGTCCACGCCGTACTCGGCCACCCTCTCTTTGTCGAGGATAAAGTCATAAATTTCGAGCGAAAGCTTGTCTGACAGAGCAGCCAGTTCCTCCAGCACCTGGCGCGTTTCAGGGCCGTACTCGAGGTTCAGCTCCTGCGTGAAATGGATGATTTTCACGGGCGCCGCCATGGCGCTCAGTCGCTCACGGATCTCCGCGGCATCTTCATCGCGTAACAATCCCATCTGCACTCCTTATACCGACTGCTGGGATGCGCCAGCCTGCCGAAGCTTCTCAATATGAAAGCGCGCCGTCGCGTTCCGGCTGCTGCACTCTTCCCCCACCGGCACTGATTCGATGCGGTCCAGACGGCGAACGATTCAGGAAAAGGAGGGTCAATTTCTCAACTCGACGATGGTCGCTCCGCCTCCGCCTTCGCCCTGCCCGGCAAGATAAAATTTCTCCACGTGCGGGTGCGAGGCGAACATTTCGTGCAGGTTCCTGCGCAGGATTCCCTTCCCGAATCCATGGATCACGCGGAGCCGGGCGCGGCCGGCCGTGTA
The DNA here is from genome assembly GCA_035691365.1 of Terriglobia bacterium. Lineage (GTDB taxonomy): Bacteria > Acidobacteriota > Terriglobia > UBA7540 > UBA7540 > SCRD01. The sequence goes on from DASSJE010000437.1 coordinate 8,770, forward strand.
GGCACGGTCCAGAAATTCATCGACGCGCTCGAGCGCTTCCTCGGCCGTGTTGCCAATCACGTTGATTTCATCCGGCACATCGGCGCGAGCACCCTCGACGCGCATGCCCAGCCGCCCGCGGGCCGCCGGGGCGCCCTCCGCTGTTGCCGGTTTGCGCGCAATGATCCGCGCCTCGCCCCTGGCAATTCGCAGCCGCAAATTCCCCACCTGCACCTGGACGTGATCGTCATCCACAATTTCCGTCACCGTGCCGGGAGTGGAAAGGTTGGGCACGTGTACCTGGTCACCGACGGCAAGCGGGGCTTCAGGCGTGCTCCGCGCTTCCGGCGTAGCTTCCGACAGCACGTTCAGCACCTGCGCGTTCCATTCCTCGCGCGCTTCCTGCTTCAGGGCCAGCACCTTTTGCTCAACGTTTTTGGGCAGACGCGGCTTTTCAACCCGTGCGCGCAGTTCGGCCAGCGCGCCGTCCCAGCGCTTTTCCATCGCCCGCAGGGTTTCTTCAAGCCGCGCGTCGAGTTCTTTCAGCCTGGCGTGCCGGTCCTGCTCAGCTCTGGTTTCAAGCTCCACCGCTCTCTTCAGGAGGTCCTTCTCGCGGGCGTGGAGGTCAGCGGTCTGCGACTCGAGGAGCGCGCGTTGCTGGTGCAGCGATTCGACCAGCGCCGAGGCCTCAGCTTCCTCCCGCCCGATCAGCTCGCGGGCGTTATCCAGGATGTCCTGCGGCAGGCCCAGGCGCGCGGCGATATCCACAGCGCTCGATTTCCCGGGCAGGCCCACCAGCAGGCGATAGGTGGGCTGCAAGGTCTCCTCATCAAACTCCATGGCGGCGTTTTCGGCTTCCGCGGTTTCGCTGCCGTAGGCTTTAAGCCGTCCGTGGTGCGTGGTGACAAACGTGAAGGCACGCAACTTCCGGAAGCATTCAAGAATGGCAATCGCCAGCGCAGCACCTTCTCCGGGCTCGGTGCTCGACCCAAGCTCGTCCAGCAGCACCAGGTCGCCCGCCCCCGCAACCCGCACCATATTGCGGATGCTGGTGATGTGCGCCGAAAAAGTGCTGAGGTTCGCCTGGATGGATTGCTGGTCGCCAATGTCCGCCAGGACGCGATGGAACAACAGCAGTTGGGCTTCGCTGGCCGCCACCGGCAAACCGGCCTGCGCCATCAGGACGGCAATTCCCACGGTTTTTAGAGTCACCGTTTTGCCGCCGGCATTGGGCCCGCTGATCACGATCATGCTTTTGGGCGCCTGCAACGAAATTTCAAGGGGGACCGATTTCCGGCCGGACTTTCGCAGCGATTTTTCCAGCAGAGGGTGCCGCACTTCCGTGAGCACAATTCCCTGCCCGCCGCCAATTTGCGGAATGCAGCAATCGTAGGCCGAGGCAAAAGCAGCCTTGGCAAAAACCAGGTCCAGCTCGGCCAGGATCGATGCCGCGGCCAGCAGGTCGGCCAGCCGCGCTCGAAGTTTTTCCGAATACTCGCCCAGGATTCTCTGGGCTTCGGCGTACTCGCGGTCTTCGAGCTCAACCAACTCATTGTTCAGCGGCACGGTCTCCATCGGTTCAAGAAAAACCGTGGCCCCGGAGGAACTGGCGCCGTGAATCACGCCCGGCACGTGCCGCTTCTCTTCCGCGCGGATGGGGACCACCAGCCGCTCGTTGCGCAGCATGATGACGGCGTCCTGCAAAACCTTGTCGCGGCTGAGCCGCCGCATCAGGCCTTCCAGCGTTTTCTGGATTTCCTGCCGCAGGCGTTCGATGGCGCGGCGAAGGCGGCCGAGTTCCGGGCTGGCGGAGGAATCAAGGGAGCCGTTGGGATGGATCTTGCCGTCAATTTCCGAGAGCAGCGAACGGAAGTCCGGAAGCCCGCCCGCCAGGCCGGCAAGCTGAGGAAAAGTTGTCCCGTCAAAATTTTCCCGAAGCTCCCGGCCTTTGCGCATCATGGCAAGAAGGGTAAGAATTTCGCGCGCTGTGCAGGAAACTCCCTCGGTATGCAGCCGGTCAAGGATCGCGCCAGGATCTTCCAGCCCCCCCAGCGATGGCCGCGAAGCTTCGCGAAGAAATTCCACGGCTTCGCGCACACGTTCAAGCGCGACATTGATAGTGTCCAGATCGTCATTCGGAGCGAGCTCCGAAAGCAGGTTGTGACTGACAGGTCCGGAGAGAAATTCGCGCAACAGGTCCTTGACCGCTTCAAACTCCAGAACGCGGCAGGAATAAGGGTCGGGTAATGCTGAAGGGGGATCAAAATTGCTCATGGCACGAGGCTGCAAGCAGTCTTCATCAAAGTGGCCCAGCCTGAATCTCTTTTATCACATGCGCGACGGCCTCATCCACAGTGTGGACCATGGTCACAATATCCATGGCAGGCATTCTGGTTTTGTTTGAGCGCAAGGCAAGTTCGGATTCCTGCTTGAGGCACTCGATCACCGGCTGCCAGTAAGGGGCCATCACCAACAGTGGCTTTCGCCCGCCCACCGACCGCGACAGGACTGACTTATTCATCATTTCCCACACCAGCGCCAGCTCCGCCAGGGTCCCCGTGCCGCCGGGGAGCACAATGTAGGAATCGCCCCGTTCAATCAGCGTCAGCAGGCGCTCCATGAAAGTTGCGGTGCGAACTTCCTCCACGATCCAGCAGTTGGGCGTGGACGTCCAGACGCTGCAGGTAACGCCGATGGTGTGCCCGCCGGATTCTCTGGCCCCGCGGGCCGAGGCTTCCATCAAACCGCCGTAGCCGCCGTTGCAGATGGCAAAGCCTGCTTCCGCCAGCCGCCGCCCCAACTGCCGCGCTTCCTCATAGGCTTCCGAGCCCTCGCCGGGAATCGAGCTGCCGAAGAAGGTGACCGTTTTCATGGGAAAAAGGTTCGGCCCCGGTGCCGCTACCGCCTGTGGGCGTAGCGCCGGTAAATCTCGAGAGCGATCTGGTCAATCACTTTTGTCGCCTGCGCCCCATCGAAAGGATGCTGGTTGACGATAATTACAAAGGCCAGGCGGCGCCGCCCCGCGAGATCCATATATCCCGAGAGCGCATTCACGTGCTCCAATGTCCCGGTTTTGGCGTGGACGCGGCCTTGTAACGGGGTGTTATGAAACCGGTCACCCAGCGTGCCATCCACGCCGGCCACGGGTAGCGCGTCATAAAACCACTGGAAATATGGCTGGCGAGTGTTGAATTGCAGCAGCTTCATCACAGCGGCGGGCGTCACGAGCGTTTGCCGCGAGAGTCCGGAGCCGTCGGCAAACTGGACTTCATCGGGAGCAATTCCGATCTTCTGAACAAAGTTGTTGAGGATGTTCAGACCATCCTCAAGGCTTCCCTGACCGTCCAGGACGCGGGACATGGTGCGCAGCAGCATTTCAGCGTGCAGGTTCTGGCTGACCTTCAGCGTGACCTTGATGTCCTGGCTGAGCGGCAGGGAGTCGTGTTCAGCCAGGATGACCCGCTTCGCCGGCTGCGGCGGTCCGCTCCGGCTGGCGGCTTCGGCCGGAGACACTTCGCGGACGACCATCTGGCCATCCACTTTGACGCCTCGCTCCTCTAGCAGCTTGCGGAACATATCGCCGATAAATAGCGGGGGAGCCTGGATGGAGATCCCATTGTCAACATCATTGGAGCCGAGAGGGATGTGTCCCCAGACGTCGAGTCCCAAAGAGCCAGGGGCCCGCTCGATCTCAATATTTGCCGGCGTACCCGCAACGGTTGTGGTTACGCCGTTCACAATTTCGTAATATCCATCGCCCGGCTGAACAAAGATTTGCGCCCGGGGGCCGACAAACGCCGCCGGCCGCACCTCCAGCATCAGGGAATTATCGTTGAACGCCAGGGCCGTAACGGGCGCTCCGTAATCCCAGAAGAGGTCGTCCACCGCCCAGTCGGTCGCGTATGGCTGATCAACGAAGTAGGTGTCATCGGCATAAAGGTTGCCGGTGACTTCGCGCACGCCTTTTGACGCAACCTGGTCGGCAAGCTTTTCAAAGTCCAGATCGGCGGGGACGCGCGCCGGCGAGTTGTATTGATAAGGCACAGCGCGGCTGCCGAGGTTGGGATCGCCACGCCCCACCAGGACGAGATCGGGCACGCGGCCTGCGGCGTCGGGCGCTGAAGAACTCTCGACCGTAGTGCGGAAAACGAAGTCCGGCCCCAGCTTGCTGAGCGCCGCAGAGGTAGTGAACATCTTCATGTTTGAAGCTGGCAGAAAAAGGTGCTGGGCATTGCGGGCGTAGAGGACTTTGCCGTCAGAGAGCCGGACGACTTCAATTCCCCAGAACCCCCGGCGGGCGGGCGAAGCCTGCAGGATCGCGTCAATTCCCCTGGACAGGGGGGTGCGCCGGCGGGCCGACTGGGCAGCGGACGGAAACAACAGAGTGCAAACGATCACGAGACAAAAGACGGCCTTGCTGAACGGCCGCACTGTGCGGCAGTGGTCGAAGGCGGACAGAAGCAACACGATGGGGCGGGGCTGGGAAATCGCCATCAGCGGCCGTCCCTGCAAAATGGAATGCGCTGGAGACAATCGGGAATCAGCACTTGAGCCACCGTGCCGCGTCCTTGGCAAAGTAAGTGAGAATCATGTCTGCGCCTGCCCTGTGAATTGACATCAGGGTCTCGAGGACCATACGCTTCCGGTCAATCCAGCCGGCGCGGGAGGCGGCTTCAATCACGGAAAACTCACCGCTCACCTGGTAGGCCGCCAGAGGAACATCAAACGCCTGGCGCGCCAGCGCAATGATATCGAGATAGGCCAGCGCGGGCTTCACCATGATGATGTCCGCGCCCTCTTCAATGTCGAGCACGATTTCCCGCATGGCTTCGCGCTGATTGGCCGGGTCCATCTGGTAGGAACGGCGGTCGCCAAACTTTGGCGACGAATCCGCCGCCTCACGGAACGGCCCGTAAAACGCCGAAACATACTTGGCGGAATAGGCCATGATGGGAATGGGGTTGAAGCCGTGGTCGTCGAGCTCGTCCCGAATGCGCCCCACGCGGCCGTCCATCATGTCCGAGGGCGCCACCATGTCGGCCCCGGCCTGTGCCTGGGTCAATGCCGTTTTCGCCAGAAGCTCGAGGGTGGAGTCATTGTCCACCTCACCGTCCTTCACCAGGCCGCAATGGCCGTGGCTGGTGTATTCATCCAGGCAGGTGTCACAAATCACCACCAGGTCCGGAACGCCTTTCTTGATGGCCCGGACGGCGCGCTGCACGATTCCGTCCTCGTCATAGGCGCCCGAACCCAGCTCATCCTTGCTCTCGGGAATGCCAAAAAGGATCACCGCCGGGATTCCGAGGTCGTAAACGGCCTTGCACTCCTCCACCAGCAGGTCGACGGACCAGCGGAAGTTGTCCGGCATGGACTCGATCTCCTCCTTGACTTTTGAACCCGGGCAGGCGAAAAGCGGGTAGATCAGAGAGCGTGGCGAGAGCCGGTTTTCCTGCACCAGCTCGCGAATAGGTTGCGTCCGGCGCAGCCGGCGCGGTCGATGAACTGGGAATGCCATGGTTGTAGTCCCTCCCGATTTGGCCGACTCAGCCCGGGCCGCAGGGGAATCCGGTTGATGACTTCCGCCTGCCACGAAAGGCACAAACGTCCCGGCCTGAAAGGCCTAAAACAAACGATCGGTCTGCCGCAGGTTCCCGAACGTGCCGACGTTCGCCAGCGAGACCGCTACGCGAAATTCGTTTTCACGGCGAAGCGGGCCGAGCGAAAACCTTCGGTACTCAACATTGACCGCGAAGCAGGAAAAACGGTAGCCTGCCTGGCCAACCATCTGGTGGGCGATTCGCTCGACAAAGTTGTAGTCCGCGCCGACGGCGCCGCTGAAGCCATTATGATCCACGTTACCGTATGTGACCATAGTTCGCAGCAGGTTAAAGGACGGGATCTGGGAAAGCGAGGTCGTCGGCAACACCGGCGTCAACTGCGCGGCTGTCCTGCTGATGAAAAAGTCCGTGAGGGATACGCCCATCAGGCCTCGGTGGAGGTTGGAGGTGATACCGGCGTTCAGAACGCCCCCGCCGTTGGGACTGAAATCCGCCCGGAGTTCGGTGTCATAGTTGGACGAAGGCGCCAGCTTCAGCACGGAAACCAGCGGTGAAAGGTGGCGGCCCTGCGCAAAAGCAAACCCTGTGAGGGCTGTGGTGGGTTGCCAGACG
>DASSJE010000438.1:0-3514 GCA_035691365.1 Terriglobia bacterium
CAAAAAGGAACCCATCTTTCCAGTCTGGATGGCTTGTCCTATCGCGGCTCATATAAAGGCCCTCAAAAAGCCCTCAAAATATTTTACACCAATAATGAATCATTGTGCCGGTTAGCTAATCTGATGCTCTGAAGGCACGAAGCCGGAGCTGGAGGGCGCCGGATGTCGTTCCTTCCAAGTCTTGTAAGGAGGTTGAGTTTTATGACGACTTACCAGCACGTCATTGTAGACGGCTCCCGGATTTTCTACCGCGAAGCTGGAGGAAAGGATTCGCCTGCGGTCTTACTGCTGCACGGCTTTCCCACGTCTTCCCACATGTTCCGCAATCTCATTCCCGCTCTGGCTGACCGCTTTCATGTAGTCGCGCCTGATCTTCCAGGTTTTGGCTTCTCGGATGCGCCCGACCGGAAACAGTTTCGTTACACATTTGAAAACTTGGCCAAGGTCATCGACCGCTTCACCCAGGCGATCGGTCTGGAGCGTTACGCGATTTACGTCTTCGACTATGGAGCTCCCGTGGGACTTCGCCTCGCGTTGGCGCATCCGGAACGTATTACCGCCATCATCTCGCAGAATGGGAACGCCTATGAAGAGGGCTTGAGCGACGGTTGGAATCCCATCCAGAAATACTGGAAGGATCCGACCGCGGAGAATCGCGCTGCGCTGCGCGAATTTCTCAAGCCTGAAGCGACGAAGTGGCAATACCTGCACGGCGTCCAGGATGAGACTCTGGTGGCGCCCGAAGGCTACCAACTCGACTCTGCACTCCTGGCTCGGCCGCGCAATGACGAGATTCAGCTTGACCTGTTCTTGGATTATGCCAGCAATGTCGCGCTCTATCCGAAGTTTCAGGAATATTTCCGTGCCAAGCAGCCACCCACACTGGCGGTCTGGGGTAAGAGCGATCCGTTCTTTCTGCCTCCTGGCGCAGAAGCGTTTAAACGTGATAACCCTCGTGCCGAGGTGCGTTTTTATGATACCGGCCACTTCGCTCTAGAAACCCACTATCAGGAAATCGCTGGCGCCATTCGGGATTTCCTGGGTCGCAACGTAGCAACGCAGGCCCAGGCCGCATAACCCGGGTCCAGTTCAACCCTACAACCAGATGCATGTCATACAAAGAGAGGGAGAAATAAAGATGAAAACCTTGGAAGGAAAAGTTGCAGTAATCACGGGGGGCAGCAGTGGAATCGGGCTGGCTACCGCAAAGCTGTTCCAGGAAGAAGGAGCCAGGGTGGTTATTTCTGGCCGCAATCAAAAATCGCTCGATGCTGCGGTCAAGGAACTCGGGTCCAGCATCTTAGTCGTGCGGTCCGACGTGAGCAAATTGGCTGACTTAGACACACTGTTCGAGGTAGTCGCCAAGAAACTCGGCCGAATCGACGTGTTGTTTGCCAACGCTGGGATAGCGAAGTTCGCCCCGGTAAGTGATGTCTCTGAGGAAGCTTACGAGGAGACGTTCGACATTAACGTCAAGGGAGTGTTCTTTACGATTCAAAAAGCCATTCCCTTCCTGAATAACAATGCCTCGATCATTCTGAACACCTCATTCGTCAACCAGGCTGGTATTCCCACAACCAGCGTCTACGCCGCGAGTAAGGCAGCCGTGCGTTCGCTGGCGCGGAGCATTTCTTCCGAGCTCGCCACCAGAGGAATCCGTGTGAACGTGGTCAGCCCCGGCCCGATTTCCACTCCATTGTATGGAAAGTTGGGCCTGCCCACGGAAGCAGTGGAGGCATTCGCGGCGAATATCGTGTCCCAAGTTCCGCTGAAGCGTTTCGGCAGGCCCGAAGAAGTAGCGCAGACGGCCCTGTTCCTGGCGAGCAATGCCTCTTCCTATGTCACGGGCGTTGAGTTGAACGTCGATGGCGGTATCGGGCAAGTCTAGGCAAATGGACGCAGCAGGCCGCACATCGCGGCCCTGCTCGTCGCAGACAATCAAAGCTCCATTCTCAAAACAGATAGCACGCAGAGGAGAAAAAAACATGCCACTGGTCACAATAAAGGTGTTCAGGGATGAACTTTCTGAGTCACAGACCAAGGACCTGATTCACCAAGTCACCGAGGCAGTGATCCCGTTTGTCGGCGAGAGGCTAAGGCAAAATACCTGGGTTCTGGTTGAGGAAATCTCCAGCGGATCCTGGGGAATTGGCGGAAAAGCGTTCAGCCTTCAAGAGGTTCGCGCAGTTCAGTCACAAAATGAGTGAGCGGCTGAGGAGAACTGCCATGAGCGTCATTTCGGTAAACGTAGGGCGCCCGCGGGAGATCGTGGGGAAAGGTATGACTGTACGGACAGCCATCTTTAAGGAGCCCGTGGATGGCCCGGTGAAAATCGGCAAACTGAACCTCGCTGGCGATCAAGAAGCAGACCTCACCGTACACGGCGGATCGGAGAAGGCGGTTTATGCGTACCCAGCCGAACACTACGAGTACTGGCGGAAGGAACTGCCGGAGGTAGCCTTTTCCTGGGGTGCTTTTGGTGAGAACCTTACGACCGAAGGGCTACCGGAAGATTCCCTCTGCATCGGCGATGTTCTGAGAATCGGGTCTGCTGTGCTGATGGTTACCCAGCCACGCATGCCCTGTTACAAACTAGACCTCAGGTTTGCGCGTGACGACATGATCAAGCGGTTCCTGATGAGTGGACGGAGTGGTTTTTACTTCTCGGTGATCGAGCCTGGGGAGGTTACTACAGGATCGAAAATTAAGCTCTTGGAGCGAGATTCCAATCGGGTGACTGTCGTTGATATAGTACGTCTCTACCTTGGCCAAATAACCGATCCGGGGCTGGTTCAACGGGCGATCAAGGGAACTGCCTTGCCTGCAAACTGGAGAACTCAACTGCTGCTGCGGGCGCAGGCAGGTACGTAATTCCGTAATTCGCATTCATCGAAACTCCGGGAGGGGAATTTCTGAAGGACCCACTGGAATGCAGGTTCCAAGTCCAGGTTCCTATACGCACAGCACCTGTCGAAGAAAGCTTACAATCCTGCGAATCGCACCGCATAAACCTGAAGCGTTACACGTACGCCAGTCGGCACCTGATTGTATAAAGCGTCAGTCAACGCTGCCATTGGGAATACATCACAAGCCGCGAAGTTTTAAACGGGCGCCACGGCCTCTGACCTAACGCTATCTCTCGTTGTTTTAACACCGTTGTAACCACGAGTACCAGCTCTTGGGCTATGCTGCGACATGGTGGAAGCTGTTAGGGTGCGGTGAGGGGGATGGCTAAAAATAACAATGCCGTTGGGTAGGTATGCAGTTTCTTTCACCCTTGACAATTGGGGCGCGGGAGCAGACACTCTTGCCCCATTCAGGCAATACGCTTGTGGTTCAATGCAAGGAGGATTCATGTTGAAGCTCCGTCCCCAGCTTCAAGAGCTCACGCAGCGTGTGCAGAAAATAATGCTCGGTATCGTTGGCGTGTTAACGATAGTTTTCTCACTGTTTGTTCTGCAAGCATCAGCTGCTGACGGCTGCCAGCTTAAATCACCCAAAGGCGCTGTCCAGC
>DASSJE010000439.1:0-9810 GCA_035691365.1 Terriglobia bacterium
GGGCACCTGGTGACCAACCCCACTTATTCGGAAGTGAAGGAAAGCCTGCTGAACATGGTGGTGGCGGGCAGCGAAGACGCTATTGTGATGGTGGAAGCCGGAGCCACCGAAGTTTCAGAAGAAACCATCAACGACGCCATCCAGTATGCGCATGGAGAAATCAAAAAGATCATCGCCATGGAAAAAGAGCTGTTCCAGAAACTGGGGCTCAAGAAGCGCGAGTTTACGGCGCCCGCGCTCGACCAGGCCATCGAAACCGAGGTGCGGCAGAAAGTGGAGGACAACCTTCGCGAGGCCATGGACACCTCAAAGTATCCCAAGCTGGAAAGCCAGAAGAAAGTTTCCGGCCTGAAGGAAGCGCTGGTGGCGAGTTATCCGGAAACGGACGAGGAAACGCGGCACAAAGTGGCCGCGGCCTTTGAACGCCTGGAGGAGCGCGTCTTCCGCGAGGACACTCTGAACAAACGCCAGCGGCCTGACCGCCGGGCGTTTGACCAGGTCCGCCCCATCAACTGCGAAGTGGGCCTGCTGCCCCGCACGCACGGTTCGGCGCTGTTTACGCGCGGCGAGACCCAGGCGCTGGTGACGGCCACGCTGGGCACTGCTGAAGACCAGCAGCGGCTGGACGTGCTGGAAGGCGAATCGTTCAAGCGCTTCATGCTGCACTACAACTTCCCGCCTTTCAGCGTGGGCGAAACGGGATTTCTGCGCGGCCCGGGCCGGCGTGAAATCGGGCACGGCGCACTGGCGGAGCGGGCTCTTTTCATGGTGGTCCCCGACGAAGCTACTTTCCCTTACACGGTCCGCGTGGTTTCGGACATTCTGGAGTCCAACGGATCGTCCTCGATGGCGAGCGTCTGCGGAGGCTGCCTGGCGCTGATGGACGCCGGAGTGCCCATCAAATCGCCGGTGGCCGGCATCGCCATGGGACTGGTGAAAGAGGGCGACAAATACGCCATCCTCACCGACATTGCCGGGGCGGAAGACCACTTCGGCGACATGGACTTCAAAGTGGCCGGCACCAAAGACGGTATCACGGCGCTGCAGATGGACATCAAGGTGAGCGGCATCACGCCGCAGATCATGGCGGAAGCTCTGGCCCAGGCCAAGTCTGCACGGCTGCACATTCTGGAGAAGATGCTGGCTGCTTTGCCGGAGTCTCGCGACAAGATTTCCGCCTACGCTCCGCACATCCACACCATTCACATCAATCCGGCCAAGATCGGCGAGTTGATCGGGCCCGGCGGCAAGGTGATCCGCGGCATTGTGGAGCAGACCGGCGCCAAGATCGACGTGGAAAACGACGGTCGCGTGAACGTGGCGGCCGTGGATGAGTCTTCCGCCAACAAAGCGCTGAAGATCATCAAGGAGATGATGGCTGAGGCGGAGTTGAACAAGACTTACCTCGGCAAGGTGGTCCGCCTGGCGGATTTCGGCGCCTTTGTCGAAATCTTCCCCGGCACCGACGGATTGCTGCACATCAGCGAAGTGGCCGAACATCGCATTCGCGATATTCGCGACGAGCTGAAGGAAGGCGACCAGTTGCTGGTGAAGGTGATTTCGATTGATGGCAACAAGATCCGGCTTTCCCGCAAGGCCGTTCTGCGCGAGCAGCGGCAAAAAGCGGGCAAAGAAAGCTAAACAAACGTTTCCGGACGGGGCAACCCGTCCCTTCAACTGAAGTTCCCGTGTCTGCCGGCGAGAGAATGCATCCTTCTCGCCGGCAGTTTTTTTTCTAATGCGCCATGTTTGCCACGCTGGCTGCCTGCGTCGAGGCCGTCGCTTTCAGGAAATCGAACGCGGCGCAAACATTTGGAGCACGGTGCGCGTATTATTTTAGTGGGATTTTCTCCGCGATCTCTGTGGCCTGAAGAAATTCGCAACACGGAGGGCACAAAGACTCCGCGACCTCTGTGTTCAATCTTTTAAAGGCACAGAGATTACAGAGACACCAAAGGGCTGCCGCAGCCGTTGGGAACATCCGGCGTGCCACGCGCGTATTACTTTGTGTGAGGTTTTCTCCGTGACCTCTGTGGCCTAAAGAAATTCGCAACACAGAGGGCACAGAGACTCCGCGGCCTCTGTGTTCAATCTTTTGAAGACATAGAGATCACAGAGACACCATGCGGGTGCGGTGCAGGCATGCCGGCCCTATTATCACCCGGGACGTATGCCGGCCCTGCGCGGGGCATCTTGGCACCCCTCCGGGAGTTCCATAGCATGGGTTTGAGCGGGTTGCAGGACTGAAGATCATGGACATTACCATTGAAACGCGCGACGGCGTGACGATTTTCCGGTTGCAGGGAAGGTTCATCGCAGGCCGGGACGGCCCGCAGTGCCGCCAGAAAGTGCAGGAACTGATCGATTCCGGATGCCGGAAGCTGCTGTTTAATTTTTCCGGGGTGCCGTACATCGATTCAACGGGCCTGGGTTTCCTGGCCGGCTGCCGCGCTGCGGTGCTGAAGGGTGGCGCCAGGCTGGTTCTCGTCTCGCTGGGCGAGCGCGTCCGGCGGGTGCTGGACGAAGTGAAACTCACCGAGCATTTTGTGATTGCTGAAGACGAAGCTGGCGGCCTCGCCCGGCTCAGCGGGATAGCCGCGACCTGATTGGCCGGGTGTTTCGAAAATTCCCCCCGGAATGATGACCCTGCAAACCCATTCCCTCCACACGGCCCTCTCATCCGCCCATTGATTAATCTTTTTTCCCGAATCGACCGATTTCCATTTACAGCGAGGAAACGGGCCTGAAATAGCGGGACCCACCTGAACAAGGGAGCGGAGGTTGCCTGAACTGACCCATGCCGGAAGAGCAAAGACGACGTACAGATCGCGTGCTGGCGCCCGTACGCATACGGGTCATCGGAAACGACGTTTCCGGCGTGTCCTTCAGTGAGGAAAGTGTAACCGTCAGCTTCAGCGCCGGCGGCGCGCGCATTAGCCTCACCCATCCTCTCCTGCCGGACGACATCATCCTCATCAAGAACCTGGCGAACGACATCGAGGAGGAGTTCCGCGTTGTCGGAGCCTTCCAGCAAGTGTTCGGCGACCGCCGCGAGTGGGGAGTTGAGGCGCTGAACCCGGAGAGCGGAATCTGGGGAATCGACTATACGCCGCCTTCGGAAGGGCTTCAGCCCAAAGTGCTGATTGAATGCGCCGCCTGCAAAAACGCCACGCAGAGCCCGCTATCTACCATTGAATATGACGTGCTGCTGGCCACCGGGCTGATTTCACGCCACTGCAACCGTTGCAATGAAACGACGCGCTGGAAGCCCAGCGACCAGCCTGTCACAACTGAAATGATCCTTGAAAGCGCCCGGACGCCGCCTCCATCCGCGGAGCCCCGTAAATCGCGGCGTCTGAAACTGGTGATGCGGCTCAGGGTCCGCAACAGTTGGGGAGTGACGGACATTGCCCAGACGCGCAACGTCTCCAAAGGGGGCCTCTGCTTTGTGAGCACCAAAGTTTTTAATGTGGACGACGAACTCTTCATTACGCTGCCCTTTGCCGACAACCAGACGCCCGTGGAAACCCCCGCCAGAGTTGTCTGGACGCGCTTGACGGAATCGGGGCGCTTTTATGGCGTCTGCTACGTGAAATAGGCGGCAAGTTACCACTTCCATTCTTTAAATCGACTTCCATGGCGTTTGAGAAACGGTAATCAGCTTTCAGTGCAAGCCTGCCCCTGCCGTTAGAGTATCCTCAGCCGATATCCGGAAATCAGCAATCCACCCGCTAACCGCGCTTTCGAAGTCCATTTCCGCATCCGTGCCCTATAATGCTGATGTGCCCGGCGCACCCCGGGAAACCGGGAAGGTTGCAGACCGCAAAGCTGGCGATCGGAGCTGTGGCAGGAAAAAAACGTATGAGGAAGATGCGTCTGAGACATTTTGGCGCGACGGGACTGTGCATTGCGTTATTGCTCTGCCTGGGCGCGCGTCCTGCCGCCGCACAGGTGAACGCGCGCCTGCTGCTGGTGAGCGGCTCGGCGGTCCCCAGCCATCCCGGATTCACGTTCGGCCCATTTCAAGATCTGGCCATGAGCGGCAATGATCGAATTGTGTTTCGCTCCACTCTTGCAAGCCCCCGCAGCAACCTGCAGGCCGTGGTGCGGTCGCAGGGAGTCTCGTTCACGGTGGTGGCCTTTGAGGGGCTGATTTCCCCGGCGTCGCACGAACAGTATGAATCTTTCAGCGCCCCCAGCATCAACAGCGCCGGTGATGTGGCCTTCAAGGCGAAATTGAAAGCCGAGGAAGCCGACAAGCCCACGGAGGCCATCGTCTGCATCAAGGGTTCAGCCGCCGGCCTGGTGGCCGATAACGGCGGCGGGGGGAACAGCTTTGGACAGATCTTCAAGGAATTTTCGGCGCCGGTGATGGGCTCCCAGGGCGAAGTGCTGTTTGCCGCTCGTTCGGGCGGCCCAAACCCTCATTCGGGATTGTACATCTGGTCAGGGGGAGGCATGCGCCAGGTATCACTGCCCAAAGATTTCCGGCTTGCGCCCTCCAGCCTTCTCGAGCCCATTTTTGCCAGCCATGATGAAGCGGTTTTTGTGAGGCACGGCGCCGACCTGGCGGAGGCCCGGGAGCAGTTCTTCCGCGCTGTCGCGACAAGGACTTTCCAGCAGCTCAATCCGGCGCCCCAACCGCCTGACACGGTCCAGGTGCTTCCGGCACGCTCGAACCAGAAACCCATCCAGATGTTGCTGGTGCTTTTGCAGGGGAACAACGCGGAAACTGCGGAACTCTCCGGCGATCCCTCCCAGCCCGTGATGGCGCAGAAGGCTCCCGGGGCAAGCGATAACGCCGCTTTTTCGGCTATTCAGGGGCAGGCGGCGGGCCGCATCAGTGGCAGCATTATTTTTGCCGGAGAGCCGTCCGGCCAGGCGGACGATTTCGGCCTCTTCTGTTTTTGCGGAGGCCAGGTGGTCCGTTTAACCACGCCCTCGGATTTTGGGCTGCTGCTCAACAAGCTGGGCGGCCGGCCCATTACGTCCTTTGCCGGAGACGGCCAGGGGACCGTGGCGCTGGTAGCTCCCGTGGGAGCGCAGGCGGGCGCCACCGCCATCTTCGTTTGCGATACGCCTTGACGACGGTGCCTGCAGCGTCGAAATCACGGATTACCACTAGAGAGGACCCAAACATGGCTGCTAAGTTGAAGCCGGTTCATCCCGGAGAGATTCTGCGCGAAGAGTTCATGGGGCCGCTTGGCCTGAGCATGAACAGGCTGGCGCTTGATCTGCACGTGCCGGTGACGCGAATCGCTGAGATTGTGCATGAGCGGCGGGCTGTAACGGCCGACACGGCGCTGCGCCTGGGAAGATTCTTCGGAACTTCCCCGGAATTCTGGGTCAATCTTCAGGCCCGTCACGAGCTGGAAATTACCCGCGACAGGGAACAGGCCAAGGTCGAGCGCGAAGTGCGGCCGATCAAGTCTGCTGTGGCCTGAAATGCTCGAAAGCTGACTTTTCATATCTGCTCACGCCGGCTCCCGAATAATCGAAAAGCCTGAACACAGAGGGCACAGAGGGCCTCTGTAGTTTCTGTGTTCCGTCTTTCGAGACACAGAGCACACAGAGAAGCTAAAAGGGCGGGCTTAGACCGCCAGCTTCCAGGGCGCGCGGTAATTGCGAGTGATGTATTGCTGCGCCCTGCTGCCGCCGGAAACGAGCTTCTGGTTTTTCACGTCCCACACAATCCGTTCCTTGCTGCGGAAGGCGACATTGCCCAGCAGGCAGGCGCTGGTGGAGCGATGCCCGATTTCAATGTCTGAAATCGGCCGCTGGCGCGACTTCATGCAATCGAGAAAATTCCGCACGTGATCGGCGTGCGAATTGTTCACGGACTTCATCTTAACGGAAGCGGTTCGAGCAACTTCATGGTGCGGGAGGTCCTGGAGTTCTTCCGGAAACACCTCGAAGCCGCTGCGGTCGATGAACAGCGTTCCACCGGTGCCGTGGAACTCGATGCCATAGCCTTTGCCGTACATGGAATTGGCATTGTTCCAGCGGTTTTCATAGACGCACACGAAATCGGGATTTCGGTATTCGTAGGTCACCTGCAGCGTGTCGGGCGTTTCGGCATTGTCCTTGATGTAGTATCTGCCGCCCATGCTGGCGATCACCGATGGCGCCTCAACCTGCATGGCCCACTGGACGATGTCGATGAGGTGGACGCCCCAGTCGGTCATATAACCACCCGCGTAGTCCCAGAAATAACGGAAGGTTGACCATCGCGGAGGGATGTTCGGGTCGGGTCCAAAACGGTTCCAGTTGAAGGGAACATTGGGCGCCGGGCCGAGCCAGGCATTCCAGTCGAGATCAGATGGCGGGTTGGAATCGGCGGGATTGCCGATGCCATGGGGATATTCGTTGGCGTAGTTCCACGTGCGGACAAAGCTGACCTTGCCGATAAAGCCGTCCTGCACCAGCTTGACGGCTTTCTGGAAGTGGATGCCGGAACGCTGCTGCGTCCCCACCTGCACCACGCGATTGTGCTTGCGCGCGGCCTCTACCATCAGGATGCCTTCGTCGATGGTATGGCAGATGGGTTTTTCGACATAAACATCCTTGCCGGCCTTGCAGGCTTCCACCATCACAATGGGATGCCAGTGGTCAGGCGCGCCGACGATGACGGCATCAATGTCTTTGCGGTCGAGCACCTGGCGGAAATCGCTGTAGGTTTGCGCCTTGCCTCCGGTGGCCCCCAGGCCCAGATCGAGATTGGGTTTGTAAACGTCGCAGACGGCCACGATTTCAACGTCCGGCTGATGACGAAATGCCTGGAGGTCGCCAAGTCCCTGGCGGCCCGTGCCGACGACCCCCACTCGCACGCGATCGCTGGGGGCGGCCTGCGCCGCTTTGCCGAGGGCAGGGAACCCGATTCCCGCCGCGGCTGTTCCGGTGGCGATCTTCTTCATAAACTCGCGTCGGTCAAGTTCTTCGGCCATGATCAATCCTCCGTAGGTTGGGTAGGCGCAGCGGCGGAGTGTTCCGGCTGGCGGATAAGGATCCGCCGCTGCATCGAGCAGAATGTCTTATCACATTGTGGCCCGGAGTGAAAGGGATGTTGCTGCAGAAGGCGCGCCGCGGCTTGCCGCAGACTCGCTTGCGGCGGAAAGGGAAAATCTTGATTTCAGGTTTACCTCGTTATAACGTGGATTTCGGCGACAGGAACCTTCGATTAGGACCGGGAGGGAACGCAGGGCCTTGCCTTGACCCTTCAAGGGTTTTTATCATGGACCAGGGCAGGACAGAGCCGCAGCTTTGACGCAATCAAGAATGGAGAGACTACCATGTACGATCCGCAAACCATCCAAATGATAGCGGTCCTAGTTTCGTTGGGCTTTATGCTGGTTCTGATCCTGTGCCTGTTTTACGGATTGATTCAGTTGGCTAAGATCCGCAAGCAGGCCGCCGGCATCAATCAGCGTTTGGACGCGCTTCTGGCCAGAACATCTCACCGGCAGGGAAATACCGGCGAGGGTGGAATGTCTCTCTAGGAGGTTCAACGCCTGCAATGTTCTTTTTGTTTACGGGTTTCCGCGCCTTGCATCCGGTTGCCGTGATTATTCTTTTCCCAGCTTGCTGGCAAGGGTGAGTATGAGCTTGCGGTTCGGTGTCGTCATGCCCTCGAAGAACCTGATCAGCTTGCGGATCGATTTTGACTGGCTTGCCTGCGGCGGAACATGCGGCGCTGTGGGATGCCCGGCCCCGCGAAACAGAAGCTGATAAGGTTCAACTTCCAAAGCCTTCGCGAATTTCTCCAGGGTAGAAAGAGACGGGGCCGTATAGCCGCCTTCGACGCGCGATATATATGAGCGAAGCAACCCCGAGCGTTTCTCGATATCTCCCTGCGAAAGCCCTTTGGCTTCCCGCAAAGTTCTGATGCGTTTTCCAATGTCCATATATTTATAAAATCAGAAACGCCATTTGTTGTCAATGATTGTTGAAGTATCCTACGTTTAAAACTATATAATAGTGTGTCATGGATAGTTACTAGCCTTGAATTACATAGCTTCAGGGCCCGCCCGCCTGTCCTCGCCGCGCCCGGTTGCGCGGGGAAGCCAGCGCGGCGAATGAGCCTGCAAGCTGAAGAAATACAAGGGAAAGCAGGGCCCCCGCGGGTTCGGGCACGACGGGAAGGAGAACGGCCATATCAGCCCTTTCTGACAATGCACGGTCATCGGCGTCGGTGAGGGCAAAAATTTTCTGATGGCCTTCCTGCCTCAACTCCCGAACTGACCTGTGGACTTCTGTCTTCAGACCACATCGGGACGAGGACAGGTAAAGGACTCCTGCGCCCGGCTGCAGAACCTGGCGCCGGGATTGTTGAAATTCCAGCAACTCAAAGCCCCGGGCGCGCGGGCCACCTGGCTGGTGCAAAGCGCAAGCGGCCTCAAGGGCGACTGGATAAAAGGCGCCGCCGCCCGCGACATCAAGTTCCGGCAGATTGGCCGCCGCTTCTGCCAGGGCGCGTGCAGCGTCAGAAATCTGGTTGAGGACCCATTCAATGTGCCGGGGCAGTTGATCGAGTTCTTCTTCCAGAGGCCCCTGCGCCTGGCCGGGTGATTTGAGGACCCGTGCCGCCGCTATTGCCAGAAAGAGCAGCGCCGCATGGCGGCAGACGATGGAGCGGGGCCCGTCGCTGGCAGATCCGCCCGAATAGTCGTTGACGGCGGCATCAGCGAGCGCGGCGAGTTCGCCTGGCGGTTCCGCCGTAACCGCCCAGACCTTCGCGCCCCGGCTGCGCGCTCTTTTGCATGCCGCGAGGGTTTCTTCCGTTACCTCGGGGCCGGCGACCACAATCACCAGCGAGCGGCGGGCAAGGGTCCGGCTGGTATAGGCATTGAAGACCGCTGCACGCTGGACGATGACGGGCATTCCCAGGAACGACTCAAACGCCCGGGCGCCGCTCAAAGCGGCGGGATAGCAGACCGCGTCGCCAAGGATGTAGATGGGCCTTTCGCCCCAACTGATACGGCGGATGAGCGCGTCGTAGAGCGGGCGCGCTTCTTCCTGCATCTGGCGCAGGGCATCGGGGATTTCAGCAAGCTCGTTCCTGATGTTCACGGTTACCTCTGGTAGCAACCCGGTTTGATTTGTGGCGCGGGCGCGCTCGCCGGTGCGGCAGTCCGAAGCCACGGCCGGCATGACCGTGCCGCAAAATATAGGTACCAGGCCAAAGCACTACTTATCGCCTGTGGATGGTGCCAGTATGCCCGAATTTCAATTATAATGGGACAGAGAACAAACAGGTGACTTGTACTGGGGGAGGGAGTGCAGGGCCTTTGTTTTGATGCATCCCTATATTTGCCAAATTCCCCTGTGATGCGGTGAGAGGATTTGCGGCGGAGCGCAGTATACCCATAAAGGTTTTTCGATTTTCGCGTAAAAAATTATGACCGCGGCACGGAGAGGCAGCACAGGCCGCCTCGAAGCGAAATCAGTGTAACGCTTTTGCGTGCTGGGGCGTCAAAATCTCAATGGAGCCAGTCTTGGGAAGATTGCGTACTTTTACATTAAGAGTTCTGGGCTGCCTCATGGTTTTGGCCATGGTTGCCCTGCTTTCTACGGATTGTTCGGATAATAAGAAGGCTGTTAGCGCCCTTAAAATATCGCCCGCGTCCATGGTGGTGCCTGTTGTGGTGGCGAAGGCGACCCAGCGGGATATGCCCGTCCAGGTGACTGCCATTGGAACGGTGGAGGCGTATTCCACCGTAACGGTGAAGACTCTGGTGGACGGAGAGATCCAGAGGGCCTTCTTTACCGAAGGGCAGGATGTGAGCAAGGGTGAAAGGCTGTTTAGCATCGATC
>DASSJE010000440.1:0-4870 GCA_035691365.1 Terriglobia bacterium
AAATGCTACTGCTGGGCCTCGATCGCTTTTGTAATCAGCCCGATCTTGTCGGCGCCAGCTCCCTTGGAAATGTCAATCACTTCAGCCACGTCCTGGAAAGGCAGTTTCGGGTCTCCCTTGATAAACATGATGTGGTCATTCCGGTTTTTGAAGATGTCCACCAGCCGCTGCCCCAGATCGCCAACCGTAACCGGTTGCTGATTGATGCTGATGGCCCTTTGCCCGTCGATGGATACCACAATCGTTCGCTGGATTATATTCGGGTCCTGCTTCTGGTTCTTGTCCGGTTTGGGGACAAGCGCGTCCAGCCCTTTGGGCGTCAGGGGCGTGATGATCATAAAGATAATCAGCAGCACCAGCAATACGTCGATCAGTGGCGTCACGTTGAGATTCATCATTGTACCGCCCTTGCTGCTGCCAACGGCAACTGCCATACGAATACCCTCCTTCGATTCAGCCTGCCCTAAGCCAATGCTTCGTGATTAACACTTCACGGCAAGGCTGGGGCAAGTGGAATATTCTGGTTTGGCTGCACCTGTTCGGTGATCAGGCCCAACTGCTCGATCCCAGCCGCACGGACGTTGTCCACAACAGAAACGACGGTGCCGTATTCCGCCCGGGAATCACTCTTGATAAAAACCACCTTGTTCAACTTGTTTGACATGAGGTCTTCCACTTGCTTCGTGATGTCATCCACGGCAACAGGTTGAGCATTCAGGAAGATTTTACCGTCCCGCGTAACTGCCAGTTCCACAGCGTCTGTCTTTTCGGCATCGGGCATCTTGCGCGGGTTGTGAGTTTTCGCCAGATCAACGGAAACGCCTTTCTGAAGCAGAGGGGTGATCACCATGAAAATGATCAGCAGCACCAGCATGACGTCCACCATCGGCGTCACGTTGATGTCCGCCAGCGTACCCAGTTCTGCGCGTTTCCTGGCCATTATTTCTTACCTCCGGAACTCTTGATGAAATAATCCACCAGTTCGGAGGAAGAGTTGTCCATCTCCACGTCAAAACCTTCGATCTTGTTGGTGAAGTAGTTGTAGAGCCACACGGCCGGGATAGCGACGAATAGACCGATAGCGGTGGTGACCAGAGCTTCCGCGATACCGCCGGCGACTGCGCCGAGGCCGGTTGACTTGCTGGTGGAAATGCCCTGAAACGCGTGAATGATTCCCAACACGGTCCCGAACAGTCCGACGAAAGGCGCCGTCGATCCGATCGTGGCCAGGCTGGAGATACCGCGCTTCAACTCCGCGTGGACGATGGCCGAGGCCCGCTCCAGAGCGCGTTTTGAAGCTTCAATCATCTCACCGGGGATTTCGGCCGAGACCTGGTGAGCCTGAAATTCCTGGAGGCCTGCCGTGACTACTTTTGCGAGGTGGCTTCGCTTGTTCTGCTCGGCAATCGAAATCGCCTCATCCACTCTCCCATCCTTCAGCGCGCCGGCAACCGCAGGCGCGAAAATGCGGGACTGCTTGCGGGCCGCCTGGAAAGCGATCCAGCGGTCGATTGCAACACCGACGGACCACGCGGACATAAAGAACAGCACAATCACGACCGCCCGCGCTGACCACCCCATGGTTCTCCACATGTCCAGAGGGCTAAAAGAGAGGCCACCGCCACCTTCTTGAAACAGCAATATCGTAAAGAAAAGTTTTGCTCCTAGCATGCTTGTCTATTTCCTCCTCAAGGATTTTTAAACTTCACCGACTAACCCGCCAAGGTGAAGTTTACATCGATCTCCGTAACCACTTCCACAGGCTCACCGTTCAATAGCGTCGGCTGATAGCGCCATTGTTTCACTGCGTCCAGAGCGGATTTGACCAGCAAGGGGTGGCCGCTCAGGACCTTCAAGTCCTGAATTGTTCCATCCTTCGCAATAATCGCCTCAAGCCTCACCGTTCCCTGAATCCGGGCCATTTTGGCAAGGGGCGGATATTCCGGTGTCGGTTTATAGATCAGCTTGGCAGCTTCCACCTGGCCGCCCACCCTGATCCGTTGAGGCGTCTTCGCCTTCGGCGGAGGTGGGGGTGGGCCGGCAGTGACGCCGCCGATGATGCCACCCAGGACACCACCCACCGAGCCACCTGGCATGCCACCCGAAACTCCGCCCACCACTCCGGCCGATTGTACCACCGGCTCCGCCTTGACCTTCGCGATAGTCTTCGGAATAACCGTGGGGGCCTTCATCAGGTCTTGCATGCTCACGTGGTGAACGACAATCGGAGGGGCTTTGGCTGGCGGGGGAGGCGGTGGCGGCGGTGGCGGTGGCGCGGCCAGGAAGGTCATCAACTGCGCCTTCGGCAGCGCGTCCGTCTGCATCAAGGGGACGATGATCAGGACGCCGATGACGATCACTTCAAAAATATAAGCAATCGGCAGCGTAGCCCTCTTCCAGTCATCCGTCTTGGCCGCAGAATAACAGAGGTAAGCGACGAACCCCACCAGATTAAACAGGAACACGATGATCATCCACGGCCACGTCGCAAACTTGAAGTGGGTGGAATCCGAGTAGACGTAGCAGAGGATCAGCGCATAGAAGAAAAAGATCGCGCCGACGATCAGCGATTGGGTGACCAGCACCTTCAATTCCGGTGTCTCGATCAAAGGAAAACCAAAATAGCCAATCAGAAATCCTACGATTCCTATCGCCAGCGAAACCAGCCAGTGCACGCTTTTCAGCACAGGGTCGCGTCGCGCGGAGGAATCCAGTAGCGTGTCACCAAGCATGATACACACCCCCTCTCTTCGTCGAACTCCGGGCTGGACATGCTTCCCGGGCTTTCGACCGGAGAAATTGATTATCTTTTGGCAGTAGCAACTTCCCGCTCATAAACTTTGCGTTTATCCCTTACTCGTCCTTTTCCTGCCCTGGTCTGCCAGAACACCAGGAGGGGACTTGCTATCGCAAAGGACGAGTACGTACCGATCAAAACTCCCACGACCATGGCAAAGGCGAAGCCGTGAATGACGTCGCCTCCAAAAAGGTAGAGAGAAAGAACCGCGAGGAACGTCAGCCCGGAGGTCAGGATCGTACGGCTCAGGGTCTGGTTGATGCTGCGGTTTAACAGTTGGCTGAAGTCCTCGCGCTTGCTTGAGGGCAGATTTTCCCGCACCCGATCGAACGTAACGATAGTGTCGTTCATCGAATAGCCCACAAGCGTTAACAGGGCAGCAATTACAGACAACGTAATCTCTTTGTTAAAAAGAGAAAACAACCCGATGGTAATAAGAACGTCGTGAAAGACCGCGATAACGGCCGACACGCCATAAATTAACTCAAAACGGAACCAAATGTAAACCAGCATTGCGGCAAGGCCCGCCAGGGTCACATATACGGCTTCCCGCCGCAGGTCGGAACCCACTTTCGGACCCACAATCTGCGTATTGCGAACAGTAAAGCCCGAAAGGTAAAAATCCTTCTGCAGCACGTTCACAACCGCTGGGGTCACACCCAAAACGCCATTCAATTGCTGGAAATCGGCAATCAACCCGCTTTGCGGAGCGCTGTCGCGGAACTTGACGATGGCCCCTGCAATATCATTATAAGTGCTGGTGGCAGCTTCCAGCCCTTTTGACCCCAGACCCAGCGGGTCCGCAACCAGCAGATGGTCCTCGAGGGTCTTCGCAGGCGCGTTGTTAAAGTCCGCTTTGCCCTGTTGAGCCCCGCCGTACAACTCCGTCAGAGCTTTAACGATGGCGGCTTTTCCGGTATCCAGAGCCTTGCCCTCAGTGGCGCCCTTTGGCAGCGGCAACTCGATCATCACCGAATGTTCTGTAGAAGTCCCAATCGATTGGATCGACGCATCCTTCCAGTTTTCATTGGCGAGCTGTTTTCGGATAGCGCCGATGTCAGGAGCCTTTGCAAATTTCACCATCACCTGCGTGCCGCTGCGGAACTCGATTCCGTAAAGGAGCCCGCGGTGGATGGCAATCGAAATAAATCCAGCCACCAGCAGGGCCAGCGAAACGCTGATGAACCACCATTTCCTGCCCATCCAGTCGATATTTGGTTCGTGAAAAAATTCCATTTTTATCCTGGTCCGCCGCCTGTAACTATAGACACCGGAAGCATTATTAATGTTCCCTAAAAATTAAACGCTGAGCGCTCCGCCCTTCTGGCGCCTCGTCAGCACGTAATCAAAAATGGTCCTAGAAACATACACCGAAGTGAAAAGGTTTGCAATCAAACCGATTGTGAGCGTAACCGCAAATCCCCGGATCGGCCCTGTCCCAAAAGCAAAAAGGATGGCCGCGGCAGCCACCGTGGTCACGTGGGTATCAATAATAGTCCGGAAGGCGTGCTCAAACCCCGCCGCCACCGCGGCCCCGGCGGCCTTGCCGTGCCGCAATTCCTCGCGGATGCGCTCAAAAATCAGGACGTTGGAATCCACGCCCATGCCGACCGTCAGGATGACGCCCGCGATGCCCGGCAGCGTAAGGACCGCACCAAAGTAGGCCAGCGCCGCCATCAGAATGATCAGGTTCAGCACCAGCGCCACGTCGGCGTTGACCCCTGCCCCGCGGTAGTAAACCAGCATGAAAATGATCACTGCCAGGAAGCCCACGATGCAGGCCACAACACCGGCGCGAATGGAATCCGCACCGAGCGAGGGGCCAACGGTATTCTCATTCAGATATGTAATTGACGCCGGTAGCGCCCCGGAACGGAGCATCAAGGCGAGGTCTGACGTCTGCTGCGGCGTGAAGGAACCTGTGATCTCGCCCGAGTCGGTGATCTGGCTCTGGATGACCGGAGCGGAGACCACCCGGTTGTCCAGAACGATCGCAAGCTGCTTGCCGATGTTCTTGCTGGTGACTTCGCCAAAGCGCGTGGCCCCGTCGCGTGACAGGGTGAAATTGACGCT